>NZ_JANYGJ010000271.1 GCF_025362455.1 Deinococcus sp. | reverse complement strand
CCTGCCGCGCCCCTTTTCTCTTTCTGAAAAATAGTGCTTGACATTACACTGCATCCGTGATATGATGAATTGTCGCTGAACGCCGAGCGACCTCGATTTGCGTTGATGGGAGAAAGTCATGTCTCTTCGTCTTGCCGCTCCTACGTCTTGCCGCTCCTACGTCTTGCCGCTCCTACGTCTTGCCGCTCCTTCGTCTTGCCGCTCCTTCGTCGCGGTAGCCTAGTGACACTTTGCCTCTTTGCCCTAGCCCCGTCCGCCCATGCCGGATACTGGCTGTTCTCCGCCATAGGTAGCGGAGCTGCCCATGATACCCACCCACCTGCAACGGGCGAACCGAAGACATACAGTCCCTGGATTATTCCGGCCCCAACTGTCGGTTCATTCTCAGTTCCGCAATTTGGCACCAGCAGTGGCTATGATAGTCAAGCGGACGCTTCGATTACGCTTACGGTCAAAGCTACCTGGACACATGGGACGGGGGAAACAGACGCAAACGATCCGGCACCCCCGTCTGTCTGGCTTGCCGAAAGCAGTGAGGCAGAGTTCACTGCCAATTTAGCAACGGGAAACGGAAATGCCAATGATGGTTTAGGCGATGTCGTCTCCGCAGGCACGACCGGCAAGGCTACAAGTTCTTTCGGCACGACGAAACCCCCAGAGCACTGGACCAATGTTACAGTCTCAGGTGGCGTCGCCAAGCTGCCTGAACGAACGCTAAGTGCCACAGCGAACTTTCCTGCCAATCCGAGTAGCCCATAAGGGGGTTCGTGCAGTGCCTACATCAACAAATACACCGTCACTGTGTATACACAGCCCTATGGATGGTGTGATGCGGGTTGGAATGATCAAAATGGGGTGCATCACACTGGCCCCCACATTGACAACACCATCGGAGAATTGGCGTTCAGCTATGGGTGGAAGTTTACGAATGGAAGTCTTGCAGACCTTGGCGGGATCAAGATCTATGAATTTCTGGATTATAGTGGCAATCCAGGAACGCCTTTGTCAGCACTCACTTGGAATATATCCCAAAAGTATGAGTTCGATGATCCGCAGACAGGTGAAGTTGGGACGGTGCTCTACAACCCTGGCAACGTAGTGGATGCGATTCGCCTGAACCCGAACCAATTTACCGTCACGAAATCAACGTATACTGCAACAAAACCACTCTAGAGCAGTTTACGGCTTTTCCCAGAAAGGAAAGAGCATTGAACAAAAGTACACAGACACTAGCCACTTCGATCATGGCAGTATTCTTACTCGCTACCACCCTTGTCACTCAGGCTACTCAAGCGGAACCCGGCACTGGAAGCGGCTTGATCGTCACGATTACTCAAGCCTCCACCACGAAGGTTTGCCCGGGGGAGCCATTCGTCCTGCATTACAAAATCGCGAATACCGATTCGGTGGGTCAGGCCACCTTTTACACTGGGGCCAATTTTAACCGCTGGTACACACTCAGCCTTCGCAGTGCCTATGGCATCACGAGGGAAGCATCCGCTCTGCCTGCCGAGAAGAAGCTGGAAGGATTGCATCCATCCCCCGAAGTAAGTATCCTGGCGGGTGAGAGCATCCAGGGGGACATCGTCGCAACCCGTAGGTTTCCCGTTCTTGCGCCGGGAAAATATGTACTGACGCTCCATATGGCTCTGACCTCCTACACGGAACCTAAAGGAGCCTGGTACCCCGAAGGCAGACCGAACACACTCCCACAGCAGGAAGTCGCCGATGAGTACACGTTTCCCCTCCTCGTGACCGCAAATAATCCTGCCCGATTGCAACGCATCGCCCGCAGCAGGGAAACCGCACTGCTGGACGTCAATAATGCGGCACACTTCGGCAGACTGGCTGAGGAACTGTTCTCGCTCCCGGAAGCGTCGGCGAAGCCATCCTGGCAGACCTTGATCGCAGACCGGAACACTTCGCCTGGAGTTTTGGACAAAGCCGTTGATATGCTCGAAACGCTGCAAACGACTACGGCGGCTGATCTTCTGCTGCAAATGCATAGCCGAGCCATCCGTGTGGGAAGCAGAACCCCGCATGTGGAAAATGCACTTGCGAGTATGTACAATACGGGAAGTCCAGCTCTCAGGGAACATATTAAGAATCTCGCAAGGCTACAGGGCATAGAATTAGGAGATAAGCTTCTCGGCCTTAACAATCCGAATTGAGTAGTTTTCTGATGCGATTGTCTTATAGTGCCGGTGTCAAAGACCTAGGAATAGTCCCTGGGTCTTTCTGCTTAGGTCTTGACTGGCCAATCGCCTTTTGGCCTTGTGTAGCCCTACCCCGCAAAAATAGCATTGCACATACTTCCGAAGCTGTGGAATAATTCGATTAGGACTCACGCTGTACGCGAAGCGAGAGCCGGGATTTTATAATCACTG
>NZ_JANYGJ010000250.1 GCF_025362455.1 Deinococcus sp. | reverse complement strand
GAAGCCAGAGCGCCCCAGAGCAATAGTTTGTTCAAACGCCTGGGTGAACATGCGGCCAGTATCCGCAAAGCGGAAGCAACGCTCAGCGTCAACGATTTCGATGTGCGCGTCGTTCCGATGGCCGACGCCCTCGTCCAGTGGGCGGAAGCGGTCATAATCAAACGGCTCGCGCCCATCTGGAACGCGCAGATTTCTGGCTTCGGCAACCACGATCCAGGTAAAGGGCGCTATCAACAGGCACGCTCCATCTGGGATCAGTTGCACCCTGGCAGAACCTGGGCCACCAGGATGGACAATCTGGCACGGTACGACGTAGCGCAGCTCAGGCGGTATATCCGTCTCTCGTTGGATACTGATCTGGACGGGTGAGACACCTTAGCCCCCGCTTCTGCTTGGGCCGGTCGGGGTGGCGGGGGCGGGGGGTGTTAGCCCGCTTTCTCTACTCCCAGGGGTTGACCACGTCTGACATGACCGCCTGAAAGTCCGCAACATTGCGCGTCACCACGATCAGCCCGTGCGTGCGGGCGGTGGCGGCAATCAGTGAGTCGGCGTAGCTTAAGGTCTTCCCCGCCGAGATGGCCCCGGCAGTCATGCTGGCCCAGGTGCGGGCCACCGCCCAGTCAACCGGCAGGATGCGGCCCGTGAACTGCTCTTCAATACCTCTCAAGAAAACCTGCAACTCTCTGGCCCGTTTGGTGTCGCCCAGTCGCAGCACGCCCTGTTCCAGCTCGGCCAGGGTAATGACACTCAGATACGTCTGCCCCACAGTGTGGCTGCCCAGCCAGACCATGACCTTCTCGTCTGGTTGAGGTTTGCTGCGTTCGCTGACGACGTTGGTATCCAGCAAATACATCAGGCCCTCCTTGTTGATCGATAGATCAACCGAGCGGAGCGAGAGAGGAAGAAGGGAAGCTCCTGCGAGAATGGAGGGATGGAGCGTTCTTTGCGGAATCCCGTAATGGCAGCAGGAGTTTCCTCAGTCGAGTTGGACAGCGGGGATAGGCGTTCGGTCACGCTCAAAGGTCAACTCGGCGGGTGCGCCGCCCAGCGCGTCGGCCAGGGTCGTGTTGGCCTGACTCAGCCGCACGAAGTCGTGATGCGAAAGCACCACCACCGCATTCTTGCCGTGCCGCGTGACCGCCTGCGGCCCCTGCGTGAGCGCGGCATCGACCAGTTCGCTGAAATGAGCCTTGGCATCCTGCAACGGCCACTCTGTCTTTGCCGACTGTACCTTCATATCGCGCCTCCCTGACCAGTGCTGACCAGTGCTGACCAGTTTACATCAGGATGTGTAACGAAGCAATGTCAGGTGCCTTGTTACTCTTGGCTGACGCTTCTGCTTGGGCAGGTTGAGGTGGCGGGGGCTGGGGGCTGGATTCAGTTCAGGGCCAGATGCTCCCGGACCCTGGCGCTCAGTTGAACCATCAGGTCATCCGGCACAAATCCCAGCCGACGAAGCACGCGGCTCAGCGCGACAGACCGAAGCTGCTCGACCTGCGCCTTGCTGTCTTCATCCAGACCGGTGCGCTGGTACGGGAGCAGGAGCTGAAACGGGTAGACCCGCCCCAGGTTGGTGGTCAGCGGGATCACCGAAATGACTACGTTGTTGGCATTGGCCGCGTTGTTGGTCAGCACCACGGCGGGCCGGGTAAAGTTGGCCTCGTTGCTGCGGGCGGAGCTGAAATCGACCAGAAAAATGTCGCCGCGCCGGATCAGCCCTACTGCCACTTCTCTCCGCCCGGTTCTTCCAGACCTTCACCCGTTTCAAGGTCGATAAATTCGCCGGAGCGGGCGTAGTCGGCGTAAGCCTCGGCCAGTTCCTTCTCCCGCAGGGCCACGATGGCCTGCGCGATCGCTTCACTGCGGCTGCTGATCCGGTGGGTCTTCTGATACTCCTCAAGGTAGTTGGCCAGGGTGGGAGGCAGGCTGACCGTCACCCGCTGCGTCGTGTCGTATGTCATGTGTGCATACTATCATACATACTGAGGTGCATAAAAATCCGGTTGCACGGCGCTTCTGCTTGGCCGGGTCGGGGCGGCGGGGGCTGGGGGCGGCGGGGGGTGGCCTGGTAGGGAGTAAACTGGTGGAGATTATGCAGATGACCCGCACCTTCCAGATCACCACCCGCGAGGAAGCCGCGCAGGCTGACCGGCGCTCAGAGTGGGCCAAGACGCCCCGGCAGCGGCTGGCCGACATAGAATTTCTACGTGCCCAGAGGTACGAGAATGGAACTGCCCCCAGATTTCAGAGAACTGTTGAGCTTGTTGAATCAGCACGGCGTTGAGTACCTGCTGGTCGGCGGCTACGCGGTCGGGGCACACGGCTTCCCACGCTACACCGGCGACATCGACATTTTTTACCGACTGGGCGAAGAAAATACGCAGCGGCTGGCATCGGCGATGACAGAATTTGCGGTGCCCATGCGTGCGGAAGACCTCAATCAGCCCGGCTCGATGGTCCGTATGGGCGCAAAACCGATGATGCTCGAACTGATGAACGAGATCAGCGGCGTGACCTTCGAGCAAGCCTGGAGCAACCGGGCCGAACTTGACCTGGGCGACCTCAAGGTGCCGCTGATCTCGCTGGCCGACCTGAGAATAAACAAGCGGGCGGCAGGGCGGAACAAAGATCTGGCTGACCTGGAAGAGTTGCCGGAAGAGTAGAACCAAACAGGCTCACGCTTCTGCTTGGGCGGGTTGGGGTGGCGGGGGCAGCCATTTCAAAGCCAGACGCCCCTTGACTCCGGTGCCGAGTCATCGATTCACCCGGCACCAACCGGAATCCTGCTACTGCCCCGCTTCCGCCCTGATCCACTCCTCGACCCCGCTCAGGAAGGCCGCCGCGTCGCCCAGGTTCAGGCGCTCCCCGGTCTGCCGGGCGTGTTCAGCCTGACGCAATACCTCGGGCACGTTCGGCTGATCCAGCGGCTGCTCCAGCACCCAACTCAATCCCGCCCGCTTGGAGCCCCACACGCCGGTCTGTGCCCAGCGCCAGCTTCGGCAGGCGTTCAGGACGCTGTTGGCGCTGGCCTGCTCATGCTGGCGGTGCCATCTGAGCGAGTCGAGTAATACGGATTCCGATTGATTCCGTTCTGTATTCGGAATCAATCCGACCAACGGGAGGAGGAACAAATACGGATTCTGCGGTATGGAGGAACACCCGGCGCTTTTACGGGTGTTCCGGAATTGAGCGGAATCCGTGTAAGGCGCTCAGCACCCACTCGCGGGGCAGCGGCGCGAACACCTCGGCGGGTGGCGGCCCCATCAGCGCCCGGCCCAGTTCACGGCCCAGGGCGATGTCGAGCACGAACCAGTGCGAGGCTTCCGCCGCCGGATCGAGGCCGAGGTGCCCTGGCAGCCCGGCCCCGGTGTTGAAGTTCAGCGCGAACTGCGGACGGCGACTCGGCGTGGCGACGGCGGCCCGCGTGTACAGCACGAATTCCAGCTTGCGGGCCGGGCAGGGCAGCGCGGCGTGACTGATAGCGGTGGCCAGGGCACGGTACTCGGCTTCGGTCAGTGGCTGTGCAATCACCGCCTGTGCAATCACCGCCTGTACATCGAGGTCGCTCAGGCCAGCTTCGTAGGCACCGTAGGCCGCCGAGCCGAACAGGTAGACCCCGACGAGCATCGGCCCCAGCGTCTGCTGAAGAACGGCGCTCAGGGCGTTCAGATAGGCCGTTTCAGGTGCGGGCAAGGAAGTGGACATCACCCGGTCACTGTAACGCGGCAACCAGACTCTTCAGGTGGCGGCACGGTGCCAGCCTGGGGATTACCTGGCTTCCCAGGCCCCAATATCCGGCCCGGCACCCACCGGACGGCTCAGGCCGCCCACGTCGTAGGCGGGTGCGTCGGCACTCAGCGCCCTGTCGATGGCGGGGCTGCCGGACTTCAGGCGAAAGTCGGCGGTGTTCACGTCGTTGCCGGGACTGACGAACTGCGGATCGGCCACGATGTCGCTCGGCACCCGGTTGGCCAGCTTGTCCGAGTTGAAATACAGATTGCGTTCAAAAGTGACGTTGCTGACCTGGAGATCTTGCCGGTTCCCGTCGTAGAGCGAGGTGGCCCGCTGACCGTCGCGCGGCACGATGATGTTGTTGACCACGCGCACGTTGCTGGCCGCCGCCACCGAGATTTCGCCGTCCAGGTCGGGCGTGCGGCCATTCTTGTAGAAGGTGTTGTTGCGGATCAGCACGTTGTCGCTGGAAAACACGTTGACGCCGCGCCCGCCGTTGTCGGCGCAGATGTTGTTCTCGACCAGGGTGGCACCGGTAAAGGCCGGGTAGGTCGCCTTGTCGCCCTGAAACTTCTGGGTGTTGCGCCCGTCGTCGATGATGATGCAGTTGCCGTCGGTGATGGTGGTGTTGCCGATGCCGGTGCCGGGCACCCTGTTTTCGTTTTTGAACACCGTGTTGGCCCGGATGATATGGTGATAGCCCGCCGCCTGATCGACGTTGCGGCTCTGGTAGAGCGAGATGGCGCTGGTGTCGTACTTGGAATAAAACGCCGTCTCCCAGATGGTATTGCCCTCGATGGTCACGTAATCGGCCTGCCCGGAGCCGATGCCGCCGCCGGGAAAGCCGTGAACCCGGTTGCCGATGATCCTGACGTGGTGCGAATCGATGCGTCCTGGCCCCCTGTCATTCAACGACGTGATGGCAATGCCCGGTTCCCAGCGCTCGCCGTTGGCGTTCTCGGCACCGGGCACCTGGTAGTCGAGGTTGAAGCCCTCGATATCGATATACGAGGCCCCCTGGAGGAGAAAGCCTGCCGAGCCGATTTCGGTGATGAAGATGTTGGGCTTGGCCCCCGGCGCGGCCTTGAAGGTGATGGGTTTGCCGGGCTTACCGGAACTGGCGATATACACGCCCGTATAAGTGCCGTCTTTGACCAGCACGGTGTCGCCAGGTGTCAGGGTCTGCGAAGCTTTGTTGATGGTGGCCCAGGGCGAAGCCTCGCTGCCAGGGCCGCCGTCGTTGCCACCCGGAGCGACCCAGAAGGTCCGGCCCGTCGCGTCTGGACTGCTGGGGCCAGGGCTACTGGAGCTAGAGAGCGCCGAGGCAGGCACCACCTGACGCGCAATGCCGGGGCCGCTCCATTCGAGCTTGAGGCTGGCCTGGCCGCCATTTTCGTAATACTCCAGGTTGATCTTCGCCCGCTTCCCGGCCACCAGACGAATCTGGCCGCTGCGGGTGGTCGCCGGGTGATCGGTGAAGTCGTCGATCAGGCGCTTACCACCCACATCCAGCCGCATGCCGTCGTCGGCGGTGACGTAGAAGGTGTACTTCCCGCTGGTCGGGGCACGGACCTCGCCCACGTACCGCGCCGAGAACTGGTCGTTGCGAATGCCGCTCAGGGGTGAGCCGTCGCCCCAGTCGAAATTCACGGTCGGGTCGGTGCGCCGCTTGGCCGGGCCGCTGAGGTCGATGGTGCCGAAATACTCGCCGTTCAGGCCCGCAGAGCTGAGCGCCTCGGACTCCAGCGGGGCCGGGGCACTCTGTCGCTGATCTGCCTGGGTCTGGTCCGCCGCGCCACAGGCGCTCAGCAGCAGGCCCAGGCCCAAGGCAGCACACGTGAAACGGGCAGTCAGGACACCGGACATAGAGATTTTCGGGTGCATGGCGTTTCCTTATGCAGCTCTGCAAAGTAGAGAGACCTTATGCAGCTCTGCGAAGTAAAGAGAATGGTGCAGCGAGACCGGGGACAAAGCGGCGTCTTCTCACCGCTGCTCTTCACTGGGCTGCTCACATCAGTGGGCTGCTCACATCAGGCTGCCGTCACCAGGCGAATTTCCGGTGAGCCTCTTCAGGGCGGGCCTGGCAACGGCGGCGCGAGCATCAGCCTGACCCTAGCCGCGCACCGTGAGAGCCTGCTCGGCCTGGCATGAGAGGCAGGTCGAGAGGCCGACACTGGAGCGACCGATCCGCAGCGACCCTGAGCAGCGCCCAACCGACGCCTGAACGCACAGCCGGGCGGCAGGCCCCTGGATGAGAACCGCCCGATGTCACCCGGCCCGCCATTGTGATACAAGCTGCATAGTTGCGGCTGACTCACGGTCACCTCGCCGGAGTCTTCTGCCGCCGGGCCGGGCTGCCGAGCAACTGGGCGTCGGTTGAGCCTGATGCCCACTGGCACAGGCGCACGAAACTCAAATACAGGGAACTCAGGCGCACGAAACTCAGGCGCGGCGCAGCTCCTGCATCCAGACTCGAATCCGCGAGGAGATCAGAGCGAGGGTCAGGACCGTGACGATCAGCATCGAGCGGCCCAGTGCCAGCAGCCAGTGCAGCGCGTCGGCGGGCAGGCCCTGACTGCTGGCAATCCTGACTGCTGGCAATAAGGTGCAGCGGTACGATCAGCGCCGCCAGCAGCAGGCCGAGGCGGCGGGCACCCGTAAACCGGAACGCCCAGGCCCGCAGCGCCAGCCCGGCGCCGACGATCAGCCACAGGCCCGACATCTGTGCCCAGGCTGCGCCCTGAATGACGGTCAGGATCAGCGTCAGCGCCGTCAGTTCCCAGGCCCAGATTGGCCTGGACAGTCCAGCCGTCAGCCTGCCGAGCATCCGGAGTTCCGCCGGATTGGGGGTAGCGCCCACGCAGCAGCAAGTTGAGTTCAGCCGGGCTGCCCAGCGTCGCCAGCGCTTGAGCTTCATCACCGGTCTGCTCCAGCGCTTCGCCGAAATGGGCCGTGTACTCGGCGCGCAGTCGGGCCGTGACCTGCGGTTCGAGGTCGTAGAGGGCAGCCCGCAGCCA
>NZ_JANYGJ010000244.1 GCF_025362455.1 Deinococcus sp. | reverse complement strand
ACGGACTGTCGTCATGAGCGGACACCCATGAGGGTGCCATTCCTCCCCATGAGGACGCCACTCCTCCCATACGGGTGCCGTTCTGCCCAAGCGGTCAGGCCCCGATGGGGCGCAACTGGCCACAGGTTCGGGGACGGCGTCTTGGGCAGAACGGACGCCCTTGAGGACGCCTGCCCGCCCCTCACCTCTCTTGATTAGCCTACGTGTCAATAGAACCTTGTAGGGAGTTGGTCGCTCCGCTATGGATGGTACTTCCAGTTCGTCCCACACGCACTTTGTCTCACCGCGTTCTCCACATCGTGTAGCTCACGTAGGGCGCCCGTGCTCCGCACCTGCACATAACTGACTTCGCTGGAAGGTAGTGGTCTACTGAAGTAGAAAACAGCGTCCAGGCGCTCGTGGTTGACCCCTCTCCTGTGGAGCTGTACCAGTCGCCCCTTGTGGGAGAGTCGCAGACCTGAGGAGTGGCGTCCTCATGGGGACGAGTAGCGCCTGCTGGGCGTCTGTTCACGAGGACAGTCCGTTCACGACGAGTGCTTGCAGAGGGGCGCTGCGCAGCAGCGGGGTGAGTCGTAGACCTGCTTGCAGAGGGTAGTGAGCGCAGCGCATGCCCTCCATCCCCTCCCACAGGCCACAGGCCACAAGCCCAGCGCACCGCGCTCCTCAATCCTTGAAGGCCGGAACCTCGCCGCCGTACACTTTGAAAACGTCGCACAGGTCTTGCAGCACGCACTGGCCGCATTTTGGATGGCCGAACGAGCAGACGCGCTGCCCGTGCCTGAGCAGGTTGATATGCAGCTCGTAGAGCAGCGGCGGGTCGGGCGGGAGCAGGGCCAGCAGCGCCTTGTGGGCAGCCTGCTCACCCATTTTCGGAATGGCACCGAGGCGGCTGGTGATGCGGTGAACGTGGGTGTCCACCGGGAAAACCGGCTGGGCGTAGTTGAACAGCAGCAGCAGCGAGGCGGTTTTAAGACCCACGCCGGGCAGCGCCGTGAGCCACTTCAGACCTTCCTGGGGCGTGAGCGTTGCCAGGAAGTCGAGGTCATAGTTGCCGCGCTGATCTTTCACGGCCTGCAAGGTCGCCTGGATGCGCGGCGCCTTCTGGTCGGGGTAATTGCTGCGGCGAATGGCGTGAGCCACGTCCTGCGTCGGCGCGGCGATAATGGCGTCCCAGTCGCCCAGGGTACGCAGTTCCTGGTACGCCTCGTCCTCGCCTTGCGCGTTGGTGCGCTGCGAGAGGATGGTGCTGATGAGCTCGTGCATCGGCTCACGCCGGGGCGAGAGGGGCACCTCGCCGTATTCGCCCCGCAGGCGGCGGTGGGCGTTCAGCAGCAGCTCGGCGCGTTCAGGGGCGGCGCGGCTGGTGTTCAGGTCGGAGCTGATATTCGGGTCGGGGCTGGTGTTCGGGTCGGGGCTCACGTTCAGGTCGGCCCGTTCCGGGATCAGCCCGGCGTTACCGGCGCCCGCTGCCCTTGGCATGGTCCAGGGCGGGGCTGGTTTCGGCGCCTGCCAGCCCGTCGTCGCGGCTGCCCTCAGCATTGCCGTCGTGCTCGGCGGTGTCGACGCCTCCGGTGCCCTGAGCCTGGGCGGGAATGTCTCGGCTCTGACCCTCGGCTGGGGCACTGTCTGCTGGGGCACTGTCCGCCGGGTCGCTACTTATCGGGTTGCTGCCTGCCGGGCCGCTGAGGCTGGTCTTGTCGGTCACACCTGATGATGCGCCGCAGGAACGCCGCGCCAGACGAGGAACAGGTGAAGGCAGCTTGGGTGATCGGCTGAGCTTCAGATCACAAATGCGTAGAGAGTAAAACACCCAGAAACCGGTCAGGGCTTCTGGGTAGCGGGTCCAGCGCTCGTGCTTTACCTCAGTCGTCGGCTCCGGCCAGGCGGCTGTTGGGCAGATCGGTGCCGTCCGAGGAATCCTGCGCACTCTTAATCATGGCGATGGTGAACACCAGGATACCGAAGACCGGCTTGGCCAGAATGTCGGCGATGGTGTAGCCCATCTGGAGGCCCACGGTGGCGCCAGCGCCGGTGATGCCGAACAGCGGCAGCATGTAGGCGATGGGGTACACGCCCCATGACAGCAGCAGCAGCAGGCGCATGTTGCGGATGTAGACCTTGACTTCAGGCAACTGGCGCTCCATCGAACGCGACAGATCAACCCACAGCACGTACAGGATGTAGACGAACGGAATGCTGCTCACCGCGCCCCACCAGGGACGGGCGGCCAGGCTGCCGACTTCGCCGGGGTAACCCAGCGCGATCATCAGCAGGGCGGCCCCTCCCAGTTTCCAGGCCAGCGAGCGCGACTGCACTGCCGGAAGCGCCAGCACGGCCACTGTTTCGAGCAGCAACAGCGGCACGGTCAGGAACCAGTCGACGTAGCGGTAAGCATCGTTGAAGGGTGAGCCGCTCGGTACGTAGAGTCCGCCTTTGAGCGTGTAAGCAGCCTCCCAGCTATTGAAAATGCGGAAGTAGTGGTATCCGGCGATGGTTACCACCAGGCCGGTAATGAGCAGGGCCAGACGGTACCTGGACGCCACCTGTGTGCGGCCCAGAAAGAAAAAGACCGCTGAAGCGCCCATCGCGGCGATCGCCAGCGAGAAGAAGTTGTAGACCGTATTGTATTGACCGGCGGTCAATGTTGGTCCCGAAAGGTCAGGGCCACCCACTTCAGTCTGGGCGCCTGCCACTCCAGCCAGGAGGAGAATGAGGAGAAGAACCGGTTTAAGCATGTGTCACCTCGTGGTCCTGAAACTAGCAACCGATGCGGAAGGTTTGAACCTGTACACGTTCATTGCCCAGGTCTGAAGGTAAAGCTGCGTTGCGACGGGTCCCGTTGGCGTGAGTATATTCTCAAGCCTTTCAATGTTTATACCCTTTGATACAGTTCTGTAATCTGCGTCGCTATGATGGCCGGTTCTCAGGTGCGCGTCAACACAATTCGGGGCATCCGTCCGGGGCTCTACAGGCGATCCGCCGCGCTGCCTGAACAGATCGACTGAGCAGACGCCCCGGCTTACGGCAACGTCGGAATAGACCGCAGCGAAGAATAAACCGCAGCGAAGGCGTCGTCTCGCTGCTAAGGCGGCCAGACTCAGGGACCGGACTCAGGGACCAGACTCAGAGAACTGGCAGGTCGGTATCAGCTCCGCTTCATACGGGATTCAAGTCGGAGTCCATATCAGGGGCCGCTCGTGGAGATGTCCGGCGAACCGTGCCGAAACCGCATCTTCGAGCTGAGGGCAAGCTCACTTAGTTTCGCCGTCTGCCCTCGCCTGTTCCAGCGCGTCCAGCCTCGCCTCCAGTGCAGCCACCTTGCGCAGCAGCGCCGAGAACACCAGGGCGTAATGGTCGTAGAGCTTGGGGCGCTCCATGCGAAGTTGCCCGGCCTGCCAGCCCGTCAGCAGTCTCTCGGCCTCGCGCAGCACCTCGTCGTCGCCGACGGCGCTGACCGCGCGGCCCTGCAAGATGGTGCGGGCAAAATTGAGTTCCTGGTCGTCCATGCCTTCAGTCTGCGCCTTCAGTCTGCCGCCTCCGGGTCTGCTGAGGCTGCTGAATTCTGAACTGAAGTTCGGGTCTGGAGCAGATGTCATAAAAAGACCCTTTTTATGACCGAGCGGAGCGAGTAGTGTTGACTGAGCAAGGCGCAGAATGGAGGCGCGGGGAGGCTGTTTTCCCCGTGGCGTAATTCGGAGTACTGCTCTAAACTGAGCGCATGACTGCCAACCGCACATCCGCACCGGACACCGACGAACACGGCGTCAACAAGCACGGCGCCTTGCGGGTCGCCAGCCTGCCCACCGGTCCTCTTCAGGAAAACGCCGTGCTGGTCTGGGACGCGGCCAGCCAGCAGGGGTTTTTACTCGACCCCGGCGACGAGGCCCAGAGGATTCTGGACTGGGTTCACAGCTACGGCGTACAGGTCCAGGCCATCTTGCTCACCCACGCCCACTTCGATCACATCGGGGCGGTGCAGCCGCTCAGGGAGGCGCTGAAGGTGCCGGTCTACCTGCACGAACGCGACCTGGCGCTGTACCGAAACGGACATACCAGCGCCGCCCGCTGGAAGCTGCCGTTCGTTCAGCCCGCCGACCCGGAACACACCATCGCCCAGGGCCAGGTCTTCACGGCGGGGGCGCTGAGCCTCGTGGCCCGCGAGCTGCCAGGGCACGCGCCGGGACATGTCGTGTTGCTGAGTCAGGGTGGTCCGGCGGACGGGTTCGCGGTGGTCGGCGACACGCTGTTTGCGGGCAGCGTGGGGCGCACCGACCTGCCGGGCGGCAACCATGCCGAATTGATCGCGGGTATCGGCGCCGAGCTGCTGAGCCTGCCCGACACGACGCGCATCTATCCGGGGCACGGTGCGGCGAGCACGGTGGGCGCCGAGCGGGTCGGAAATCCGTTTTTGAAGTGAGTGCCCACCTGACAGCGCCCTGACTTCAGGCCGCACAATGAAGGGCGTGAGTCATGAGCCGTTCTCCGAATGCCGCCGCCGGGCCTGCCTGGCCGGGGCGGCGCCCCGCTGTGCCCTGCTGGCGCCCCGCTGTGCCCTGCTCAGTGCCGCGCTTCAGGGTTTCCCGGCGCAGCGGCTGGGGCGCTGATGTCGGCTCACCATGTGGTGGTCATCGAGGACGAGAGCACCGTCCAGGGCGTGCTGAAGTTTCATCTGGAGCGGGCCGGAATGCAGGTCTCGGCGTTTTTTACGGTGAACGCGGCCCTGGAGACGCTGGCCGGAGCCGACGCGCTGGTGCTCGACTGGATGCTGCCGGGCGAGAGCGGTCTGAGTTTTCTGCGGCGGCTGCGCAGCGACCCCGAACTGCGCAAACTGCCGGTGCTGATGCTGACCGCCCGCGCCGCCGAGGCCGAACGGGTCGAGGGGCTCGAATCCGGCGCCGACGACTACCTGACCAAGCCGTTTTCCGCCGCCGAGCTGGTGGCGCGGGTCCGGGCACTGCTGCGCCGCACCCAGGCCGACATCCCGCAACTGATTACGCTGGGGCCGCTGGGCATCGACGTGAGCGCCGCCGAGGCCCGCAAAGGGGGCGCGGCGCTGAATCTGACCCGCCGCGAATTCGATTTGCTGACCTTCCTGGCCCTCAACGCCGGGCGGGTCTACTCGCGCACCGAACTCTTAGACCGGGTCTGGGGCGCGGATTTCCTGGGCGGCGAGCGCACCGTCGATCAGCACGTCACGCAGCTCCGGGCGCACCTGGGCGACGACCCGGCCCATCCGCAGTTTCTGGAAACCGTGCGCGGCAAGGGTTACCGGATGCGGGCCTGGACGAGCGGATGAGCATATGCTGATGGAGACGCCCTGATGGAACGCCTGCGCTCCCCCGAACAGACCGGCGACTGGCAGGATTCGCTGCCCCAGGCCGTAGTGCAGTTCGAGGCGGGCCGGGTCACGCACCTGAACGCCGCCGCCGCCCGGCTGTGGGGGGTCAGCAGCGAAAAGGCCGCCGGGCGCCCGCTGCTCGAAGTGCTGCGCCGCCACACCCTGGAAGCCCTGGCCGAGCGCGGCGGCGAGCTGGAACTCGAAGTCACGGGCCGGACCCTGCGCTGCGTGGCGGTGCCCGGCGCGTTGATCGTCGAGGACGTGACCGAGCACCGCCGCCGCGAGGCCGAGCTGCGGGAAGCCACGGCTATCCTCTCGCACGAGTTCCGGACCCCCGTAACGGGCCTACGAGGTGTTCTGGAGGCGCTGGAATACGCCATGCCCGCCGAGTTGCAGCAGACCTTCATCAAGCAGGGCCTCTCTGAAGTCGAGCGGCTGGCCCGGCTGGTGGAAGACCTGGCGGTGGGCTTCAGGCCGACCCGTGCCCGCACCGTGCCGCTGAGCGAGGTATTTTTGCGCGCCGAGCGTCTACTCGGCCCCGACCTGAGCGCCCACGCCGCCCGCCTGAGCTTCGGCGACGATTATCTGGTGCGGGCCGACCCGGATAAACTGCTGCAAATTCTGCTCAACCTGATCGAAAACGCCCTCAAGTACGGCCCGGACGGCGCGGCCATAGACGTGCGGGCCACGCCACGCGGCGCCTGGACCGAGGTGGCCGTCAGCGACGAGGGCGAGGCGCTGTTCTCCACCGAGCATCTGTTTCAGGCCCACACGCGCGGCGAGAATGCGCCGGGCCTGGGCAGCGGCATGGGCCTGTACATCGTGCGCAGCATCGTGCAGGGCTGGGGCGGTCAGGCCTGGGCCGAGCGGCGGGGCGGGCGCAACGCCTTCGTGTTCACCTTGCCGGGCGTGGCGGGGCTGACCTGAGTTGGGCTGACTTGGGCTGGGCTGAGCTGGGCTGGGCAGACCCGGAGCTGACACTCGCCTCTTAGCGTCACAACAAAGGCGTCACAATAAAGAAGTCAGTTCTCCCCTTTCCCCATTCAAGGAGCCGCCACATGCGCGAAGTACTGGAACAGGATTTGCAGAAAATACTCAGCGACGCGCTGAAGATGCTGGTGACCGTCGAGGGGATGCTGCCCATCGCCGCCGACGTGCTGCTGCACCAGAACGTCGGGCGCCTGACCGAGATCCGTTCGGTCGACCGCGAGGTGGACGCGCTGGAAGCCCAGATCGAGGCCGAGTGCCTGCGGGTCATCGCGCTGCATCAGCCGGTGGCCCGCGACCTGCGGCTGGTGGCGCTGGTCCTCAAGAGCCTGTCGGACATCGAGCGGATGGGCGACTACGCCGTGCATGTGGCCGCCGACGGCGCCGAGCTGGCCCAGGCGGCGCCCCTCAAGCGCTACGTCAACCTGGGCCGGATGCTGGAGCGGTTGCAGGAGATGAGTCTGCACCTGCGCGCCGCCATCGAGGAGCGCGACGTGGTGAAGGCCAACGAGGCGCTGCACATGGACGACGAGGTGGACGACCTCTACGAGCAGACCCAGCGCGAACTGGTGACGTATATGCTCGAAGACCCCCGCAACATTTCTAAGAGCCTGACCCTGATGCGGGTGGGCCGCAGCCTGGAGCGCATCGGCGACCATATGGAAAACGTCGCCGAGCGGCTGCACTACTGGATCACCGGGCAGCGCGAATTGCAGACGCGGGAGTGAGGCGCGGGGGTTGATGTTAATTGGTAAGCGCTGGGGTGGCGAGCAATCGACCCCTCCGCCCCTCAAAGCGAGGCAAAGAACGACTGGGCGCGTGCTTTGATCTTTTGGCTCCCTTTGAGGGGAGCTGGCTGCGAAGCAGACTGAGGGGTCCGTGGCCACCCATCCACACTTTCATCTCCCCCACCAGCGGTCCTCCCCCACCGGCGATCATAGACGCCGCTCGCCACACAGTTTATACTCGGTGCAAACGACTCCTGACCCTCTCCGGGTGCGCGTGGATCACTGATCCTGACCGGGCCTCAGCGTGTTGTAGGAGCCCCGCACATGAAGCGACCCTGGCTAGCGCACTACGAATCCGGCGTACCCCACGAGTTCACGCCCAGCGATCTGACGCTGCCGCAGATGCTGGAGCGGGCCGCCCGCACGTTTGGTGCCCGAACCGCGCTGGATTTCCTGGGGCAGCGCCAGACTTACCGCCAGCTCTGGGTCAACGTGCAGCGTTTTGCGGCGGGCCTCCAGGCGCAGGGTGTGGCGCCGGGCGAGCGGGTGGCGATCATGCTGCCGAACACGCCGCAGTTCGTGGTGGCGTTTTTTGGCGCCTCGCTGGCGGGGGCGGTGGTGGTCAACACCTCGCCGCTCTACGTGGCCCAGGAGCTGGAGCACCAATTGATCGACTCCGGCGCCGAAACATTGATTGTGCTCGACAGCTTTTATCCACGCTTCGCCGAAATCGAGGGCAACCCGGCGGTGCCGGTCAAGCGGGTCATCGTGACCGGCGTACAGGACGCGCTGCCGTTCCCGAAAAACCTGCTGTACCCGATGATGGAAAAGCGCAAGGGCAAGTGGGTGGCGGTCAAACCCAGCCAGAAGGTCTTGACCCTGGCGCAACTGCTTTCCCATCCAGGTACTGCTCATTCAGGTACGCCGCGCCCGGTCAAGGTGCGGCCCGCCGACGTGGCGCTGCTGCAATACACCGGGGGCACCACCGGCACGCCCAAAGGCGCCATGTTGACCCACCGCAACCTGATCGCCAACGCCGAGCAGGCTATCAGTTGGATGCAGGGGCTGCGGCCCGGCCAGGAGGTCACGCTGGGCGCCATTCCGTTTTTCCACGTCTACGGCATGACGGTGGGCATGAACCTGAGCCTGATGATCGGCGCCAGCGTCGTGCTGATTCCCAATCCCCGCGATATCAAGACGCTGCTGAGTGCCATTCAGAAGGCGGGGGTGACGCTGTTTCCCGGCGTGCCGACGCTGTACAACGCCATCAACAATTCGCCGGACACGCCAAAATACAACCTGGGGTCGGTGCGGGCCTGCATTTCGGGTAGTGCGCCGCTGCCTGCCGAGACGGCCAGGGTGTTCCGTGAGATTACCGGCGGTGCGAATCTGGTCGAGGGCTACGGCCTGACCGAGAGCAGCCCGATCACCCACACCAACCCGGTGGGCGGTGAGCCGCGTGTCGGCAGCATCGGCCTGCCGCTGCCGGGCGTGGACGCCACCATCAGAAACGACGCGGGCGAGCAGGTGGCGCCCGGCGAGGTCGGCGAGCTGTGGGTGGCCGGGCCGAACATCATGGCCGGGTACTGGAACAGGCCCGAAGAAACCGAGGAGACTATTCAACAGGAGGGCCAGACGCGCTGGCTGAAAACCGGCGACCTGGCGACCATGGACCCGGACGGTTATTTCCGGATCGTGGACCGCAAGAAGGAGCTGATTATCGCGGGCGGCTTCAATATCTATCCCCGCGAGGTCGAGGACGTGCTGTATACCCACGCCGCCGTGCTGGAGGCGGCGGTGATCGGCGTGGCCGACGCCTACCGGGGCGAGAGCGTCAAGGCCTTCGTGACCTTCAAGCCGGGCCACAGCGCCACTCAGGCCGAGATCATCGCCCACTGCAAAGCGCATCTGAGCGCCTACAAGGTGCCCAGGGCGGTGGAAGTCCGTGAGGAATTGCCCCACTCGGCGGCGGGCAAGGTGCTCCGGCGCGTGCTGGCCGACGAGGAGAAGCGCAGGGCGGCCCAGGACTGAGCTGAGCTGGACCGGGGCAAATGGGCTTGGGGTGACGAGCGGGCGGCGGCACACCCCCCAGCGGCGCTTAGACCATCTTCCTTTTGAAGTGCCGGGCCTGGACTATATTGGTGTCCTATGGCTCACACCATCCTTGTCGCGGACGATGAACCGGCCATTCGGACCATGCTGGAAGTGATTTTGTCAGCAGACGGTCACGAGATCGTGGCGGTGGCCGACGGCAAAGGCGCCCTGGAATACCTCCAGACCCACACGCCCGACGCCATGCTGCTCGATATCGGCATGCCGTTTATGGACGGTTTTGAAATCTGTGCCCGCATCAAACGCATCAAGCGGCTGCGCAACATTCCGGTGATGCTGCTCACCGCCGTCGACGACGACCAGACCCGCGACCACGCCAAACTGGTCGGCGCCGACGATATCGTCTCCAAGCCGCTGTCGGGCAAGAACCTGCGCGGGCGCGTCACGCACCTCATCAACGGGCGTCAACAATAAAGGGGCGGTCGGGCCAGAAAGTGCAGGCCAGCCGCGCAGGAGCAGCATGTTTGTACGCTTACTCATCGGACTGATCAAGTTTCTGGCGGCCCTGGTCGTGGCCGCCGTGTTTATCGGCATGGGGCTGCTGGCCACCTTTGGCACCCGCTGGGCGCGTGATCTGCCGGATTACCGCCAGCTCGACACCCTCAGCCTGGGGGCAATCACCCGCGTCTACGCCCGCGACAACACGCCGCTGGGCACGCTGGTCCCCAAGATCGGCGACCAGAAAGTCAGCCGCACGCTGGTCAAGTTGAGTGAGGTCAGCCCCTACATGACGGCAGCCATCGTCTCGAACGAGGACCGCCGGTTTTTCGATCACTACGGCCTGGACCCCTACGGCCTGGCCCGCCAGGTGCAGCGGCTCTCACGCGGCGAGAACGTGCAGGGCGGCTCTACGCTGACCAACCAACTGGTGCGCAATACTTTGCTGCTCAAGGAATACAACCTGGCGCGGACCCCGGACCGCAAGATCAAGGAATGGATGCTCAGTGTGCAAGTCGAGCGGGCCTTTACCAAAGAAGAGATCTTGCAAGACTACCTGAACGTCATCTACTGGGGCGACGGCGGACCCGTCGAGCTGTACGGCATCTACGCCGCCTCGCAGGCGTATTTCGGCAAGACCCCACGCGAACTCGACCTGGCCGAAAGCGCCTACCTGACCACGCTGGTGCCCAGCCCACGCGGACGCTACACCAATTACAAGGCCCAGCGCGGTTTTATGCGGGTGCTGCTGGGCAGGATGGTGCAAGACGGCTGGGTCACCCAGGAGCAGGCCAACGCCGCCTGGAAGGAAAACCTGAAACCGCGCGGCTGGACGGTGGCCTACGACGCCCGTGGCAACCTGAGCTCCGCTACGCTGACCGACAAGGAGGCCATTCACCTCAAGGCCGTGACCACCGTGCGGGCCGCCTACTTCGTGCAGCAAGTCGAGCAGGAGCTGGTGCGGCGCTTCGGGCGCGAGAAGGTCTACGGCGCCGGGGGCCTGCGGGTTTACACCACCTTAGACACCCGCCTCCAGTCGGTTGTCGAGCGGGCCAGCCTGCGGGCCAGCATGCCGATCAGACGCGCCACCATGGGCGCGGTCATCAGCGATCCGTACAGCGGCGAGGTGCTGGGCATGGTGGGCCAGAAACTCTTCGAGGGCGTCACGGCGCCGGAGTGGAACAACGCCGCTCAGGGCCAGCGCCAGATCGGCTCGACCATTAAACCTCTGCTGTACACCACCGCGCTGAGCACCGGGCAGTTTACCCAGCTCAGCACCCGCGACGACAGGCCGATCACTTACCGCTGCGCCAACGGCAGCAAGGGCACCTGCCAGGGCGGGCGCTACTCACCCAAGGACTTCGAGGGCGAGATGACGTTTCGCACCATGACGCTGCGCGAGGCCCTGGACCGCTCGCTGAACCTGCCCACCGTGCGCATCGCCGACGACGTGGGGTTGCCGACGTTCTTCGGCAAGCTCAGCGAGCTGGGTATTCCGCCCAACGACGGCACCGGCCTGGCCGCCGCGCTGGGCGCCGTGGAGACCACGCCGGTCAAGCTGGCCGCCGCCTACGCGCCGTTCGCCAACGGGGGGCTGTACCGTCCGCCGCGCTACATCACCCGCGTCACCGACGCGCGCGGTGAGGTGCTCTACGACGCCTCCAACGACGTCGAGCGCCCGCACCGGGTCTGGTCGCCGCAGATCGCCTACCTGGGGCTGGACATGATTCAGGGCGTGGTCAACGACCTCGACACCAACCAGGGCGGCTTCTCGCAGCCTGCCCGCATTCCCGGCTGGCCGGTGGGCGGCAAGACCGGCACCAGCAACGGCCCCAAGGATCTGTGGTTCGTCGGCGTCAACCCGTATTACGTCGGCGCGGTGTGGATCGGCATTCAGCAGGGCGGCAACATGCCCACCGACCTGTATTCGGGCGTCTGGGCGCCGCCGATCTGGCACGACATGATGGTGAACGCGCTCAGCGGCAAGGCGGCCCGCAGCTTCACGCCGCCCGAAGGCGTGCTGAGCGTGCCGCACCCGGTCATCGGCCCCTTGCAGAAAGTCCAGGTGGCCGTCGTGGACCCGGCGTACAAGATCACCAACAACACGGTGGCCGAACAGATTCCGGAGCGCCCCCAGTACCGCGAGGTCAGCCTGGGCGCCAGCGACCCGGCCACCACCCTGGTCTACATCGACAAGGCCACCGGCAGACTGGCCACCGAGTTCACCGACCCCGACAACATCGTGCAGCGCCGCGTGTATGGCTCGGCCCTGGGCGGCTACGCTCCGGCCAGCGACGTGACCCCGCTGCCCGACCAGGCCCCCGACCCCGCCGCCGTCAAGCGCTTCAGAGCGCCGGGCGCCGACATTCCGGACGTGACACCGCCCAAGCCTGCTGCGCCCAAACCCAGCGCGGGGAGTGCTGGCGGCGGGTAGGCGGGTATTCAAAACAAGCTGACGGAGAAGGCAAACCGTCGGCTTTTTTGTGTTGTGCGGCATGAAAAAGGACGGCGTGCATGGGGCGGGGAGGCTGCACGGTGGTTCCCCTCACCCCGCTGCTGCGCAGCGCCCCTCTGCAAGCAGGTCTTCGACTCTCCCGTGGTGCGAGGGGTCAACAGCGCCCTGCTGAAATAGTCGGGAATCTAGTCAATGCCGCAAAAAAATGCCGCCCACGACACTATCCAGCTCACGCCTCCCTGCTGCCCTGGCCGGACGTTCACCCATCTGCCACGCTGAGCGGTCACACTACGGAGCATGACGTTACTTCCCCGCCGCGCCGCGCCCCTCCTGTCTCTGCTGCTGGTCCTGGGGGCGGGGACGCTCGGCTCGGCGGGCGCCCACGTGCGCCTGGGCGACGCCTTGCCCGCTCACCCCTGGGCCGCGTCAACCGGTGACACCCGCGAAATCGTGGTCGTGTATTCGCACGACTGCGGCGACCTGGGCGAGCTGTGGAGCGCCGTGCTGCATGCCGGGCTGCCGGTGCGGGCGGTGAACGCCGAGGACGTGGCCTCACCGGCTCCGGCTGGGGTGAACGCCTGGCACGGCCCGGAAGCCACCGCCTTTGCCCGCGCCCTACGGGTCAGCGCCTACCCCACCGTGCTGCTGGTGCGCGGCGAGCGGGTGCTCAACGCCTGGGAGGGCGACTTCGCCGGACAGGACAGCGGGGAGTTGAGGGGCGGGGAGTAGGGGGAGGAACCATGTCAGATACGCCCCGCACCCATTCCTTCCAGAGTCGCAGAAACGTCACTGTCGTTCTCCACGACGTCCCAACGACGCTGGACCCGGAAACGGGCGAGGTCATCGGGTTCCGGCTCGATGTCTCGAAGACGATTGCGCTGCTGGTGCAGGGCGCTGCCCGCGAACAGGCGGACGGCGCCACCGTCGAGCGCCGCTACGAGGCCGGGCCAGCACCGACGCCCCAGACCCCCGATCCGGTCAGCCTGGAACTGCGCCGGGTGCTCCGTGAAAGCGGACTCAGCGGCGCTGAGATCGCCGCACGGCTCGGCATCAAGCCGCCGCTGGTGTCGCGCTGGCTCAGCCCCAACTACCACCAGCACGGCATGGAGACGCTACGCCGCATCGCTGACGCCCTCGACATGGATGTGGAAGTGCGGTTGACGCCCAGAGCGGGTAAGGCGTCGTAAATCCAGTCTGCAAGGCCCCTCCTTGCCTCTGGCGCTTTCAATCAGTCGTGCGCCGACGTGCAGGAGAGTGGTAAGGCTAGGGCCGTACTCCGAATTACACCACGGGGGAAACAGCCTCCCCGCGCCTCCATTCTGCGTCCTGCTCAGTCAACACTACTCGCTCCGCTCGGTCATAAAAAGGGTCTTTTTATGACATCTGCTCCTAGGACGTCGCTGGCGGCCAGTCTCCCAGCACCCGCCGCATCAGCACCACCTGACCCCAGTGATAAGCATTGTGGACGGCCAGGTCGGTCAGGGTTTCCAGATTGCGGCCCGCCTCGGTGCTGAGGGTGCCGGAGCGCGGAGCCAGCGCCGGGTCGTCCGCTGCCTGGACCGCTCGCTGCACGCCGGTCCACAGCGAGGCCAGCAACTCTCCGAACTCGGCCTGGGTGGTGCGCCAGCATGGTCGTCATGCTGCTGAGCATAATCGTTCGGGGAGGCCCGCATCAGCTCAGGCATTGGGTGCGTACTCGCCCTGTTCCAGATTCCCGAATGTTAGGGATTGGCTGTATCCAAAGAAAACCGCCCCCGAAAGCTTCCCCCGGCGGCGGCTCTCCCCTTCCCCATTCCCTTACATCAGACCTTTCACGACCTTGACGATATTCGCGGCGGTGAAACCGAATTTCTCGTACAGCACTTTGGCGGGGGCCGAGGCGCCAAAACCCGTCATGCCGATGACGGCGCCCTCCAGGCCGACCCATTCGTACCAGTCCTGCGCGGCGGCAGCTTCCACAGCCACACGTTTGACGCCCGGCGTCAGGATGCTGTCGCGGTACGCCTGGTCCTGCGCGCGGAAGACTTCCATGCTCGGCATGCTGACCACCCGCGCCCCGATGCCCTCGGCGGCTAAGGCGTCGGCGCCCTCGATGGCGATGCTGACCTCGGACCCACTGGCGACCAGGATGATCTGCGTCTCGCCCTGGGCTTCACGGACGACGTAGGCGCCGCGCTGCACGCCGCTGAAGTTGCGCGGCAAGATGGGCAGGTCCTGGCGGGAGAGCACCAGGGCGCTGGGGCCGCTCACGCGCTCCAGGGCCATCTGCCAGACGGCGGCGGTCTCGTTGGCGTCGGCGGGGCGGTAGACGTGGGTGTTCGGCACGGCGCGGAGCATGGCGAGCTGCTCGATGGGCTGGTGGGTCGGGCCGTCCTCGCCCAGCCCGATGCTGTCGTGGGTCAGCACATAAATAACAGGCTGGTTCTGGATGGCGCTCAGGCGCACGGCAGGCTTGAGGTAGTCGGAAAAGACCATGAAGGTGCCGACCATCGGGCGAATACCGCCGTACAGGCTCAGGCCGTTGGCGATGGCCGCCATGCCGAACTCGCGCACCCCGAAGTAGACGTTGCGCGGCGCGTAGTCGCCCGGCGTGATGAAACCTTCCGCCGTGATGGTGGTTTTGGTGCTGCCCGCCAGATCGGCGCTGCCGCCCATCAGGGCCGGAACGCTGGTGGCGACGGCGTTGATGACCGTGCCGCTGGCCGCGCGGGTCGCCTGCGCCTTGCCGCCGACCTCGAAGCTGGGCAGCGACTCGGCCCAGTCCGGCGCCAGCTTGCGGGAAAGCATCAGGTCCAGCTCGGCGGCCAGATCGGGGTGCGCCGCGCGGTACTGGTCCATCAGCGTATTCCACTCGGCTTCCTGAGCCTCTCCGCGCTCGCTGGCGTCCATGTGAGCGGCCACCTCTGCGGGCACGGTGAACGGCGGGTAGTCCCAGCCGAGCGCCTTCTTGGTCTCGGCCACGCCCGCCTCTCCCAGCGGCTCGCCGTGCGCCTTGGAGCTGCCCGCCTTGGGGCTGCCGTAGCCGATGATGGTCTTGATCTTAATCAGGCTGGGGCGCCCGGTGTCGTTCTTGGCGGCCTGAATGGCTTCCTGAATCGCCACCAGGTCGTTGCCGTCGTGGACTTCGAGCACCTGCCAGCCGTAGCTCTCGTAGCGCAGGCTGGTCTGGTCGGTGAAGCTCTTGTCGGTGGCCGAGTCGAGCTGCACGTCGTTGTCGTCGTAAAGCCAGATCAGCTTGCCGAGCTGGAGGTGGCCCGCCAGGCTGGCGACCTCGTGGTTGATGCCTTCCTGAATATCACCGTCAGAGACGATGGCGTAGGTGTGGTTGTCGAAGATGGCCAGGCCGGGCCGGTTGTAACGCTGGGCCAGATGCGCCTCGCCCAGCGCCATACCCACCGACATCGCCGCGCCCTGACCCAGCGGCCCGGTGGTGGCGTCGAGGCCCGGCGTGTGGAAGAACTCCGGGTGGCCGGGTGTTTTCGAGCCCCACTGCCGGAAGTTCCTCAGTTCATCCAGGCTCAGGTCGTAGCCGGTCAGGTGCAGCATGGAATAGATGAGCATGCTGGCGTGCCCCGGCGACAGCACGAAGCGGTCGCGTCCGACCCATTCATGGTGCCTGGGGTTATGGCGCAGGAAGTGCTGCCACAGCACGTAGGTCATCGGGGCCGCGCCCAGCGGAGCGCCGGGGTGACCACTGTTAGCGGCCTGTACGCCGTCGATACTCAGGGTCCGGATGGTATTGACGCTCAGTTGGTCGGTAGTCATGGACCACAGTTTAACGCCCCCTCTCAGGCGGCGGGCGGGCTGTCTACCTTCATGAGCGGGTTTGAAGGTCGTCCCCGCCAGGGCCAGAAACGCGCCGAACACGATCTAGGGACACTAAAAAATCCCGCACTCGGCGGGCTAAACTTGCTGACTGTCTATGATGCTGACTGTTGATGGTGCTCTGCTCACTGCTTACTGATAAACAAAAGTATAGCCCAGTATGCCCGGCGAGTCAAGTTTATGCATCCGGTAACCGTTCCAGCGGCTGCACGGCAACAAAAAACCCCGCCGTGCGGCGAGGCTTCCGGACAGGCCCTCAGTTCTTGTCGACAAAGCCCCAGATTTCCAGGTCGTCCACCGAGTCGCTGACGCCCTGGAGCTGGGCCAGGTCTTCGGCGGCTATCGGCGTGCGCTGCACGTCGTCGCGGCCACCGATGGCATTGGCCATCACGTCGGCGGGCACGGCGGCGAACATCTGCTTGAGCTGATCGGGGGTCGAATCGAGCAGGGCGTCGGCCAGCACGCCGTCGGGCACGAAGCTCGCCACCGAGGAGCGGGCCGAGGCCAGGGCACCCGACTCGATCTCCGGACGAATCGAATCGACTTCATCGAGCCCGATGGTGCCGGGAGCGTGGAAGACAGTGCCCTGCTGAACGTTGTCCTGACCGAGCTGACCCTGACCGAGCTGGTTCTGGCTGGAGTGATCCGGACCCAGAAAATCCTGACTCAGATACTCCTGGGCGGCGTAGCTGGCGCCAGCAGCGGCAGTGCCAGCGACAGCAATGCCAGCGACAGCAGCGCCAGCCGCCAGTTCGGTACTGGGCTGCTGGGGGCGCGACTGGAATTCACTGTCCGGCCCAGCCTGCTCACGTGCGGCGATGCGCCGCCGCCTGCGAACCACGAGAAACCTCATGTAGACAGCGAGACCGATCAGGACAGCGGCGATGATCCAGAACTTCATGCTTAGAGCTTACGGACGCCTTTATTACTGTTTTCTTTTCTGAAAGCGCCGGGCCGCGATGTTTAAGGTAGGCTCGCCCAAACTGCGCTACCCTGCCGGAGTGAAACTCAAGCTGATGGTCCTGCTGCTGCTGGCTGGCAGCGCCCTGGCCGATAACTTACCGCTCACACCCGCCCTGAAAATTCAGATCAGCGCCGCCGCCAGGGCCTTCACCGGCCAGCCCTGCACCGAGAATTTTATTGCCAAACGCAAGGCTGTGCCGAGCGCCGAGTTCGCCAAACTCTACCTTCAGGCGGGCCAGCAAGCGACCCGCCAACCCGGCTTCAAGCTCAACAAGGAGGTCCTGTCGCCCGACGGCCTGACCTACCGCTTTTCGGGCTTCAGCGACGGGCGCACGACCTTCATGCTCACCCGTTACGACGCCCAGGCGGGCGTGATTTATTACTCGATCTGCAACCAGAAATGAATTGCGACCAGCAACTCATACGGACTCCGTATCAGGCCAGCTCGCCCAGGCCCCGCGCCCGCACCGCCGCCCAGCGCTCCCCCGCCCGGCCCAGCACGAACGGTAAAGCCTGAACCGGCGTGGTCACCTCCGGCCCCTGCTCCGTCATGTACACGTCGATCTCGCTGCGGATACCGTAGCCGCGCTGGGCTGGGTACACGCCCGGCTCGATGGTCACGCACAGGCCCGGCAGCAGCAGCCGGGTGTCGTGGGTCTCCAGGTCGTCGAGGTTGGCGCCCGCGCCGTGAATCTCCACACCCAGGCTGTGGCCCAGGCGGTGCGTGAAGTGCTCGCCCAGTCCGGCGGCTTCGGTGACGCTGCGGGCGGCGCGGTCCACCTCCCAGCCCTGGAGGGTGCCGCTGCTCAGGCGAGCTTGCATCACGGCCAGGCCAGCGTCACGGGCACCTGAAACGGCCTGCCAGGCGCTCAGGTACTCCTCGCTCATGTCACCGGCGTGGCCCACCCAGGTCACGTCGCCGAACGGGCGGCCCGGTTCCTGTGCCCACAGGTCGATCAGCACGCACTGGCCGCGTTCCAGCGTGGCGTTGTGGTCGCCCCCCGGCTCGTAGTGCGAGTCGGCGGCGTTGACCCCGAAACTGACGTTGACCGGATGCCCGCTGACCATCCCGGCCTGTGCAATCTCCTGGGCGATGATGGCCTGCACCTCCAGTTCGGTGACGGGGCTGCCCGCTTGCAATCCGGTGTGGACATACTCGAAGGCCAGGTCTTTGGCCCGCATCAGCACGGCCACGGCGCGGCGGTGGGCGCTCAAGTCTTCCGCGCTCCAGGTCAGGAAGCCTTGCAGCAGATCGGCGCTGGTGAGTACCCGGCGCACGCCAGCCTCGCGCACGCGCTCCAGCGTTCCGGCGTCCACGTAGCTGACGTAGGGCACGGCGGCGCGGGGGCTGTATTCCATCGCCACCGTTTTGCCGCCGATCAGCTCGGCCAGGCGGGCGTCCAGTTCGGTGTGGGCGCTGTAGGGCGCGAAGTCCACGTCTGCCCCGGCCAGCAGCCGCTGCCAGGCGCCGCCCTCGATGCGGTGGTGCAGCACGGCGGCGCGGCCCGTCTTCGGCACCCACACGAAAAAGCGCCGGGTCAGGAACGTGCGGCCCAGATTGAGCAGCCTGCCCGCGTGCGGATTCAGGCCGCGAAAGTCGTAGATCAGCCAGCCGTCGAGGTCGGGTTGGTGGGCGGCTTGCAGGGCACGCTGGATACGAGAAATCGGGTCGGCCATGCGCCGAGCATAGCGGGCCGGGCGGCGAGGGGTCGGTGTCCGGCGCTCAGGCGGGCGGGTACGATTCCAGCTCCGCCGCGTCGGGGCGCTCGAAGACGGCCTGGAAGCTCGCCAGGTCGTCGGCGCTGATGTACGGCTGACTGGGCGTCAGGTTCTGGTTGCGAAGCTCGATCCGGCGCCAGAGTTCGTCGTGCGGCACATCCAGAAAGCGCAGCTCTGCCCGTGCGCCCACCGCCTCGGCTTTGGCCCGGTAAGCGTCGCGCTCCCAGCGGCCCCACAAGCCGTAGTCGAGCACCACGTTCAGGCCCAGGCTGAGGGCACGGTTGAGGGCACGGGCGGCCACGGTCCAGAGCAGCCCTTCGAGCACGTCGCGTTTGTCGCCGGACTCGCCCGCGCCGAACAGGGGCAGCATCCACTCGTCGGGGGTGAGGCGCAGGGCGTATTTCTCAGTTTCCAGGCGCCGGGCCAGCGTGGTTTTACCGGAACCAGGCAGGCCGACCAGCGGGAAGAGGGTGGGTTGCACTCAGCCAGGATAGGTTACGGCCAGGCGGCCCGAATCCGCTTTCTGGACGGGGGGCTCCTAATACCAACTTAAGATGAGTCGAAGACGAATCCGAGTGGAGCGAGTATAAGCAATACGGGATGGCGGCGATGGAAGTCTATGTTGGCGCTTTTTCAACATAGACTGGAATCAGAGCAATCCCGTATAACTCGCCCGCCCCGGCCCCTCCTCCCCCTGCGCGGCGGCCAGCACGGCGCTCACCTGCACGGCCAGCCTGCCTTTCAGCCCACCGATCTCCTGTTGCAGCAGCTTGATGGCTTTCTGGTACGCCTGGCGGTCGAGGTCGGGCAGGCCGCGTTCCAGGTTCCAGCGGCGCAGCTCGCAGATCAGCCTGGCGAGCGCAAAAGGGTCGCCCGACACCAGCAGTTCGGTGACGCTGCGCTGCCGGGCGGCCCACTGGCGCGGGAGGTCCACCGCGCCGCTCGTCAGGCGCTCCAGCAGGGTTGCCAGGTCGCCCCCGGTCAGGGCAGGGCGCAGGCCCGCGCTGGCAGGCGCCGACACGGGCACGAAGGCGCGGGCGCTGGTGTGCGGAAAGCTCAGCTCGTAGTAGGGCACGTCCTGGCCCAGCACCGGGCGCAGGCAGGTGCCGCAGACCGTGCCGACGCCGTAGGGCGGCAGCACCACCCGGTCACCGGTCAGGAAGCTTGGGGTGAGCTGAAGCTCGCTGGACATCATCAGGGAGTGGGTCACTGGGATCACCTCTGGCAAGTCGGGCAGGTCAGGTCGGGCAGGTCTGGAGCTGCGGATACCTCAGCTCGGAGCACCAAAAAACCCAGCACGAAGCTGGGCTCAAGGTCAGGTCGGGCAAACGCGCCCCGCTGGACACGGCAGGGTGACAACTGCGCCGGGGCGGGCTGGTCGGCGCGGCGTCTGTTCGCATCGCCTTCCAGTGTAAGCCGGGCCGGTGAGAAGCGCGTCAGGGCGCGGCGCAGGGTCGACTACTCGGCTGCCCGACCTTCCGCTGCCTGACCTTCCGCTGCCTGACCTTCCGGGGCGTCACTGGCCGGGGGCAGGCTCTGGGTTGGCTGGCTCTGGGTTGGCTGGCTTTGGGTTGACCCACGCCCGGCTTTCTTCACGCTCTGCGACAGCAGAAACTCGATCTGGGCGTTGACGCTGCGCATCTCGTCGGCGGCCCAGCGCTCCAGCGAGGCGTAGAGTTCGGGGCTGATCCTGAGCGGGACATTCTTGCGGGCCACGTTCGGGCCGCCCTCAGTACAGGCTTCCGGCGTTGACCACCGGCTGGGTGCCGCGCTCACTGGTGAGGACCACCAGCAGGTTGCTGACCATCTGGGCCTTGCGCTCCTCGTCAAGCGTCACGATATTGCGCTGCGAGAGCTGCTCCAGCGCCATCTCGACCATGCCCACCGCGCCCTGCACGATGATCTGGCGGGCGGCCAGGATCGCTCCGGCCTGCTGGCGCTGGAGCATCGCCCCGGCGATTTCCGGCGAGTAGGCCAGGTGCGAGAGCCGGGCTTCGAGCACTTCCACGCCCGCGTGTTGCAGCCGCGTGTCGAGTTCGGTCACCAGGGCGGCGGCCACCTCGTCGGGGTTGCCGCGCAGTGAAAAGGTGCCGCTCTCGTGATCGTCGTAGTGGTACTGCGAGGCCAGGTGGCGCAGCGCCGTTTCGGTCTGGATGTGCACGAACTCCTCGTAGTTCTCGACATCGAAACTGGCCCGCGCCGTGTCGATGACCCGCCAGACGATCACGGCAGCGATCTCGATGGGGCTGCCGCCCGCGTCGTTGACTTTCAATCGCTCGGAATTGAAGTTGCGAATCCGCAGCGACAGACGTTTGCGGCTGGTAAACGGGTTGGTCCAGTAAAAGCCGTTGCGCCGCTCGGTGCCCACATAGCGTCCGAACAGCGTAATCACCGACGCCTGGTTCGGCTGCACCACGAAAAACCCGATCAGGCCCAGGAAGGTGAGTAAGCCCAGCAGGATGCCGACGAGCGACACGGCGCCGCTCCCCAGACTGAGCAGCGTGATGGTGATCAGCAGGGCGACCAGCCAGATGAGTACCGCAGGCACCCCCGGCAGCCCGAAGGCCCGCTGCTCCACGCTCGCCACGCCCCGCACCGGCCCGCTTCCCAGCACACTGCTCTGTTCTATTGACGGTTTCGTCATGATGTTCCTCCTGAGCAAAGTGATATCACATTGAAATCTAAGAGATGTCAGGTCAAGAGAGGGTGAAGGTGCTGCGGCGTGTCGGCCAAGTCGAGCAATCCACCCGGCAACGGCTGATGCAAACAGGTTTCGTGCCCGCCCAGCCGCCGTTTTCCGGCGTGAACCGGTAGCGACTTTCCAGTACCGGTTCTCTGGGCAACATCGAAAGCCCCACCGCCAGACGCCGCACTCAGGAGAGGTGGTCGTCCAAGACAAGCAGTCGTCGTGTTCCCGACTGCTGTGCCGGGCGCGTCTGGAGCGGCCCCCAGCCTGATCGGTCTGTTCAGTCGCTGCCCGCCTGCCGCGCTTCGGGCGCCGGTTTGCCCACGCCGCGCAGGGTCTGCGCCATGATCCAGGCCAGCACCACCAATCCCAGCGCCAGCAAAAAGGCCCGCTGGAGGCCGTCCGCCAGTGCGCCGCCGCCCGCCGAGATGGCCGCCTGGCCGATCAGGGTGCCCATCAAGGCCGTGCCGATGGCGCCGCCGAGCTGCCGACTGAACAATATGGCGCTGGTCATGGCGCCCAGATCGGGCCTGGGGGTGGCCTGCTGCACCGCGATCAAGAGCGTGAACATGGCGAAGCCCATGCCGCTGCCCGCGAAAAAACCCACCGCACTGATGACCCACAGCGGCGCGTGGGCGGCCAGACTCAGCCCCAGGAAGGCCAGCACCAGAATGTTAAAGCCCCACAGGATCAGCCGGGTGGTGCCCAGCCGCCCCAGCACGCGGGCCGCGATGATGCTGGTACCCGTCCAGCCCAGCAGCATCGGCGTCAGGATGGCTCCGGCTGCCGTGGCCCCCTGTCCGCTGACGCCCTGCGCGAACAGCGGCAGATAACTGATGGTTCCGAAGTAGGCCGCGCCCGCCAGCAGGTTGCCGACGACGCCCACGCGGGGCAACGCGGCCCTCAGGTTCTTCAGCGGCAGGAGGGGAGCGCTGTGGCGGGCCTCAGTCCAGAGGGCGGCGCCCAGCACCAGCGCACTCAGCGCCACCAGCGTCCACTCGCGGAATTCCAGGCCCCAGATCAGCAGGCCGCTGCCCAGCGTGAACAGCAGCGCACCGAGCCAGTCGATAGGCACCCGCCCACCCGGCACCTGTCCACCCGGCACCTGCCCACCCGGCACCTGTCCACCCGGCACCTGTCCACCCGGCACCTGTCCACCCGGCACGGGCCGGGCACCGTTCAGACACCGCGCCGCCAGCATCAGCGCCGGAATGCCGAACGGCAGGTTGAGGTAAAACACCCATCTCCAACTCGCGTGGTCCACGATCAACCCGCCCAGCAGCGGCCCCAGCAGCCCGGCCAGGCCCCAGACGCCGCTGAAAAAGCCCTGCACGCGGGCACGCTGCTCCAGGGTGAACATCTCGCCCACCAGCGTGAAGGTCAGCGTCTGCACCGCTCCGGCCCCGACGCCCTGCAAGGCCCGCGCCGCCACCAGCGCTACCATGCTCGTCGCCGCGCCGCAGAGCATGCTGCCCAGCAAAAAAATCACGATGCCCGCGAGGTACAACCGCTTGCGCCCCAGCAGGTCGCTGGCCCGGCCCCACAGCGGCGAGGTCACGGTGCTGGTCAGCAGGTAGACCGCGAACGGCAGCGCGTAGAGCCCCTGACCGCCCAGATCGCGGATCACGGTGGGCATGGCGGTGGCGATGACGCTGCTCTCCAGCGCCGCCAGGGCAATGCCCATCAGCAGCCCGGCGACGGCGAGGGTGCGGTTGCGGTCTGTGGGTGGGCGGTCGGTCGGTGGGCGGTCGGTGGGCGCGGCAATCACGCCCCGCAGGATAGGCCGGGCACGTGCTACACGAAGGTAAGGCGGTGCAGGCGGGGATGCTCATGCGAGCTTGAGCAATTCAGGCGGCCCAGCCACCCGCCTCTATCCCCGGCTGCCCAGCCGGTAGACCGCCCCGCCCAACTTGCCCACAAAACGCTCGTCCTCGAAGACCGCGCAGGCGTCGTCGTCGATGCCCCAGACCGCGCTGGCGGGCACCTCTTCCATCACCGGCTCGAAGGCGCTGGCCCCGCCCGCCGAGCTGAAATGCACCCCGACCAGCGTGTCGGGCAGCAGGCCCAGGCCCGGCAGCAGCGCAATGTCGGCTGTGTCGGGCGGGTACAGGACACAGGTGTCCATCGCCAGCAAAGCTCCCGCCGACAGGCCCGCGTAGGGAATGCCCGCCGCGTAGCAGGCCCGCAGCAGCTCGCGCAGCAAGCCCACCCCGTAGAGTGAGTGGTACAGCGCCGTATCGCCGCCCGCCACGCACAGGCCGCTGGCACCGGAGATGAGCGCGGTGGCCCGGTTCAGATCGAGCGCGCCGTTGTCGTCCGGGCCGATGAACTGCACGTTCTGCGCTCCCCAGTGCCGGGTGTAGGTGGACATGTGGCCTTGCCAGCCCGCCCCGCAGGCCAGAATCACCAGCCGGGCCGGTGCCCCGCCGCTCGCGCCTGTATTTGTTGCGTCTGCGCCGATTGCGTCTGTGCCGATTACGTCCTTATCAGTTGCGTCCAGGCGGGTCCGGGCCAGCCAATCCGGGGTCATGGCAGCCAGCGCTTCGGTACCGCCGAGCAGGAACAGTGAGCGCGAAGTCATGGTTCAGTGTAGCGGGCAACAGCTTTCAGGGAGTCGTTCCTTCCGGAGAAGGTGAACCGAATTGAAATGAGCCCTGATTGGCAGCGGCAGGCGCTTTTTGAGATGTTGAGATCGATGTTGAGATGGGTGTGGTACCGAGCTACCCGGCGCGGCCACTTCGGTAGACCCTGCGGCTGCGCTCAGGGTGAGCACTGTGGGGGCGGGGTGGGTCTTCGGGCCGGAAGGGGCTCCACCGAATGAAAACTGCTTCCCCGCATCTGCCTTGCCGCGTACTGCATACCGCGCACCGCCGCCTCTCTCAGATCAAGCTCAGCTCGTCCGCGCCGCTCAGATGCCCCAGATGGGTCGGCACACCTCTGTCCTGGTTGCCTCTGGGATGGTCCATCAGAATCTGCTCGGCCTTGTAGCTGCTGCGCACCAGCGGGCCGCTGACGACTTCCAGAAAGCCCAGTTCCAGCCCGATTACGCGCAGCTCGCCGAACTCCTCGGGGGTCACGTAGCGCTCGACGCTCAGGTGGTGCTGGGTCGGGCGCAGGTACTGGCCGAAGGTCACCACGTCCACCCTGGCGGCCAGCAGGTCGTGCATCGTCTGAATGACTTCCTCGCGCGTCTCGCCCAGGCCGAGCATCACGCTGGTTTTGGTCAGCACGTCGGGTCGGGCCTGTTTGGCGTGGGCCAGCACCGCGATGGTCTGGTCGTAGCTGGCGCGGATGTCACGCACCGGATGGGTCAGGCGGCGCACGGTTTCGAGGTTTTGGGCGTAGACGTCCACGCCGCTGCCTAACACCAGGTCCACGCAGGCGGTGTTGCCACCGAAATCGGGCGTCAGCGACTCGACTTTGGTGTCGGGATTGACCTTCTTGATGGCGCTGACCGTCTTGGCGAAATGGTAGGCGCCGCCGTCGGGCAGGTCGTCGCGGTCCACCGAGGTGAGCACCACGTACTTCAGGCCCATCAGGCGCACGCTGTCGGCCACGCTGGCGGGCTCGTCCAGATCGAGTTTGCCCATGGGGTTGCCGGTGTCCACGGCGCAGAATTTGCAGGCGCGGGTGCAGATGTGGCCCATCAGCATGAAGGTGGCCGTGCCGCGCGACCAGCACTCGCCGATATTGGGGCACATGGCCTCCTCGCAGACGGTGTGCAGGCGGTGCTCCTTGACGACGGAGCGCACCTCCTTGAAGACCTCGCCGGTGGGAATGCTGACCTTGAGCCAGGCGGGCTTGGGGCCTTGCACCTTCACCGAGTCCTTGCGGTAGATGCCGTTCTTGATGAATCTGGGTTCCTGATTGTTGTTGGCCTGATTGTTATTAGCAGTGTCGGTCATGCGGGGCTCCCCACTGCCGTCAGGGGCAGCGTCCAGTCGTAGGTGTGGAAATGTTCGGCGAACGCCTCGGTGGCGGCGCGTTTGACGGTCGGCATGTCGGGCGGCGTGCCCAGATGGTTCATCTCGTATTCGCGCCCGATGCTGGTCATGCGGGTGCCGGTCAGGCCGCACGGCAAGATCAGCTCGAAGTGCTCCAACTTGGTGCTCACGTTCAGCCCGACGCCGTGCAGCGCCACCTGCGCCTTGATCGCCACCCCGATGCTGGCGATCTTCTGCTGAACATTCAGGCCGTTTTCGCTGCGGTCGGGGACGTAGACGCCCGCGTAGCCGGGGTTGGGGCGGGCGCCGGGCAGCCCGACACGCGCCAGGGTGCCGAGGGTCGCCGCCTCCAGCAGCCGCAGGAAGTCGCGCACCCGCCGCCCCACCGGGAAGATGGCGTACATGACCAGTTGGCCCGGCCCGTGGTAGGTCACGTCGCCGCCGCGCTCGACGGGGTAGACCTCGATGCCCTGCGCCGCCAGGAAGTCACGGCTCGCCACGATGTTTCCCCCATCTGCCGCCTTGCGGCCCAGCGTCAACACCGGGCGGTGTTCGGTCAGCAGCAACACCGGCCTGCCGCCCGCCGCCACCCGTGCGTGGTGCCGCTTTTGCGTGGCCCAGGCCGCCGCATAGTCGCTCAGTCCCAGGTCCAGCACGTCAAACTGAGGGGAGCCGATCCGAGAGTACAACTGCTCGCCGTCCATAAGCGGCAGTTTACGCCGGGACCGTCGGGGCCGTAGGCGCCCAGCACACGGTTAGCGGGGGCATTGACCAGTGGGGAGTGTGAATAGGTGAAACGGGGCCTGTGGCGTGTGGCAACAGATGGGGCAGCTCTGTTCACGGACTGTGGTGCAGCACCAGGGAGCCGACCTATCCAAGCCCTCCACCCTGGCTTAGCGCCCGCTCAGCGCGGCGGCCAGGGCGTTCAGGTTGACGGGCCGGAAGCCGTGCGTCACCACAGCGGGGAGGCCCAGCACTCCGGCGTCGTCAGGGTTCCACAGGGCCAGGTGCAGCGCCGGGCGGCCCTGGAGGTGCCGGGCCACTTCACGGCTCACCTCCGGCACACCCCAGCGGCCCGTCGTCGCCAGCAGCACCGGGGCATTCGGCAGGCGAGCGAGCAGCTCCAGCGCGGCCCCGGCGTCCTCCCCGACACCCTCACCGTGCAGCTCGACCCACAGGTGCGCAAACACGCGGCGCAGGGCGGCGGCCACCTCCTCGCCGCGCGGTACGTCGCCGTAGGGACCACCGATGGCCTCCGTGCGCGGCGCGATCAGAATGACCGGCTGGGCCGGGTCGATGACCGGCGCCTGACCGCGCCATTCCAGCGCCGAGTGCGCCCACAGCGCGAGCTGCCGCCTGTCGGCTTCCTGCTGGGCGGCGCTGTACGGCCTGGGCGTGCCGGGAAAGCGCCGCGCCGCCGCGTCCAGACGGGCCTGGGCCTGGGCCACGCGGGCGGGGTCCAGCCGACCCTCCGCCAGCGCCCATTCGAGTGCCTGGGCGTGCTCGGCGTGGGTCTCCAGCGTGCCGTGGCCGCAGCTCAGCACGGCGTCGGCACCCGCCGCAATCGCCAGGGGCGCCGCCTCACCGTGCGGATGAGTCTGCGAGATGGCCTTCATGTCGGTGGCGTCGGTGACGACCACGCCGTCGTAGCCCCACTCGCCCCGCAGCAGTCCGCTCAGCAGCGGATACGAGAGCGTGGCGGGCCACAGTGGATCGAGCGCCGGGTAGACGATGTGGGCGGTCATGATGCTGCCCAGGCGGGCCTCCACCGCCGCCCGGAACGGCAGCCACTCGGTTTGCTCCAGGGCGGCGCGGGGTTTAATCACGGTGGGCAGGGCCAGATGGCTGTCTGTGGCGGTGTCGCCGTGGCCCGGAAAGTGCTTGACCGAACTCAGCACGCCCGCCGCCTCGCTGCCGCGTGCCCAGGCCACGCCCAGCCGGGCCACCAGCTCCGGGTCGCTGCCAAAGGACCGCTCCCCGATCACCGGATTCAGCGGATTGACGTTCACGTCGAGGCTGGGCGCAAAATTCCAGTTGATGCCCAGGTCGATCAGCCCGCGTGCCGCGACGGCTCCGGCCTCGAAGGCTGCCGATTCAGACCCCATGACACCGAGGGCCTGGGGCGTGGGCGCAGGGGGCACATCCAGCCGCCGCAGCACCGCGCCGCCCTCCTGGTCGGTGGCGACCAGCGCGTCATGGCCCAGGGCCTCCCGCAGCTCGCGGATCAGCCTCTGGGTGCGCCGGGGCGTGGAAAAGTTGCGGGCGAACAGGCACACGCCGCCGAAGCCGTAGCGGGTCAGGAAGCGGCCCTGTTCGGGGCTCAGGTCCGGCCCCGGCAGGTCGATGATGAGGGTTCTGGCAGCGCTCAGGCTGG
>NZ_JANYGJ010000241.1 GCF_025362455.1 Deinococcus sp. | reverse complement strand
GTAGGTCAGTTACGCGTTACTCACCCGTGCGCCACTACCAGAAGCAAGCTTCTGGCCGTTCGACTTGCATGTCTTAAGCACGCCGCCAGCGTTCACCCTGAGCCAGGATCAAACTCTCCATGTATTGGATTCAACATCATCCGAAGATGAACATTGACTGTTTGCCTTGCCAGTTTCGCAATGGCTTTGAAGTCCGTAGACTTCGTGTTTTGGTTCCGAAGAACCGTTTGTTTGCACCGGGCGGCTAAGGCCCGCTGCGGTCACAAGTCAGGAGCCATTTCCGGGGGGAAAAGACCGCTTGCATCGCCCTGTCGGGCGACCCTGCTCTCTCACTCATCTCGTCTGTCATGCGTCCCGCCTCGTTGGAGGCTCAGAAACAATACAGCGGCGCCTTTGATCTGTCAAGCCCTGGCGACAGCGGCGGAATTTGCCGCTCTAGAAATGGTTTTTTCGGTTTGGGGAAAGGGGAGCGCAACGGGATTTGGCGACTTGAGAAGAGGCGTAAATTCTGGGGCGCAACCTGAAGTTAGAGGAACAAGGTAGCCTTGGTCCCGTCGGCATCGAGTGGCAAGGAGTTGGAGTAGCACTGAGTCGGGGTGGTAAGGGCCTGGGGCAACTCACCCCCCACCCGCTGCCCCCCCGAAGAGGGAGCCGAGAGACGGCGCTACACGGGCAGTTGCAGTCGCACGTCGTCCGGCTCGCCTCCAGACCGCCCACCACCTCTCCCCTGCCACACGTCCACTGTGAGCAGGTCGCCCCGGCGCCGCAACGCACGCCCTACACTGTCTACATGCCCGTGCTGACGCCTTCCTTTCTTACGCTGGAGGCGTTTTTACGCGATATTCTGGGCGGCAGCGCGGCCCTGCTGCACGAGGAGCAGCCTGAACCTGCTAACGCCGTGCCGGTGGGCTCGCTGGGCTGGTCAAGGGCGTTGCAAGAGGGTTTTGGCTTCGGTGAGGTCTACAGCCACCAGGCCGAGACGTACACGCGGCTCAAGGCGGGCGAGCACGTCATCGTGACGACGCCGACGGCCAGCGGCAAGACCGGGGCCTTCTTCCCGGCGGTGTTCGAGGCGCTGGAGAATGACCCCGCCGCCACCGCCCTGCTGGTCTATCCGCTGGTGGCGCTGGGCCAGGATCAGCGCGAGAAGTTGATGGCCTTTCGGGAGCGCGGCGGTTACCCCTGGGAGGTGGCCTCGTTTCAGGGGGGCGCCCAGCCGGAGGCGGTGTTCACGCCCGGCGTGCGGATGGTGACGGCCACGCCCGACAAGCTCCACTGGAGCCTGACGAATCCGAAGATGCGGGCCTTCCTGAGCACGCTCAGATTCATCGTGCTGGACGAGGCCCATACCTACAGAGGGGGGTTTGGCAGCGAGGTCGCCGGGATGCTCAGGCGCCTGCTGGATCTCTCGCGGGCGCTGGGCGGGCAGCCCCAGGTCGTGCTGAGCACCGCCACCATCGGCAACCCGGCCCAGTTTGCCCGCGAACTGGTCGGCGTGGAGGTCAGCGAGGTGCGCGAGTCCGGCGCGGCGCGGCACGGCAAGCGCTTTTATCTGGCCGACCACAAAGGCCAGCCCCGGCGCTTCTGGGACGCGGTGATGGCTGGCGCGCAGAACCACGACCTCAAGGCGCTGGCCTTCTTCCGAGGGCGAGCGCGGGCGGCGCGGCTGCACGGCACCTACCGGGTCCATCCGCGCTACTCCGGCGCCGCGCACCTCTACATGGCCGGAACCAGTGACCGCGAGGGCCGCCTGAGCGAGTTCCGGCGCACCCACAGCGGCGTGATGTTCGCCACCAACGCGCTGGAGGCGGGCGTGGACATCGGCGACCTGGAGGTGGTGATCGTGGACGGCTACCCCGGCTCGCGGATGGCCTTCCGGCAGATGGCGGGCCGCGCCGGGCGGGTGGCGCCGGGGCTGGTGCTGTATCTGCCCTCGCTGGACGACCGGGGCGTGCCGCTGCCGGTGGACGCCTTCTACAGCAACCAGGGCAACTTCAATCAGCTTCTGACCGGGCCGCTGGAAAAGGCGGTGGTGGAGGCCGACAACCCCTACCTGGCGCCCCGCCACAAGGAACGCGAGCAGGAGGAACGCTTTCACGCCGGACTGGGCGATCAGGGCACGCAGCGCAAATACTGGAACCTGCGCGGCGAGGGCAGCGCCAAGTTCGCCGTCATCGAGGAAAGCGACTGGGACAAATACGGCGGCAAGATGTTCAATGCGCCGCTGGAGAGTCCCAGCCACCATTACGCGCTGGTCGAGCGCCACCCGGAGGCCGTGTTCACACTGGAAGGCGAGGGCTACAAGGTCAAGCGCTGGCAGCCGGGTCCGGACGGCACCGCCATCCTGGTCGAACGTTACGAGGCGCAGCATACCTTCACGCGCGGCCTGCACGCCACCCTCGTGCAGCCCAGAGAGCTGGGCGAGTGGCAAAAGCGCGGCACGCTGGCCTACCGTTTCGGCACCGTCACCATTCAGCGGCAGTACAGCGGCTACACCATGATGCGGGAAGTCTTCGAGCGCTCGTGCAGCAACTGCGAACGCGAGCCGGGCCTCAACGAGCGGACCTGCCGCAGTTGCGGGGGCCGCATTCAGGACAAGATGCAGGCCAACAAGCTCAGCGAGCACCTGTACGAGACGCCGATCCGGGCCGCACCGTTTCAGACCGCCGCGCTGGAACTCGGCATCGACCCCCGCGCCACCGAGCAACCCACCGCCGTGGCGCATACCCTCAAGCACCTGCTGCAAAAACTGATTCCCGAAAAGGTCGCCTGCGACGAGGGCGACCTGGCGGGCGTGTTCCGCGACGGGCACGACACCTACTTCTTCCTGTACGACGACTGGCGCGGCGGTCTGGGTGTGGCGCGGCGGGCTTACGAGCAGCTCGATGACCTGCTGTGGCGCGCGCTGGAGCTGTGCCGCAAAACCTGCTGCCAGAAAGGCTGCTACGAATGCACCTCGGTCAGCCGCTGCTTCTCGCCGTTTTTGCCGAGCGGCGAGCGGCGCCCCACCGACAAGGCTGCCACCCGCGCCTACCTCGAAGCGCTGCTGGGCGCCGATCCAGTGGCCGTCCCCGCGCTGGCCGAGGCGCCGTTCATGGCCGAGCCCGCCGCCGCCGCCGAGATCGTCAATACGTCGTGGGCGGTCCAGGCGCGGGAACTGCTCGACCTGCACGGCCTATCCTTGCCGGAAGTCAGCGCCAGACTGGGCATTCCGAGCCGCGATATCCAGCGGGCGGTGGCCAAGACTCAACCGCTCAAATTGCGGCACGCCAAGTTCGGCGACGGCGCCTTCGTGCAGGGCTTTTACCAGGGCGAGAAGCGCGAGGTGCTGGTGTACTTCCCCGGCGTGGGGCAAAAGCGGCTGATTCTGAAATACGCCGGGCTGGTGGTGGTGGAGTGAGCGTGTTTGAATTCGGAGACCGGGCGCGAGCCTGGACGGTGCTCAAGCAGACCGTCGCAGCGGCTGACCTTGCCCGCCTGACGCTGCTGATCGACAAAGATACGAACAAATTCTGGAGAAAACTGCTGGCGGGTAACGTCTTCAAGTCAGATCTGAACGTGCAGACACTCAAGCCTCAAGACTATCAGCGCGACTTCAAACCTTTGTGGTTTGTCACTGACGATCCAAGTCATCAAGAATTAAGCTTGGCAGGCGTGAGCAAAGGCTACCTTTACCTGTTTGTGGGCGACAATGAGATCGTTTATTCGTTTGAGGCGAGATCGCTAACTGTCATCAAGTTAGAAGCGAGCGTCTGATCTCTACCAGGGTAAGTAGCGCGAGGTGCCGGTGCACTTCCCCAGCGTGGGTCAAAAGCGGCTGATCTTGAAGTATGCAGTGGTGGCGGAGTGAAGCTAACCGTTCTCAATCAATATGTATGACTTCGACAACCTCAAAACCATCAAGTTGATGTTCTCGACAAGAGCGAATAAAAGACCAAGACGTTCGCCATCCACGCCAAACTCGTCGTAGTCGTTGAGCAGATCCAAAACTCTATCCTGCTGTGAAAATTCAAAGGTTACGTCTAAATTTATTGCTACGTCGTCAAGAATGTTGTGCACATCCAGAAAATGATTTTTTGCAGTTTTATCCACCTTGTGCAAACACCTAGACAGCTCCAGTATACAACTGTCAATGATAATTTCGCTCGGTTCGATTGATTCACCTTGAAAATGTTCGCTGGCCAATCCAATATTCTCAAAAACGAGAAGCGTCGCGTTTTCAGTCGCAACAAAATTGACATCAGCGATCTCCCACACGAAATAGCCACTCAGCAGCTCATGATCGATCTGAACGGCATATTTCATGACACCATACTAACCGAGCTGCGTTTTACTTTCTGAACTTCACCGCCGAAATACATACCCCACACTCAACCGGGGACTCGCCGCGCTGCCCAGCACATTCACATCCGCCGAGGCCCGCAGGTACTGGCGCTCGTCGAGCTTGTAGCTGAGGCTGGCGCCGATGCTGGTTGACGGCAACACGATCCTGGCAATGGTCCAGTTCTGGGTCACCTCGCCGCGCAGGGTGAAACTCTCGTTGACGGCAAAACCCACGCCCAGGCCAGCCGCAATAGTGGTCGAGGCCAACCGCTCGCCCTGGCCTGCCTGATACGCCGCGCTCAGCGAGCCGTCCACGATCAACGGGTCGCGCAGCAGCGAGGCCGACAATCCCAGCCCGGCGCCGAACGGTTGACCCAGCAGCGGCAGGGTCGCCTCGGCGCTGATCGTCGGATCATACGCGCCGCCGAAACGGTATTGAGCGCCCAGCGTCGGCGCCGCCAGGTTGAAGGTCTGCGTGCCGGAGGCGCCGCCCTCGTTCAGTTGCTGATTCAGATTCGCCGAGAAACGGCCCCGTCCGAACACGCTGAAGGCGCTGCTGACGTTGTAGGTGCCGCTCAGGCTCAGGCCCAGCCCGTTCGAGGTGGACGTTTCATCCGGCGAAGAAAACACGTCCGGCGCGTAATCGAAGTTGGCGCTGACGCTGAAGCCGCCCGGCCCCTCGGTGGGGCGCACCAGCGGGTCAATCGGCTGAAACGAGGAGGTCGGCGCCGTGGACTGGGCGCTGGCGCACCCGAAGACGCTGAGAACCAAACCCACAGCAAAGTGGCTTTTCATAGGCCCGACTTTAACCGGGTTCGCCGCTCACGGTAAGCGGCCAATACTTTAGCAACCTGAGCTTTGGCGCTCGCCTCCTGCACTTTGCTCGGCGCAGGCACCAGCACGACCCCGTTCCAGGCGTCCAGAAACTGCCGCATCGGCTGCACCTTGAAGCCCCAAGACGGGTCGGCAGTCAACACACTGTCGCCCTCAATGCCGATGACAACGGTGAAGTGGTCCTCGGGCTGCACCACGTTGGCAAGGATCGGCAGACCGCTTTTCAACATCTCGCGTAGGGCGTCAGGAGTGAGCTTGTAGCCGGTGGCGTCCATGCCTTTAGTGCGGCTGGCATTGCGGAGCGAGAGAAGCGTTACGCCGTCGTTGGCATTCTTGCCCCGGCTCGCCAGGTCATTGACCGTCAGGGTAGTGAATTCTTGTTCGGACACCGGAGCGCCGTAATAGTAGGTGAAGAGGGTTGCCAGGGCGGCGGGGCCACAGGTATACCAGGTGGTCTGACCAATCACTGATGAGTACCGCAGGCCGCGATAACTATTTTCGGCCCCAGAACAAGATAGAGCCAAAAAGCATGTTATTAAACTCACAATCTTAAATATTGACTGATTGGGACGCATCGGACTCCCTATAACCCTTTAACCTCTATTATACCTTTTCCGTTAAAGGATTAACAGTGATATCTCAGTTTCACACTATCGAAAAAGCACTTGTTAAAGATAGCAATGTAAATCCTTGTCTGATGTAGAAATTAGAGAACAGCATCTCATTTCGAAGAGGTTTATGGTTGACGCCGTGACTTAATAGTTTTCAACGCATAAGCCAGTGCATAACCAAACATGGAAGATAGGAGCAAATCAATGACGCAGCTCAAGACTGACAGGGGTTTTTTGTTTATAAGGGTCTCTGTTATTATAAAATAGAATGCAAAGAACGAAAGGGACATAATTACAGCATAGCTATGGTAATTCCATCTCATTTTCTACCCCCTGATCTACTGAGATAAGCGCTGAAGACAATAATAAACTTTGAAGTATAATTGAATAGGACTTAATATTGTTGGATTTAATTAGGCAAATTGCCATGCAAGCAAAACATCGTTTCAAGGCTCCGGTAAAACAGCCCCTAAGACAGCAGCTTCTCCAGCACCAGTAAGAATAGCTTTAATTGCTCCCCTACCACTAGCATCTGAATGACCAGTAAAAGTCCCGATGACGGCATCAATACCGTAATGGAGTGCAGCAACAGTCGCTCCGCCAAAAAACCCGAGAGCTGCACCAATCACACCTTTACCCTGCACACCATCTAACTCCTCATCTGATAAAATAACCGCATTGCCCAATACTTTTACAGGTTGGGATTTTCTAGAAGCTTTGAAGACAGTATCCACTTTTCCGTCAACGGACACACCTGCAACACTGTAACCAAAGGCGGTATCGGCAGCATGTGCCGTAATTGGAATCATCATCAAGCCCAACACCATCAAAACTCTAAATCTTTTCATAAAAGAAGTATACATTCGAGTTCCTAAGACTAATGAGCAAGAGCCTTTATATTTTTCATTAACACCTAACATGATTTTACGCCCAGAGCATACAAGCACTGAAGTCGAACCATCACTCGCCGCCTGTGCCGTCACCGGGGCCAACAATAGGCCAACTAACATGAACGCTCTGAAGTTCTTAGGCATATTCCTCCACTTTCTCAACGAAGCCATCTATCGAGAAAAATCTATACTGGTAGCTCAAGGCAAGGTACTCTATTAAGTCAGGTCTAGCTTCAGTCAACTCGGCACATTTAATTTTTTCCAAAGATTTGAGATCTCCGTCACAAGAGTCGGCAGTAATCCACCAGCCGGACAAATTTTCAGGGGACTCGTATCTGATGCCTTGACATACTTCACCGGACAACACTCCCGGCGAAATGACAACAAGCTGATGGAACGCTGGCGGGCTAAATCGGCTCCCAGCTTTGTCACACAATCTTTTCTGCGAAACAAATGCGTTTAAAATATCTGCAACACTGTTACGAGTGTTAATCCCGTTGGGTGCGAACTCATGCACCTCCAGAAATTCTTTTACTCTCACAAGTATGAATGGCCAATATCCGTACTGTTTGATATCTTTTGGATCAGGAGGGCTGTTAGGCAAAGTCTTGATAATATTATTGATCATTTCAATTGCTTCTTCTATGAAATCCGGTCTTACGTCCGACATCCGTAATTCGTATTCGAATTTTTCACTCAAATTTTGCGTTGCTAAGCTACCAGAATCGAAAACCACCTCGTAGTTGTCGTTCACAACACCAACCTCCGGTTACACTAGTCGTCCGCACAAAAGGTTAACACTAAGGATTTTTAAACCAAATTTCCGGCTTAATAAGAAATATAACCCTCGTGGTTTAGGGCTTTCTCGTTTTCGCTCCGTTCACATCTCCACCCTGCCGTCTACTACAGCTAGAACAGTGCGGGTACAACTGCTGTGGCTTGCCAGAAGGATTGAGTGCATTGGGAGGCTGGTGATCCGGAATAAAATTGCCAGCTTTGGTGCCTGGTGTTTTGGTACCACATGTATGGCAACCAGTGTTGCCGCCAATATCATTAATTTGCTTACGCTCTTACGGGGTGAAATCTCTACCAGGGCCACGTGCAGGAATGGAGCCTCCAGCATGGTTCCCAGGTGCCAAAGTATCTCCCTTGGCGGTATCCACCGTCGAACTACCACCATCGCTCGTCACGGCGTTATAGACGGCCACGCCACCAGCGAGAACGAGAGCAACGGCTCCAACGGCCAGCGCGGCTTCTGCAACGCCAGGGATGAGTAGAAAGGGTGTCGCCGCCAGCTCATACGGCTCACCCTTCCCATGCGCCTTATCCATTTCAGCGTCGCTCAACACGGTACTGCCCGGAGTGGACACACGGCTACCCACACTGGCCGCCTGTGCCGTCACCGGGGTCAGCAGCAAGCCAGCCATCAACCAGACTCTTAAATTCTTCATGCTCAAAGCCTACGTCCAGACGCATTACAAATGTGAGCAGCCAAGCTTATGTTTTCAACATACACTTAATTATGTCTTACGTCCTACACATATCTATTTCGACGTTGAACGATCACTTGCCACGTCACCCCCTCTCCAGCTTGGTATGATCTCTCTCAGGTCAACGCGCTGGGGAACATCCTCACGCCAGACGGGGCCTCACACCCCACAGATCAATACATCCGCTTACACGACGCCACCCACCACAGGTCAGGGCGACTCCGTGTAAGCGCGTGCCTGCTCACGCCGCAGCAGGCAGAAAGGCTACGCATGCAGCACTCACTGATGGCAACACAATGGAACTGACCCCCCGCGTTCCACCTCACAACAACGACGCCGAGATCAGCGTGCTGGGCAGCATTCTGCTGGAAAACGACGTGATGAGTCAGCTCGGCGACACGGTGGCGCCGGAGATGTTTTACCGCGAGGGCCACCGCAAGATTTTCGCCGCCATGCAGGGCCTTCAGGAGCGCGGCGAGCCGGTGGACCTGGTGACCCTCAGCGACGAGCTGACCAAGCGCGGCAGCCTGGACGACGTGGGCGGCCTGACCTACCTGATCGGTTTATCGGACCAGGTGCCGACCTCCGCCTACGCCGAGCACTACGCCCGGCTGGTGCAGGAGAAGTACACGCTGCGCCAGCTCATCTCGGCCAGCGCTCAGGCCATGAAGCTGGCCTACGACGGTCAACTGCCGCTCGAAGACCTGCTCGACAAGGCCGAGAAGATGATCTTCGAGGTCGCCGAGCACAAGAAGAAGGGCGAGCAGTACCAGGCCATGAGCGAGGTCGTCCACGACACCTTCGAGTACATCACGCTGCTGCACAGCAACAAAGGCATTCCCGACGGCGTGGCGACGGGCTTTCGTGACCTCGACGAGCAGATTTCGGGCTTGCAGAAGGGCAGCCTGAACGTGCTGGCGGCCAGGCCGAGTATGGGAAAAACCGCCTTCGCCCTCTCCATCGCCCAGAACGTTGCCCTGCGCGGCGAAAAAACGGTGGCGGTCTTCAGTCTGGAGATGCCCAGCGTGCAGCTCGCCCTGCGGATGCTGTGCAACGAGGCGCGGGTCGATATGAACCGCATCCGCAGCGGGCAGCTCAACGAGCGCGATTTCGAGCGGCTGGCCCACGCCGCCGGGCGACTGGCCGAGGCCCCGATGGTCATCGACGACGAGCCGGATTTGACCGTCAATGCCCTGCGCAGCAAGCTCCGGCGCATCCAGGCGCAGTACGGCAACCTGGGCCTGGTGGTCATCGATTATTTGCAGCTCATGTCGGGCAGCAAAGGCAACAGCGGGGGCAACGAGAACCGTCAACAGGAAATCAGCCTGATTTCGCGCAATCTGAAAAGTATTGCCCGCGAACTGGAAGTGCCGGTGATGGTGCTCTCGCAACTCTCGCGTGCCGTAGAGCAGAGGCCCAATCACAGGCCGATGCTGAGCGATCTCCGCGAATGCGTGACCGGCGAGACGCTGGTGAATCTGGCCGATGGACGCCGCGTACCTATCGCCGAACTGGTTGGACAGACGCCGCAAGTCCTGGCAATGAGTGAAAGCGCTCAGATTATTCCTGCGCAGAGCGATCTGATCTGGGAAGTCGGCGTCAGGCCCGTGTACGAAGTCAAAACGCGCAGTGGGCGTAAGCTGCGGGCCACCGGAAAGCACCGGGTCTACCAGCTCGGCGGCTGGACCACCGTCGCGGAACTCAAGGCTGGAGACCGGCTGGCGCTGGCTCGCCGCCTGCCGGAAGCGGCGCCCGATCTGGACCTGCTGGCCCGCTGGCCGGAGGAACGCCTGGCCCTGCTCGGCCAACTGATCGGCGACGGCAGCTATCTCAAGGGTCAGCCGCTGCGCTACACCACCGCCTCCGAGGACAACAGCAAGCTGGTGACAGAGGCCGCCGAGCGCTTCGGCTCCAGCGTGCGGCGGATCAAGGGGCGCGGCAGTTGGCATCAACTGGTGATCGGCAACAACGGCAACCGCTGGGCGGCGCGCGGCGTTGGCGCCTGGCTCAAGGCTCTTGAGCTGTTTAACCAACGCTCTGCCGAGAAACGCCTGTCCGCCGAGGTCTTCAGCTTGCCAGCACAGCGCATCGGTGTGTTGCTGCGTCACCTGTGGGCCACCGACGGCTGCATTCATGTTCGCAGTGAAGGGGGCAGCTCACGGATCTATTTCGCCTCGTGCAGCGAGGGCTTGGTGCGCGACATCGCTGGCCTGCTCCTGCGGCTGGAGATCATAGGCCAGGTGCGCCAGGGCGACAACATCTGGACGGTGGACGTGTCCGGCTCGGCGGATCAGCTCGCCTTTCTGGACCGGGTAGGCGCTTTCGGGCCGCGCCTGGAAGCCGCCACACGGTTACGAGAACAGTTGCTCGGCAAAGTCGTCAATACCAATGTGGATACGCTGCCCAGGGAGGTCTTCGCTCAGATCAAGGCCCGTATGAGCACACGCGGCATTTCACAGCGGCAGATGGCGGCGCTACGCGGCACGTCGTATGGCGGCGCGGCCCATTTCAACTTCGCGCCGTCAAGGACCGTGGTTCAAGACTACGCCGAATGTCTAGAAGACGAGGCGCTGAGTGTCCTGGCCAGGAACGACCTCTACTGGGACGAGGTGCTCAGCGTCACTCCAGCAGGCGAGCAAACGGTATACGACCTGACCGTACCTGGCCCCGCATCCTGGCTGGCCGATGGCCTGATCAATCACAACTCAGGCGCCATTGAACAGGACGCCGACATCGTCATGTTCATCTACCGCGACGAGTATTACAACAAGGAGACCGATCAGCAGGGCATCGCCGAGATCATTATCGGCAAGCAGCGCAACGGCCCGGTCGGCACCGTCAAGCTGCAATTTCACAGCTCCCACGTCCGTTTCAACGATCTGGCAGGAGAAGCCTGATGCCCAGCAAAGAACCGAGGGGCAGCGCTTCCCCCGCCACCGCCAAGGCTGAGAATTCATCCAGTGGCAACCCAGCTATTATCAACCCAGGCACCGCCAACCCAGGCACTATCAACCCAGCTACGGCCAACCCGGCCCGCCGTCGTCGCCGCCGCCGCCGGAGCGATACGCCGGGCCAATCATCTGGGGGCCAGTCATCTGGGGGCCAGTCATCCGGCCAGGCGTCCAACGGACAACCCAGATCTGAAATCCAGGCGCCCACGCCCGCGCCACCCTCGCGGGGCCGCAACAAGCGCCCGCTGGCCGAGCCGCGCATCGGGGTGGGCTGCATCGTGCTGCGCGGCGACGAGGTGCTATTGGTGCGCGAACGGGGCCGCTGGAGTTTGCCCAAAGGCGGCCTGGAAGTCGGTGAGCTGGTGCAGGACGGCGCGCGCCGTGAGACCTACGAGGAGACCGGGCTGATCGTCGAGCTGCGCGAACTGGCCTTCATGGTCGAATTTCAGGCCGAAACCTGGGGGCATCATATTCAGTTTTTCTACGTCGGGCGCGAGGTCGGTGGTACACTGGGTCCCCGCGACCCGGACCGCGAGGTGCAGGAAGCCAAGTTCATCCCGGTTCGCCAGCTCCGCGAGTACCTGCGCTTCCGCCCCCGCCTGGTGGCGCTGGAAAGCTGGTTGCGCGACCGGCGCCCCAGGCACTTCGTCTTCAACCTCGACAAAGAACCGGCCATGCTCCGCAAACGCAGCCGGGTCGGCGAGGAGCACAGAGCCGATGAGCACGGCAGGACCGAGACTTTGGAGACACCCACTCATCCGGGCACGCCCCAGATTCGGTCTGCCCAGCTCTCAGAGCGCAGTAGCAACCGGGCCGGGCGCAGCCGACCTGGCCACTCCAGAGCCACCGAGCACACGCCGGACTCGCTGGAGCGCCTGACCTTCGGGCCCGGTACCTTTGAAGCCGACCTGTTTGAAGCGGACACCGACGAATTGCCGTAGTGGGGCGTGAACCATCCCGGCTCAGGCAGGCAAGAGCGGTTACCGGCGGTTGGGTTCATGAACAGCCTGTGTTGAGCGCTGGACTGTGTTAAACATGACTGCGCTGTGTGAATCGACTGAAGGTATCGACCGGAGGTATTCACCAAAGCATGTGGTTACTGAAGTGAGGAGTGGTATGAAAAGCGAGTTTGAGGCAGTGCTGAAAGACGGACGGGCCATCTGGACCGAGGAACGCGACATTCTGGGCCTGGCGGGCTTTTTGCGCAACGAACTGGACGTGCCGGGTGCCCTCAAAGCGCTGGAAGAGGTCACCGGGGAGCCGGGCAGCAACATTATGGCGATTGCCAACTGGATTTATTTCGGTGGCCGCCAGAGCGACGCCGAGATTCTGCACCGCGTCGGTCACTGGGCCAAGTGAGCCGAATCGACAGACCAACCTGACCAGCAGCACACCGAAAAGACTGGTTTTCTGGCGCCCAGTCGGTGAGCGAAGTCACATCATGACCAACCTGCTACTCTGCTATTATCGTAATATGAAGTATAGATTATGTAAGCAAGAGTTACCGGACAGCGGGCGTGGCTACGTCCTGGTCTGCCCCGGTTGCGGCGGTGAGGTGAGGCTGCATGACCTCCGGGGCGGCGACCAGGGCTACTGGTGTGAACGCTGCCAGACCGGCCAGCGCATCGGCGAACTGACCTCGGAGGCGCTGAGACCCGTGGAAAACGAGGGAGTGGGTCGCAGCCCCTGAGCCGTTCCCACATGCCACACGCCCTCTCCATCAGCGTATTCTTGCGCAATGGAGCCTAGACGCCTGCAAGGTCAGATTATCGCCGTGACGGGCGGCGACCAGGGCTATGGCCGGGCCATCAGCAGCACGCTGGCGCGGGCCGGAGCCAGCGTCGTGCTGATCGGGGTCAATTCCGAGACGCTGGCCGCCTACGCCAGCAAAATCGAACTCGCGGGCGGCACCGCCATACCGCTCAAGGCCGACGTGGGCGTGCCGCTCGACTGGATGAGCGCCCAGACCCGCATTCTGGAAATCTTCGGGGCGCTGCACGGCATCGTGCATCTGGCTGACCGGCGGGCACACTCGCAGTTCACGCTGCTGAGCGAGGGCGAGTGGATGGAGCTGTTCAACGGCAATGTGAAAAGCAGCGTCGCCATCACCCAGATTTTGCAGCGAAGATTGCCCGGCACCTGGCTGACCATCGTGGGGCCGCATCTGGACGAAGCCGGGCTGCAAGCGTATCCCCAGCGCGGCGCCCTGCGCGGGCTGGTCGAGCACGCCGCCAGCGAGGAATTGCGCCTGAACATGGTGCTGCCCTCCCGCGCCAGCAGCGGCGAGGAGCAAAGCGACCAGCCGCTGGCCGAGGCTGTGCTGAGTTTCGCGCTGCCGGAGTTGCAGCACCTGCGCGGCAACATCGTGAACGTGCCGCTGGCCGCCGTGCCAAGCCGCCGAGAGCGCGATATGGTCAACTGGTAATGGCGTTGATGCGTCCGTGAAATGCCCCTATTGCGGCGCCTCCGACAGCAAGGTGGTCAACTCGCGCTCCAGCGACGACGGCGGAGCGATTCGCCGCCGCCGCGAATGCCTGAGCTGCGCCAGGCGCTTTACCACCTACGAACGCGCCCAGCTCGAACCGCTGATGGTCGTCAAGCGCGGCGGGTTGCGCCAGGCCTTTAACCCCGACAAGCTGCTGCGCGGCCTGAGCCTGGCCAGCGAGAAGCGTCCCATTCCCGAAGCCACCCTGCGGGCCTTCGCCTACGGCTTTGAAGATGAAGTCGGCGCCCCGGAGATTCCCAGCGGTGAGATCGGCAAGCGGGCCATGAATTTTCTAAGACCGCTGGACGACGTGGCGTACATCAGATTCGCCAGCGTGTACAGAGAATTCGACAGCCTGGAGCGGTTTATCGAGGAAATTCAGGGGCTGAAGGACGAGGGGTGAAGGACGAGGGGTGAAGATTGGATTGGTCAATCAACTCAATGATCTAGTGGAATGACTAAATTTTTGCGACCAATCAACGCGAGTACGAGTGAAAATACAAGAGCAGCCGCATTGCCCAAAAGCATTCCAATCTGATATACGTTTTCTACAGACCGACATTCGGGGAAAATAGAACGTGTGCAACTTAGATTTATTCGGTGCCCGATCTTCTGCACAGGATCAAAAAATCGTACTGCAACCGCTTGTCCTGTTGGGATTTCTACGGTCAACCAGTTCCTGTTAGTGTCGGGCTTGTGTTGTACTCTCATGACCAGACCATTCATTTGTTTGCGTTGTGCCGTCAAGTATTTGAGATCTGGGATCGAAAGGTATACAGAGCTAACCGACAATCCCGCGAGGAAAATCCAATTTCCGATGACCTGCGCTTTGGTTATCGGCTTCACCGCCCCTCGTGCTTTGAAAGGTGGGTTCACCCCAACTCCTCTGCCTTCGCCCGGATCGGCGTGGCCTTCTGCGGATGCCTGCCGCCCACGCCCGCGTACACGGCGCGAATCTTCTCGTAGTCGGCCTCCAGGTCGCCGCTGGGCTCCAGGTACGCCAGAACGCCCACGCGCTTGTGCTTCCAGTCGAAGGTGATGAGGGCAATGGGCACGCCCGCATCCTGGGCCATATGGTAAAAACCGCTGCGCCAGGCTTCTCCCCGTTCGCGGGTGCCTTCCGGCGCCAGACCGAGCAGAATTTCAGGTTGCGACTGTATCACCTCCACCACCGCGTCCACGAAGTTGCCGCCCGCCTTGCTGCGGTTGAGCGGCAGGCCGCCCCAGGCCCGCATGAGTGGTCCCAGCAGGCCTTTGAAGAGGCTGTGCTTGGCGACGAATTTCAGCGGTGATCCGGTGGCCCTGGCCCACAGCAGGGCGGGCAGCAGATCCCAGTTGCTGGTGTGCGGATACGCCACACCCACCAGCCGGGGGCCGGGCACGGGCGGCAGCAGCACGGTCCAGCCGAGCAGGCGGAGGGCGGCGGCGGCCAGCGTCGAGCCTGGCGTCGCGGGGCGGCCAAGCCAGCGGGGAGTCATGCGGCGAGTATAAAAGCCTGCGCCGTACCCGGACCTGACAAACCCGGCAAAACCTGCCTTACAATGGCGTCCATGAGCGCCCCTACGCCGAACGCGGAACAACTGGAGCTGCTGGGCGGGCAACTGGTCTGGCGCATCGGCAAGGACGACAGCAGCGACGAGGTGGTCGTCCGGCTGGGCTACGCCTCGGCCACGCCCCGCTTCGCCCACCTGCCCCGGCTGCGCAGCGCCAGCGATGATGACCTTCAGGAAGCACTGGCCAAGAACGCCGTCGTGATCGAGTGGGTGGACTGATCTCTCGTTCGGAGTCAGCGTGATCGTCGAGGCCCACGAGGACTTCAGCGCCCCCACTGCTCTGGCGCCTGAGTTCGCCCTGGCCTTCCTGCGCGACCCCACTCGGCTGCTGTCCAGAGTCAGCTTTCTGCGCGAGGTCGAGGTTTCGGGCCAGGAGGTGCGCGGCGTGCTGGCGGTGCAACTGCCGCTGCTGGGCGAGGTCAGTCTGCCGTTTTTCAGCGTGCTGGAGAACACCGAGCGTGGCGCCCGCCTCACACCTCAACCTATTGAACACCGGCGCGCCTGGCTCGAAGTCGGCGGTGAGGGCAGGCTGGACGCTGAACTGGACGCTGCGGCGCTGGCCTACGCCTTCGTCTTCCGTGCCCACCTGGATACGCCCACCGCCGAGAAATGGGGCGGCGCGGCCTTCGAAAAGATGGTGCAGGCTGCCGCCTCGCGCACCATCGCCCGCGTCGCCCAGGCATTGCCCAGAGCGCTCGCCGAGGCGCTGGCCGTGAAAGCGGGCTAGAGCCGCAGGTTGTCCACAATCAGGCGCCCGCTCAGTTCATTGTCAGGCGGCAGGTCAGCGAGTGCGAACCAGCGGGCTTCGCTGACCTCTTCAAGTTGGAGGCGAAGCGCTCCACCGTCGTACCGGGCCGCAAATAATTGTGAGACGTTATCGATCACGTCGCCGTGCGGATACGTCCAGCGGTACTCCGGGCCGATAAACAGCTTGAGCGGCGTCAACTCGCCCACGTTCAGCCCAGTCTCTTCGCGCAGCTCGCGGCGGGCGGCGTCCTCGAAGGTCTCTCCCAGCTCCATGCTGCCGCCCGGCAGGGTCCACAAACCATTGTCTGTGCGGCGGAGCAGCAGCACCTGCCCGGCCTCGTCGGTCAGGCGGACGTTGGTCCCCGGCGCGAAGAGGGGACGGTGGCCGACCAGCGCTCGCAGCTCACGTAGATGGTCGCCTGCTGGCGGAGGCGGCGACGCTTCGAGGGGCAGCATTGGCAACCCGACTTCTCGCCTCAGCAGCCCCAGGGTCAGCCGGTTGACGTTGGCGCTGATCGGCGGCAGCTCAGTCAGGCCAAACCAACCCAGCGCCAGCGTCTCGCCGGAATCGTCGGGGGCGGCTTGGTCGAGCGCAGCGGCGTCCAGGCGGCCCCGGCACAGGCCACCGACGAAGTACACCTGATCGCCGTTCGGGTAGCGGTGATACAGCTCCGGCCCGCTGACGGCCTGCCAGAAGGTCAGGGGCATATCTAGCCCGGTTTCCTCGTTGAGTTCGCGGCGGGCGGCCTGCTCGAAGGTCTCGCCGGACTCCAGACCGCCGCCGGGCAAGCCCCACAGGCCATCGTCGCCCCGGCGCTGAAGCAGGACCCGGCCCGCTTCGTCGAGGAGCACAGCGCTGGCACCGATGCTGTGCAGCGGGCGAGCACCGACCACGGCGCGGAGTTCGGAGAGATACGACATCCGGTCACTGTAACATCCGGTCCTGTAACGCAGCACCGACAATCCAGCTTACCCGGTGCAGAGGTTTCTACATTTGCCCGGCCCCGGCGCGTTAGCATTCAGCCATGAGCGACGACGCCTCCCGCACCGCCCGGCCCGACCTTCCTGACACCGAGCTGGCCTACGAGACGCTGGCGGTCCACTGCGGCATCGGGCGCGGCACGGGCGTGGGCGTGGGCATTCCCATTCAGCAGATCGCGGCCTACCAGTTTGACAGCCTGGGCGCCGCCGCCGAGGAGTTTCAGCAGGGTACCGGCAGCAGCTACTCGCGCATCCAGAACCCGACGGTCAAGGCGGTCGAGCAGCGCATCAGCGCCCTGGAAGGCGCCGCCGAGACGCTATGTCTGAGCAGCGGCCAGGCGGCCAGCTTCACGGCCATGCTCAGCGCCTGCCGGGCCGGGGACCATATCGTGGCGGTCAGCAGCCTGTTCGGCGGCTCGGCGGGGCTGCTGAGCAATATCTTGCCGCTGATGGGTATTACTGCGAGCATCGTGGCCAACACGCCGGACGCCGTGCTCTCAGCCATGCAGCCGAATACCCGGCTGGTCTGGGCCGAGACCATCGGCAACCCCGCCGCCGACGTGGCCGACATCGGTGCATTAAGTGACATCGCGCACGCCCAGGGCGCCCTGCTGGGTATCGACAACACCTGGGGCGGAGTGGGGCTGCTGTGCCGCCCGCTGGATTTCGGCGCCGACCTGGTGACCCACAGCCTCACCAAATGGGCCGGAGGACACGGCACGGCGATGGGCGGCAGCCTCAGCGTGGGCACGCGCCACGACCTGAGCCGCAACCCTATCTACAGTGAGGGCAGTCCAAGCCTGCTGGAAACGCGGGGCCAATCGGCATTCGCCTGGCGCCAGCGCTGGTTCGGCACCTCGCAACTGGGCATGGTGCTCTCACCGCACAGCGCCTTTCTGATCGCGCAGGGTCTGGAAACCCTGTCGCTGAGACTGGGCCGCGAATCCGAGACGGCGCTGACGCTGGCCCGCTTTCTGGAAGCGCACCCGGCGGTGGGGCCGGTCAATTATCCTGGTCTGGAGAGCAGCCCGCACCACGCGCTCGGCCTACGGTATCTCAGCGGCGGCTTCGGCGCGGTCATGTCCTTCGAGGTGCAGAACCCGGCGGCCTTTCTGGAAGCGCTGGAGATCATCCGTATGGCGCCGAACCTGGGCGACACCCGCACGCTGGCGGTGCATCCCTGGACCACCACCCACGGACGCATGCCAGAGGTCGCCCGCCGCGCCGCTGGCGTGACGCCCCAGAGCATCCGCATGAGCGTGGGCGTGGAGGCCGCCGCCGATCTGCAAGCCGACCTGGCACGGGCGCTGGGACACAGCCGGACCTAGATGCAGGTGCCAGAAGCCGTGGCAGCGCTCTAGAGCAGTACTCCGAATTACGCCACGGGGAAAACAGCCTCCCCGCGCCTCCATTCTGCGTCCTGCTCAGTCAAAACTACTCGCTCCGCTCGGTCATAAAAAAGGTCTTTTTATGACATATGCTCTAAGTTGAGGTCTGCGCCGCTTTGCCTCACCATCGTCTCGCTGAGCACCATAAACCAAACGAAAGCGGCCCGGATGAAGTTCATCCGGGCCGCTTTTCAAAATATGGCGTTCGAGCAGGAATAAAAAAGCCTCCGACTCCGTGGAGCGAGAGACTGGAACCTGCTGGAGCGGGAGACGCGATTCGAACGCGCGACATTTACCTTGGCAAGGTAATGCTCTACCAACTGAGCTACTCCCGCGTAAAACCCCCGCACTGACCGACTCTCCCAGGATGCTGCCATCCAAGTACCATTGGCGCTGC
>NZ_JANYGJ010000156.1 GCF_025362455.1 Deinococcus sp. | reverse complement strand
ACTGACCAGACACAGACCGACCAGACACAGACTGACCAGACACAGACTGACCAGACACCATTGGCCGCCAGCACCTTTCTCGAAGCCGAGATGAAATACGACAGCGGTGTGTACCACAAGCACCAAGTCGTGATGGTCAGGGCCAAGGGCGCCACCGTCTGGGACGAAACCGGGCGCAGTTACGTGGATTGCGTGGCGGGCTACGGCGTCGCCAACATCGGCCACAGCCACCCGGATGTGGTGCGGGCCATTCAGGAGCAGGCCGAGAACCTGATCGTGATGCCCCAGACGCTGCCCAACGACAAGCGGGCCGAATTCCTGAGCGAGCTGGTCAGCGTGCTGCCTGCTGGCCTGGACCGAATTTTCCTGTGCAACTCCGGCACCGAGGCGGTGGAGGCGGCCAAGAAGTTCGCCATCACCGCCACGGGCCGGACCCGCTTCGTGAGCATGAAGCGCGGCTTCGCGGGCCGGACACTGGGCGCCCTGGCCTTCACCTGGGAGCCCAAGTACCGTGAGCCCTTCGGCAATGCGGTGGACAACGAGCACGTCAGCTTCGTCACCTACGGCAACATCGAGGAACTCCGCGCGGCGATCACCGAGGACGTGGCCGCCGTCATCATGGAACCCGTGCAGGGCGAGGGCGGCGTCCGGCCCGCCAACATCGAATTCCTGCGGGCTGCCCGCGCCCTCACCCGCGAGAAGGGCGCCCTGCTGATTCTGGACGAGATTCAGACCGGCTTTTGCCGCACCGGCAAGATGTTCGCCGTCGAGCATTTCTGCGCTCAGGAGTGCCAGGACGCGGATGGGATTCGTTGCGGCTGCCAGGTGGCCAACGAGTGCCAGGTCGTCCCCGACGGGATGACGCTGGCCAAGGCGATGGCGGGCGGCGTGCCCATCGGCGCCTTCGCCATGAGCGCCGCCGTGGCCGACAGGATGCCCGCTGGCGGTCACGGCACCACCTTCGGCGGCAACCCGCTGGCGATGGCGGCGGGCGTGGCGGCCATCCGGGCCATGAAAAACGAGGGCATGGCCGAGCAGGCCCGCGAGAAGGGCGCCTACTTCATGGACAAGCTGCGGGCCATTCCCAGCCCCAAGATTCGTGAAGTGCGCGGCCTGGGCCTGATGATCGGCGTCGAACTCAAGGAGAAGAGTGCGCCCTACATCGCCGCCATGGAGCACGACGAGGCGGTGCTGTGCCTCCAGGCCACGCCGCTGGTGATCCGTTTTCTGCCGCCCATCACCATCAGCTACGAGCAGATCGACGCCGCCGTCGCCGCGCTGACGCGGGTGCTGGAGCGCGTCAACCCGCGTGCCGTGCCCGCCGCCGAGGTGGCCGAGAGCAAGCAACGCGAGTAGGGAAGATCAGGAACGACCGGGCGCCGCCGAGTGGGGGGCGCCCGGTTTGGTGCTGGTACGCAACGCCCAATAAGTTGAACAGACCCCGCCGGTCATCTCGGTGCCCGCCGACTGCGGCATTCTTCCCACCCCCAGCTCGGCCTCATCGCCTACACTATCGCCTACACTGAACCTTCATGCGCCCGCGCCCTGCCTCGCCCCGACCCCGCAGCCTGACGGCGTTTCTGCTGCTGCCGCTGGCGCCGCCGCTGGTGCTGCTGCTGCTGGTGATCGCCTCGGTGGTCTGGGGCATCAACCGCAACGCCGCCCAGGTCGAGCTGCTCAACGGTGCCCAGGTGCGGCTGAACCAGATCAATCTGCTGGCCCGCGACATCATCGATATGGAAACCGGCGTGCGCGGCTTTATCATCGTCGGTGACGCGCTGTACCTGGAGCCGTACCGCCGGGGCCAGCAGGGGTTCAGGCAGCGGCTGAGTGCCCTGGAGCGCCTGAGCGTCAGTGACGAGCAGCGGCGTAACCTGCAAGAAGTGCGCCGATTGGTCGAGCGCTGGAACCGCGAGGTGGCCACGCCGGAGATTCGTGCCCGCAGCGTCTCGCGTGACGTGGCCACCGCGCTGGTGGAAAATACCCAGGGCAAGCAGCTCATCGACGAGGTGCGCGGCGTGCTGAGCGTGCTGGAACGCAGCGAAACCCTGCGCCGCGAGGCCGCCGTGACGGCCAGCGCCAGCGCCCTGAGACTCAGCCGGACGCTGACCATTGCCGGGCTGCTGGGCGCCCTGCTGCTGCTGATCCTGATCGCCGTGAACGCGGCCCGCACCCTGATGCGCGGGCTGGACACGCTGGGTCAGGGTGCTCAGCGCGTCGCCTTGGGACAGTACGGCGAGCCGCTGCCCGACGCGGCGGTGAGCGAGGTGCAGGCCCTGCGCAGCCACATTTCGGTGATGGCCGAGTCGGTGCAGGCCAGAGAGGCCGGACTGATCGCCGCCCGCGATGAGCTGGAGGCCAGCAACAGGGCGCTGGAGGCCAGCAACAGCGCCCTGGAGGCCAGCAACAGCGCCCTGGCCCGCAGCAACCAGGAACTCGAACAGTTCGCCTACGTGGCCAGTCACGACCTTCAGGAGCCGCTGCGGACCATCGGCAGCTACACCGAGTTGCTGGGCAGGCGCTACAGCGGCCAGCTCGACGAACGCGCCGACACCTACATCGCCTTCACGCTGGCCGCCACCCACCGCCTGCGAACGCTGATTCAGGACCTGCTGCTGTATTCGCGCCTTCGCCAGCCGGGCCGCCCGGTCGAGCCCGTCGATGTCCAGGCGCTGGTGCAGGGCCTGCTCGACGATTTCCAGGTGCTGATCGCCCACACCCAGGCCAGCATTCAGGTGGCTGAATTGCCGGTGGTGCCGGGCAACGCCGAGCTGCTGCGCCACGTCTTCCAGAACCTGATCGGCAACGCCCTGAAATTCCGTGATCCACAGCGCCCGCTCACGATTCAGATCACGGCGGTTCAGATTACGGCGGTTCAGGACACGGTGCAGGTTCAGAACACGGTGCAGGCGTGGCCGCCCGGCGCACCCCCCGGCTGGACCTTCTCGGTGATCGACAACGGCATCGGCATCGAGGAAGCGTACTTCGGGCGCATCTTCGGGGTCTTTCAGCGGCTGCACGGCGTGGGCGTCTACGAGGGCAGCGGTATCGGGCTGGCGCTGGTGCGCAGCGTCGTCGAACGGCTCGGCGGCGCCGTCCGGGTCAATAGTGTGATGGGTCAGGGCAGCACCTTTACCTTTACTCTACCTTCAGTGGCGCCCGAACCGCCCGCCCGCTTTGACCCCCCGGAAGGTACGCCCGTATGAGGAAAATCGACATCTTACTGGTCGAGGACAATTCAGCCGACGTGCTCCTGACCGAAGAGGCCTTCGAGGAAGCCCGCATCGCCAATCAGTTGCACGTCGTCCGTGACGGTGTGGAGGCCCTGGAGTTTCTGCGCCGCGAAAAGGGATTTGCTGACGTTCCCACGCCCGACCTGATCTTGCTCGATGTCAACATGCCGCGCATGAACGGCCTGGAGCTGCTGGCCCTGCTCAAAGCCGACCCGGCCCTGCGGCGCATTCCCACCATCATGCTGACCACCTCCCGCGCCGAGGGCGACATCTGGCGCAGCTACGACCTGCACGTCAACGCCTACATTCCCAAGCCGCTCGGTGTCGGCGAGTTTTTCGAGGTGGTGCGCACCCTGGAAACCTTCTGGCTGGCCACCGTCGCCCTGCCGCCCCACCTGGCGCCCAGAACCTAGCGCCCAGAACCTGGCGCCCAGAAGAGAAGCCCAAATCAGAAAGAATATGGCGCCGCCGTGTAATACGGGATTAAATTGATTCTGAGTTATGTGCGGTTGACCCCTCGCCCCCTGCGGGAGAGGGGAGCCGCGCAGCGGCGGGGAGAGGGGGCGACCGGGTGGCCTCGACGGTACATATCCGGAAGTCTTTTTAATCCCGTGTAAGCAGGCGCCGTTTGCCGTTGAGTCACGCCGGGAAGCCTTCTTTTCGCAGGCCACACGGTCGTCGTCTCTGACAGCTAGCCAGCGGTGGTCGTTTGCCCTCTCTTTCTCTTTTCTCTCTTTCTCTTTTCAAATCGCGCGAAGCCTGCGTCGGGAAGCCACCTCGAACCTGATGAGCAGGTGCCTCCGCAACCACCAGCACCCTCGTTGTCATTCTGAACGAAACGAAGAATCTCGCTGCTAAATTACAGTCCACATCGAGATGCCAGCTTTCCTCTAGACTATCGCCCATCAAGCCAACATTCGGCCTGACTTTATTGTAAGCTGGTCGATCAGACCTTTCACTGCGTTCAGGGTGATAGATTTCTGTCGCCCTCCGCCTACAGCTTCTTCGCCTGCGGATACTTCATGATCGCCTCGTCTTCGCTCAGGAATTCGCCCTCCTGGTCGGGACTCCAGATGACCTCGGCGCGGATCAGGTCGCCTGCCGTGACGCCAGCGACGGCCTGCAAGGCGGCCTGGACCTCTTTGGCGTCGGTGCTGCCTGCCGGGGGTAGGGCGCCCAGGGCGTGCGTGGCGGCGCCCAGCGTGACGGCCAAATACAAGCCGCCCGCTTCGTCTTTGCCGGTGTGCGGGCGGTGCTCGAAACCGCTGTTGGGGTCGCGGTTCTGGTAGTTGCTGGTGGTCTGCTCGGTAAAGGCGGCCCTGGCCTGGGTGGCCCAGCTTCCCAGTTGGGCGTCGGCGCGGCTGGCGTCGCCCTGGGCACGCTGCACGTCGCCGTAAACCCAGCGTTCGGGGTGGCGCAGCACCACCAGCGCGGCCTCCTGAAGCATCCGGGCCAGTCCCGCGTCGGTGTCGGGGTCGCCTCGCTCGGCCACCTGTTGCAGCGCTGATTTCACCTCGTCGCCTTCGAGCATGATGACCTGCACCATCACCGCCTGGGCGTCGCCGCTAAAGCTGCCCAGCAGCCCGCTGCCGCCCCCGGCTCTGGCCGCGCTGCGCCGCATCACCATAAAGGTGACCACGCCCGCCACCACGATCAGCAGGATGGGCACAATGGCGAAGCCGCCACCAGAGCTGTAGCCGCCGCCGCCGTAGTAGCCGCCGCCGTAGCCGCCGTTGTTGATGATGACCGGCCCGCTGTAGCCGCCACCGCTGTAGCCGCCACCGCTGTAGCCACCACCCCTGGAGCTGCCACCAAAGCCGCCGCCCCCGCTGCTGGAACTGCCGCTTGACCGGCCACTCGACGAGCCGCCAAAACCCCCGCCGGAGCGGGCGTAGGCGCTGCTCACCAGCGCGGTGACCAGCAGTGTCAGAAGGGCCACCACCAGCGTGATCCTGAGCATGGTACTGAGAAGCCGGGACACGACAGACCCGCGAGGTTGACCGGAGATGTGCATATCCAGCAGTGTAGGGGAGCGCGGGGCGCTGTGGCGAAGGGGCGGCGCCGGGTAGACTGCCCGGCATGGACGTCCACCTGACTCAAGAAGCGTTTGAAACCCTGCTCGCCCGGCTGTATGAGCGCGGTGACCGCCTGGAATTCCGGCAGGAGGGCACCGACTACCCCCGCAGCGAAAAAGTGGACGCCTACGTGCTCAGCGGCCACGCCGAGGCCCTGCTCAGCGACGAATTCGAGGGCGATCTGTGGGGCACCCTGGCCGACATCGACGAGGCGGCGGCTGACGAGGCCGAAGCTTGGGACAAGATCAAAGCCTTTTATCTGGGCCGGGGTCACGTACTGCTGCACCTGGGCGCGGGCGAGGAATGGATTTTCGAGGAAGCCCTGGCCCGGCGGCTGGGTCTGGTGTGAGGGGTTTGGTGTGAGGGGCCTGATCTGATAGGTCTGGCGGGCTGGGTCTGGCGGGCTAGGTCAAGTCAGCCTGAACGCGCCCTCATCCGCAAGATGAGAAGCCGGGGGTAGTGTGGCGTATGTCTCAACATCGCTCGACCCGTTTTCCCGTCAAACGTTTTATTTTGCTGGGCGCCCTGATCGGCGCAGGCGCTTATTACCTGAGCCGTGAACAAAACCGCCGCCTGCTCGATCAGAAGCTCGCCGACCTCGGTATCAAGGACGCGGCGCAGGGCGTGGCAGACTCCGCCACCAAGGGCTTCGAGCAGGTCAAGGACGCCGCAAAGGACGCCGGGGCGGTGATTGCCGACAAGGCCGCCGAGGTGGGGGACGCGGCCCAGCACAGCCTGAATGATGGCAAGGAAGCCGCCGAAAAGGCTGCCGAGGACGTGTCCAAGGCGGTGCAGGAAGCGGCGGCCAAGACCCGTGAGGCCGCAGGCCAGGTGGGCGCCCAGGTCAAAGACGCCGCCCAGAGCGCCGGAGCCGTGGTGGCCGACAAGGCGAGTCAGATCGGCGGTCAGGCCAAGGAAGCTGCGCAGGACAAGGCCGAGCAGCTCAAATCGGATGTTCAGGACGCCGCCAAGGCCACCCAGAACAAGGCCCAGGATCTCAAATCGGACCTCAAGGACGCGGCTCAGAGCGCCGGTCAGGCGGCGCAGTCGGGCGCTCAGCAGGTCAAATCGGACGCCAAGGACGCGGCGCACGACCTCAAGGCCGACGTCAAGGACAACACCTCGGCGATTCGGGACAACATTCAGCAGGTCGCGCAGGCCACCAAGGACAAGGCCCATGACCTCAAGGACGAGGTTCAGAAGAGCTGAGCGTCAGTCACGGCGAACTGTGTTCATACAGCCTCCCCGGCGCCTCAGCGGGGAGGTTGCACTGCTGTCTGGTCCCCCATGAGTCTCACCCGGCTCCAGACTGTCCGGCTCCAGACTGTCCGGCCCTAGACTGTCCGGCCCTAGACTGTCCGGCATGAGCCCAGCGTCGCGCCCACGACTGGCGGTGATTCACACCGGGGGCACCATCGCCAGCCGCCCCGACCCCGGCGGCGCGGGGCTGACGCCGCAGCAGCGTCCGCAACTCGCCGACCTGCGCACCCACAGCGGTGAACTGGCTGCCGTGGACGACCTCCAGCCGTTCAACCTGCCCAGCCCGCACATCACCCCGGCGCACATGGAGGTGCTGCGCCGCCTGACTGAAGAACAGGCCGCAGCCGGGGCGTGCGGCGTGGTGCTCACCCACGGCACCGACACGCTGGAGGAAACCGCTTTTTACCTGCACCTGACGCTGCAAACCCCGGTGGGCGTGGTGCTGACCGGCAGTATGCGCCACGCCGCCCAGGCCAGCGCCGACGGCCCCGGCAACCTGGAAGACGCCGCCCAGGTGGCGCTGCATCCCGGCACGCGGGGGCGCGGCCCGCTGGTGGTCTTCGGCGGCGAAATCTACGACGCCCGCACCGTCACCAAAGTTCACACCACCGCCGTGGACGCCTTCGGCGGCTATCCCGGCCCGATTGGGCGCATCGATCACGGCCCTCACGGCGCCGCGCTGCACTATTTTGCCCGTCCCGAACGGCGCCCCGTTTACCGCCCGGCCCATGTGAACGCCCGCGTGGAGATTTTGTACGCCTACGCGGGCTGGCGCGGCGAGGGCTACGCCGAGGCCGCCGCGAGGGCCGACGGCCTGGTGATCGCCGCACTCGGCACCGGCAACCTCAGCGCCGAACTCCTGCCGCTGATCGGGGCCACGCGCCAGCCCGTCATCATCGCCACCCGCACCCACGCCGGGCCGGTGCTGCCGGTCTACGGCTACCCCGGCGGCGGCGCCACCCTGCTGCGTGCCGGAGCTATTCCCGCCAGCTTCCTCAACGCCCACAAAGCCCGAATCCTGCTGATCGTGCTGCTGGGCATGGGTCTGGGCCGAAACGAGATCGCGGGTGTGTTCGGGGGCGGCGCGTTTTGAGGGGGCTTGTGGCTTGTGGCCTGTGGCTTGTGGGAAGGGACGGAGGGCATGCGCTGCGCTTACTTACCCTCTGCAAGCAGGTCTGCGACTCTCTCACAAGGGGCGAGGGGTCAACGACAGGCGCCCAGAGCTGCTTTTCTACTTTAGTAGACCACTGATTTAGTAGAACGCTGAGTTCCAGCGAAGTCAGTCATGTCCCGATGTGGAGCACGGGCGCCCTACGTGAGCTACACGATTCCGGCAGATCAGAGGGCTGGAAACCGGCTGTCCGGACTGGAGGCGCCAGGCCGGACAGAGACGCAGCGGCGTGGCCCACGCTGAGTACACCCAGGCTGATCGCCATGAACACGGATTTCACCCGGTCAGGGTAGCGCGGGGCTGGCCACGAGCACGCTTCCCACGCCACCTCACGGCGGCTTTCTGTAGCATGGGGGCATGAACCTGTTCGGTTTCCTGGGGCAGTATCCCTGGCTGGTGTATCTGTCGGGAGCGCTGCAAGTCATCTTCCTGATTCACGTCGTCGTCACCCGCCGCAACTTCTACTGGATTTTCATTTTGCTGATCGGCAGTTACCTGGCGGTGCTGGCCTACCTGTTCATCGAAGTGCTGCCGAACCTGCGCGGCAATGCCCGGCGGGTGGGCGCGAATCTGCAACCGGCCCTGGAGAACCTGCGCCCGCTGGAGACCCGCATCCGCGACGCCAGAGAGCGCATCGAGGAGTCCGATACCCTGAGCAACCGCACCGACCTGGCTGCCCTGCTGGCCCGCGCCGGACGCGAGGCCGAGGCCCAGGACGCCCTGCAACCGCTGCTTAGCGGCATCTACGCCGACGACCCGCTGGTGCTGCTGACCAGCGCCGAACTGGCCCTGGCCCGCCGTGATCCGGCCTCGGCGGCGGCGCTGCTGGGCCGGGTGGACCTCAAGACCAGCGCCTCTATTCGCACCCGCACGTTGACGCTGCTGGCCGGTGCCCAGGCCGAGCAGACCCAGGTCGGCGAGGCTGACGCCACCTACCAGGCAGCCCTGATGGGCGCCACCAGCGAGGAACCCCGCGTGCGCTACGCCCAGTTTCTGATGGCCCAGAACCGGCCTGACGAGGCCAGGGCGCAGCTCGGCACCCTGGCCCGCACCGAGAAGCGGGCGGGCGGGCTGTACCGCAGCCAGGAGCGCGAGTGGTTTCAACTGGCCGGGAAGCTGCGGCGTGAGCTGAGCTGAGCCGGTCTGAGCTGGTCTGGGCGGGCCTGAGTGAGCCAGCCGCTAGACTGAATCATGACCACTCCCAGCTCCCAGCCCACCCGCCTGACCGAGCGCTTTCAGGACGCCCTGGCGCTGGCCGCCGAGTGGCACGCGCCCCAGACCCGCAAGGGCAGCGGTGTGCCGTACCTGTCGCACCTGCTGGGCGTCTGCGCCATCGCCCTGGAGTACGGCGCCAGCGAAACCGAGGCGGTGGCCGCCCTGCTCCACGACGCGCTGGAAGACGGCCCGCAGAACACCCGGCGTGCTCACAGCGACCTGCGCGGCGAACTGGTGGCCCACTACGGCAGCGAGGTGGCCCGGCTGGTCGACAGTGCCACCGACGGTGTGCCTGACCCGGATGGCCGCAAGCCTGCCTGGGCTGAGCGCAAACGCGCGTACCTGGCTCACTTGCCACAGGCGCCGGTCTCCGGGTTACTGGTCTCGGCCTCCGACAAGCTCTACAACGTCCGCACTATCCTGGCCGATTTTCACAGCGAGGGCGAGGCGGCGTTTACACGCTTCACGGCTGGCCGGGACGGCACCTTGCAGTACTACCGCCTGCTCTCAGACGCCTACCGCCAGGCTGCCGGGCGCCCGGAGGTGGCCCAGCGCCCAGGGTTGCTGGCGCTGTTCGCTGAGCTGGAGCGCAACGTGGCCCAACTGGAAACGGCGGCGGGCCTGAGCAGCGACGGAGTGCGGGGACTGGCGCCGCTGCGGTGAAGTGGGGGCGCTCAGGCTTCGGCGTCTGCGGGGTCGATGCCGCACCAGGCCATCAGCACGACGCGCAGACCGGCAATCGTCAGCAGCCCCATCGCCGTCAAAACCATGACGGTGGCGGCCTCCCGCTCAGTTGGATCAGGATAAAAATCATTGCGCTTGAGGCTCAGCAGCATGACCTCCAGCGCTGTGCGCTTGTTGCCGTCGCTGAAGCCGTGATCGTGCGCCAATGTGTACCCAATCGCCGCGACTTTGGTAAAAAACGTCGGGTAGGCGTCCTCACCAAAAGCGCTTTCCGTCGGCTTCGAAGCGGCACTCTCGATCACGCTCTCGTGGGCGACGCCCGCTCGGCCCGGTGAGGTAAGCAAAATACCGTCATGCACCACGTAGACAAAGGTAGGTGTGGGGTAGTCCCACCCCCGATGGCGATAAAAGGAGCCTTTCGGAAACGCCACGCTCAGAGCGTCGCGAGTAGGTCGAGCGTCTTTTTGTCGGCCTGCAACTGCTCCATGACCCAGGCTCTAATCTCATCCTCAGTCTGTTCTGGGCGCGGACGGCGCTTGATGTCCTTCAGACGAACGAAAATGCGTGGCTCCTCTGACTTGCTCGATGTCGTCTTGCTCGGTGTTGTCTTGTTCGGTATGCTAGTCACCTTGCCCCCTTGCATTCACAGTCTACCGCGCCAGGTCTCGCGTTGCCCTGACGCCCAGGGCAATCTTCGTGACACAGCTCCGTGACACGGCAACCGCCCCCACACGGCGCGTGCAGGGGCGGTTTCAAAAAGCTCTGGTGGGACGTGTAGGGCTCGAACCTACGACCCGATGATTAAAAGTCATCTGCTCTACCAACTGAGCTAACATCCCTGATTTGCCGCCGCAAAGGGTCTGCGAGCGAAAGGGAGTATAGGGGGCGCAGCACGGCGCTGTCAAACCCGCGCGGCCAGACTTCGCAGCGCTCCTGACAGTTCAGCGGCGCGTGCCCGGCAACCGGGGCGGCATCTGGTTGGGCTTCAGGCCCCGGCCACCCTTCATACCGCCGCCCATCGCCCCCATGCCCTTGCCGCCGCTCATGCGCTGGAGCATCTTCATCATGTCTTTCATCTGCTCGTGCATCTTGACCAGCTTGTTGATCTCGCTGACCTCGGTGCCCGCACCCTTGGCGATCCGTTTGCGGCGCGAGGCGTTGAGCAGCTTGGGACTGCGCCGCTCCCTCATGGTCATTGAGGAGATCATGGCGTCGATCTTCTGGATCTGCTTCTCGTCGATGTTAAATCCCTCCGGCAGCGCCCGACTCATGCCCGGTATCAGCTTGATCAGGTCGCCCAGCGGCCCCATCTTGCGAATCTGCCGGAGTTGATTCAGCAGGTCTTCGAGGTCGAATTCCTCGGCCTTCTTGTTCTCCATGGTGACCATATCGGCCTGCTGGGCTTTCTCGATCAGGCCCAGCACGTCGCCCATGCCCAGGATGCGCCCGGCCACCCGGTCGGGGTAGAACGGCTCCAGCCCGGTCAGTTTTTCCGAGGTGCCCGAAAAGTAAATCGGCTTGCCGGTCACGAACCGCGCAGATAAGGCCGCGCCGCCGCGTGCGTCACCGTCCATCTTGGTAATAATCAGGCCCGACAACTTCACCCGCGCATCGAAGGTCTGCGCCACGCTCAGCGCCTCCTGGCCGGTCATGGCGTCGACGACCAGCAGCGTCTCGGTGGGTTGCAGCGCACCCTGGAGGTCGGCGAGCTGGTCCATCAGCGCCTCGTCGATCTGGAGGCGGCCCGCCGTGTCCACGATCACCAGGTCGCGGAAGTCTTGCTGCATGGTCTGTGCCAGCCGGGTCTTGATCTGCTGCGGCGTCTCGTCGTTGGCGACCTCGAAGACCGGCACGCCGACCTGGGCGCCCAGGGTCCGGAGCTGTTCGCGGGCGGCGGGGCGCTGGGTGTCGGCGGCGACCAGCAGCACCCGGCGGCCCTTTTCCTTGTAGAACTTGGCGAGTTTGCCGGTGCTGGTGGTTTTGCCCGCGCCCTGGAGGCCCACCATGAAAATCACGTTGCCGTCGTTTTTCAGCACCGGTTGCTTGGACTCACCGCCCAGCGTTTCAATCAGCTCGTCGTGGACCAGTTTGACCACCATCTGCCCGGCGTTGAGGCTGCCCAGCACCTCCTGGCCCACCGCCTTCTCGCTAACGCGGGCGACGAATTCCTTGGCCACCCCGAAGTTCACGTCGGCTTCCAGCAGCGCCATTCTGATCTCGCGCATGGCGACTTTGACCTGCGCGTCGGTCAGGGCTTTTTCGCGCTGCAATCTTTCCAGGATGTCCTGTAATTTGTTGCCCAGGGTCTCGAACATCTGTCTAAACTACCACGCACGGGAGGCGGGAACAGGAGGTGTGGGGCGCTGTTCAGGCCAAGACACGCCAGGCATGGGAGCAGGAGAAAGTACGGCCCTGCGCGGGGGCGGGCGTGCAGGCGGCGCGTCTTGGGCAGAACGGAGCGAGCAAGCGTCGTCATCGGCGCTGTTGTGATCAGGAACGCGGCTGGCCACGCCCGCCTCCTGTCCAGAGCAGAATCCGTATTACACGGTCTGGCCCTAAGGCAGATGTCATAAAAAGACCCTTTTTATGACCGAGCGGAGCGAGTAGTTTTAACTGAGCAAGGCGCAGAATGGAGGCGCGGGGAGGCTGTTTTCCCCGCGCCTCCATTCTGCGCCTTGCTCTATGCTGTGTCCATGTTTCGCCGCCTGCTGCTGTGCCGCTTTCTGCTTCCGGCCTGTGCCCTGGCCGCCGTGCCTGCCGCCGGGTTGGCCGCCGTGCTCACAACCGCGCCCACAACCGTGCCCACACCCGTACCCACAGCCGCGCCCGCGCCCGCACCTGCTGCGGCATCGTCGCCCGCCAGCGGCATTCCGGTGCTCACTCCCAGGGTGCTCGCCCGCATACCGCACGCCCAGGACGCCTTTACCGAGGGCCTGGAATTCTACGGTGGCGCACTGCTGGAAAGCACCGGCCTGGTCGGGCAGAGCAGTCTGCGGCGGGTGAGTCCCCAGACCGGCGAGGTGAGCCTGCGCCGCCGCCCGCCGAACCCTAACGTCTTCTCGGAGGGCGTCAGCGTCTTCGGGGGCGTCGCCTATCAGCTCACCTGGCAGGAGGAGACCCTCTACCTCTACGACCCGCTGACGCTGCGCAGCCAGGGCCAGAGGCGCTACCAGGGCGAGGGCTGGGGCCTGACCCACGACGACAGATCGCTGATCATGAGTAACGGTTCCGATACGCTCACCTGGCGCGACCCGAAGACCTTCGCCGTGCTCAAAAAGCTGCGCGTCACGGCTGGGGGCGCCGGGGTGGTCAACCTCAACGAGCTGGAATACGGCGCTTCCTTTATTTACGCCAACATCTGGCTGACCAACCGCATCGCCCGCATCGACCCGCAGAGCGGCAAGGTTACCGCCTGGATCGACGTGACCGACCTTACCCGCCAGGCCCAGGCAGCGGCACAGAAGGCTGGGCAGGCCATCGACGTGCCCAACGGCATCGCCTACGACGCGGTGCGGAACGTCTGGTTGCTGACTGGCAAGAACTGGCCGCTGATGTTTGAAGTCACCTGGCCGTGAGTGTGAAGAAGTATGACTATAGAGGAGTATGACTATAAAGGAGTATGACTATAAAGAAGTGTGGATACATTGCAAAGTCGTCATCCTGATTTAGAGTCGCAGATTTGCTTGCGGAGTGAGCTAGCGGGCAGCGTTCCCGGCCCGCACGTGCCAGTCCTTGCCATCTTCCCAACCCATCAAATACGACACAAAGAAGGCCCCGGAACACACGCCCAGGGCCTTCCCGCTTCGCCTACTGCTGCTTGCTCACTGCACGTTCCTCACTGCACGTTCAGCGTGATGCTGCTGACCTGCTTGCCTGCCGCTTCCAGCCCTTCCTTGACGATGTAGGTCACCTTGCCCTTGCCGGGGGTGCTGTTGTAGCTCCAGCCGCAGGAGGCGTTGAGCGGTAGCGGTTTGGTGCCGATGGTGCGCCCACCGCGCATGACGCTCACGTTGTAGCCTTTGCCTGCGCCCACGCCGCCGAAACGGAACGGCGCCGAAACGCTTTCGCCGTCTTTGAGCGACAGCGTGTAGTCCTTGGTGCAGGCACCCGTTGCGGCAGTTCCAGCAGCCGCAGTGCCAGTAGCCGCAGCGCTGCCGACGGTCACGGCGCTGGTGGCGCTCAGGGCGCCCATTTTGACCTCGTAGGTGTGCTTGCCTTCAGCGGGCGAGGGCACGTTCAGGGTCCACTTTCCATCTGCGCCGACGGTGGCTTTACCCAGGCTGGTGCCGTCCTCGAAGACTTCTAGCTCGTCGCCCGCCTTGCCGGTGCCGCTCAGGTCGAAGGCGCCCGCCGCGACCGTGCCTCCGGTGGCCGGGGCCAGGATCGCCAGGGTGCCCGCCGCGCCTGCCACTGGCGCCGTGGTGCTTTCCGTGGGTGTGGTGCCCGCCGTGGTCGCCGGTTTGGCCTGGTTTTGCTGCGACAGATAGCAGCCGCCCAGGCCCAGCAGCAGCGCCAGCGGCAGCGCCCACAGCCAGCCTGCGCCGCGCCGCTGCGTTTCACCGACCAGCGGCGCGGCGTTCAGTGAAGACGGGTTGGGCAGCGGCGTGCTCAGCGGGCGCGAGGTCGCGGAGATACCCGGCGCCGCCACACCGGGCGTGGAAATCTTGGACATGTTGACGCTGGGGACGTTCACACTGGGTAGATCGACACTGGGTAGATTGCCACTGGGCAGCTTGATGTCCGGCACGTTCACGTTCGGCACGTTGATACTGGGCACATTCAGATTCGGCACATTCAGATTCGGCATGTTCGGGACATTGATATTCGGCAGATTCACGTTCGGCAGATTTATGTCCGGTATGCCGGAACGCACGGCGCCCAGCGCGGCTCCAGCGGCGCCTGCCAGACCGCCTACAGCGCCCAAACCCGCAGCGCCCAGACCGCCCAGCAGCCCGGTCAGTGACGGCGGAATCAGGCCCGCCAGACGGGGGCGCAGAGGCGTCATGGCGGCGCCCAGCCCGGCGGCGCCGAGGTTCTGGCTGCTGGCCCACTGACCCACCAGCCCCAGCAGCAGCGGCAGGGTCAGGCGGCCCAGGCGCTGCACCTGAACGCTGTCGATGGCCCCACCGCCACCACCGCCACCACTGTCGGTGCTGGAACTGTGCGCGGCCACCTGATCGGCGAGGTGGTGCTCCTGGTTGCCCAGCAAGGTGGGCGAGAGGGTGTTGCCCAGGCCTTCGAGCTGCTCGGCGCTGCCGGGGCGGCTCAGAATCTCGTGGACGGTGCCGCCGGGCGTGCTGGCGGCCAGGTCGAGCAGTTGCTGGGCGCCTGCTGGGGTCTGGGCGTGGTCGATCAGGGCGCCCAGTTGCAGTGGCAGCAAGGCCCTGACGACCGAGTGGGCCTGTGCGGGAGCCAGACCGACCTGCTGGCCGAGGTGATCGGCCTGGGCGCTGCCGATTTGCTGTTCAATCAGATCGAGAATAGTCATGTGGTCTCCAAAGGGGCTGCTCCAGAGGGGCTGGCTGCCATGCACCGGCCTGGTGGAAGTGGCCCCGTTAAACCTGAAGTGCTGAACTGAGAGGTGCCGTGGCGTGGGTGACTCGACACCTGCTGCTGGCTGAACGTCTCATGAACGTCGTTCAGCTAAATTGTGACACAGGCGATGATCTGACGGCTAGCCGCCGCACCGTCCGAGTCTGTAAAAAACTTCACAGAGTCTTCATGTCTACTCAGGCGCCGCTCACGTTGCGCAGATGGCGCCGCGCTCAACACCAGGCAGCGCCCAGATGGACGAATATGGACGAATGTCGTCTCGCCCGGCGGTAGGCTGGACGCATGACCGTCTGTGTGCCTTCCGCTCACCGCCCAGCAGCTCATCGCCCAGCAGCTCATCGCCCAGCAGCTTATCGCCCAGCAGCCGGACCGGGCGCCCTGCCTGATCTTCAGACGTTCGCCCCACCCAGGCCCATCACCTGTAGGCCCGTCACCCGCAGGCCCGCCAGGGCAGCCGCGCCGAATGTTCACGCACCCGCCATCCGGTCAGGAGCGGCGCGTAGGCTTGGGCCATGAGCGCGTCCGGCCCAAACCCATCAGCTCCGGCTCCGACCAACCCGGCTCCGACCAACCCGGCTCCGGCGGCCAGCACGGGCCGGGCCAAGCTGATCTTGTTTCTGACCATCTTCGTGGCGATGCTGGGATTGTCGGTGCTGTTTCCCATCTTCGGGCCGCTGTCGCGCAAGCTGGGGCTCTCGGAGTGGCAGACCGGCTGGTTTTCGACGGCCTACAGCCTGATGCAATTCGTCTTCAGCCCGATCTGGGGCGCTCGCTCGGAGAAAGTCGGGCGCAAGCCGGTGCTGGTCATGGGCCTGATCGGGTTTTCGCTGAGCTTCGGGCTGTTCGCGGTGGTGGCCGACCTGGGACTGCGGGGCGTGCTGGGCGGCACGGCACTGTTTGGTCTGCTGGTGGGTGCGCGTTTCCTGGGCGGCATTCTGTCGAGCGCCACCCTGCCCACCGCCCAGGCGATGATGGCCGACCTGACAGACCGGGGTAACCGCGCCGCCGCGATGGGTCTGATCGGCGCGGCCTTCGGCCTGGGCGTGATTTTCGGCCCCGGTCTGGGCGGGCTGCTGGCCAACTACGGCCTGACCGTGCCGGTGTATTTCAGCGCCGGTCTGGGCCTGGTCACGGCGCTGCTGGCCCGGCTGACCCTGCGCGAGACCAGGGCGCCGGGCACTGCGCCGAGCCTGAGAGGTGACCGCCTGGCCCTGCTGCGCGGCCCGGTTCCGGTGTTTCTGATTATCAGTGCGCTGTTCACGCTGGCCTCGGTGGGCATGGAGCAGACCATCAGCTTCTACGTGCAGGACAACCTGAACCTCAGCCTGGCCCGCACGCCCCAGGTCGTCGGCGGCATGCTGGCGCTGTTCGGACTGATCTCGGCGGCGGTGCAGGGCGGCGCCATCCGGCCCCTGGCGAAAAAAGTCAGCGCCACGGCCCTGATTCCGGTGGGCCTGGTCATCATGGGCGCGGGTATGTTCGCCCTGAGCGCTGCCGGAACCTACTGGCCGATGGTCGGTTCGCTGGGGCTGATCGGGGTCGGCAGCGCGGTGCTCGGCCCCAGCCTCTCGGCGGCGCTCTCCTTGAGTGTCGGTGACGACCAGCAGGGCAGCGTGGCGGGCCTGAACTCCTCGGCCCTGGCCCTGGGCCGCATGACCGGCCCGCTGATCGGCACCGGGCTATATCAGAACGTGACTCACCACGCGCCGTACCTGTTCAGCGGCGGCGTGCTGCTGGTGCTGCTGATCGTCGTGGCGCTGGCCCGGCCCCAGATTCGGGCGCCCGCGACGGGGTAAGAAGCTGCTCAGTGGGCACCGTTCCGTCTGGACGTAGACTGGGCCATGCTGAAGACATTGCTGATTGGTGGTCTGTCTCTCGCCTTCGTATCGTGTACTTTACCCAGCGCTCCAGGGTTTGGCTCGAAAGCGATGACCTTCTCAGATCAGACGAGCTTTGCGGTATTGCAGGAGAAATTCGGTGGAGGTCTTCAACTCGTCGTCAGCACTGACGCGGTGACGGCGGCCAACAAGGCACTGATCCGGAGCGGCAGGCTGTTCGTCGGTGACAGGACATTTCCGAACGGCTCGCTTACAGCCGATGCTTTCGACTGGTATGTCGCCTCGCCTTGCACGTCTTTGCCTCAAGGTGAGGGCATCAGCTTCCGCTACGAGCTGTATGACGGGAGCGGCGCGATCATTCAGAAAAGCAGTGCGGCGGTGGTGGCCAAGATCAGCACCTGTTGAACCGCGCCTAGAGCGGCCTCAGCACCCGCACCTCGGCGCCGAAGACGAACTCACCCACCTGGCCGTCTGGTAGCAGGGGGGTGAGTTCGCGGTCGAGCCAGTCGCGTACCTGCTGGGGTGTTTCGCGCCCGGCGTCGGTGACGGCGATGGTGTTGCTGTGGGTCAGCAGATACGCCACGAGCTGACCTTGGCTGAAAGGGATCAGATGAGTAAGTTTCTCCGAGTGAAAGGAGAATCCGGCCGCCTGAGCCTGCGCCTCGCCGAATGGGCGGCTGTCCCGTCTAGGAGGCGGATACTGCGCTCCGTAGCGCTCCATCACGGCGCCGAACTGTGGATGGCCCACCAGTTCGGCGGCAAAAAAGCTGTCCAGAATCGCCAGCACGCCGCCCGGCCTGAGTACCCGCCGCGCTTCCTGCGAAAAGGCGCCCCGCTCGAACCAGTGGAAGCCCATGCAGACAGTGAGCACGTCGGCGCAGTGGTCCGGCACCGGCAGCGCTTCGGCGGCGGCCAGGGCGTACTTCACACGCTTATGGGGCCGGGCGCGGGCCAGCATCGATGCCGACACGTCGAAGGCCAGCACTTCGCCGACCAGATCAGCCAGCGCCACGCTGCACTGCCCGGTGCCGCAGGCGACATCGATGCCCAGCGCCGTGCCCACCAGAAACGGCTGAACGCGCTCCAGCAGCAGCGGCTGCACGTCGGGCCGCCCGGCAGCGTAGCGGGCCGCTCCGTCGGGGCTGGTAAACGGGTTGGTCATGCCCGGAGTCTACCCCGGCACGAAAAACCGCCCCAGCGGGGGCCGGAGCGGTCGATTCAAACCTCAGCTCAGAGGTTGAAGCCGAACATCCGCATCTGGCGCTTGCCGTCCTCGGACATCTTTTCGGGGCTCCAGGGCGGCGACCAGACGAATTCGACGTTGACGTGGTTCACCCCGTCCAGGCGCATCACGGCCATCTCGGCGTCGCTGCGGATCAGGTCCTGCACCGGGCAGCCCACCGAGGTCAGCGTCATGCTGATCTCCACACGGCCCGCGTCGTCGATCCCGACCTCGTAGATCAGGCCGAGGTCCACCACGTTGACCGGAATCTCCGGGTCTTTGACGACCTTGAGCGATTCGAGAATCTGCGCCTGGCTGGGCAGCCCTGCCGGGGCGGCCCGGACGGCTTCGGACTTGATGGCTTCGGGCTTGACGGCTTCGGGTTGGGTGCTGGATTCCTCGCTCACGCCTGCGCTCCTTCTGTGGGCAGCCCCGCCGCCTGCCAGGCCAGCGTACCGCCGAGTGTGTTGGCGACGCTGACGTAGCCCTGGTCGAGCAGAAACTGGGTGGCCTGGCCGCTGCGGGCGCCGCTGCGGCAGATCAGCACGATCTCCTGGTCACGGGGCAGGCTGGCCGACTGGACCTGAAACTCGCTCAGCGGCATCAGCCTCGCGCCCTGGGCATGGACTTCCTCGTATTCGCTGGCTTCTCGCACATCGATCAGCAGGGCGCCGCTGCGGACACGTTGTTGGGCTTCTTGTGGGCTTACTTCTTGCATAAAGTTCAGCATAACCGAGCGCCGCAGTAGGTATTGTGATTCGTCTGAATGGGAGGGAGAGGGGCCACGGTTGCCGAGCTGCTCGCTCTGGTAGGTGTCGATGAAAACGTCGTCCCAGTGGTGCTCATACCCTGGCAAGCCGAGCGTCCAGAGGCCACTTGAACGATGCCGCCGTCCCATATACCCGGCGGTTTCCGTCCTACACTCCGGCTATGCTGCCGCCGCGCCACGTGTTGATGATCGACCTGCGTTCGGAGGCGCTGAGGCTGGCGCAGCCGCTGGAGGCACTGATCCCTAACCGGAGTTGTGCCCTCAGTCTGGAGCAGATCGAGGCGGGCGAACACGGCCTGAGCGCCGAAGACGGCCCGCTGCTGGTCATCTGTGAGCGCGGCGTTCGCAGCGGCCTGGCGGCCCGGTTCCTGCGTGCCGACAGGCTCGACGCGGCGGCCTACATCGGCGGCGTCCTGGCTCTGCTGCTGGCTTTGCACCCATGACTGAGCCTGTTGTGATCGGCACCATCCACGCCCTGCACGGCTTCCTGGGCAGCGGCAAGACGACCCTGGCCCGCAGGCTGGAGCGCGAGCTGCCCGCCTTCCGATTCTCCAGCGACGAGTGGATGACCACCCTCTACGGCCAGGACCCGCCCGCCGAGCAGTTCGCCGAGTTTCGCACCCGCGTCCCGACCCTGATGCGCCGGTACTGGGTCCGTGCCCTCGAACTCGGTCTGGATGTGGTGCTCGACGAGGGGGCCTGTGGACCCGTGCCGAGCGGGACGCCCTGAGAGTGGCGGCGGCGGCGCTGGGCGCCCCACTGGTCATCTACGCTTTGAGTACGCCGGAGCTGCTGGCCCGCGAGCGCCTTCGCCGCCGCAACGCGCAACCGGGCGCCCTGTTCATCGCCGAGAACACCTACGAGCTGTTTCGCCCCCGTTGCGAGCCGCTGGGCGACGACGAACCGGGCGACGAGGCGCGGGTGGATGTGGACGGCACGGCGCGGCTGGACTGATCCGCCATCGGCACTATCTTGAGCTTACCAGTGGCACACAACGCGAAGTTTCAGCAACGCGAAATCCCAGCCGCTTGGACTGGGACGCTGCGTTTTTCTATTTTGGTTGCAGGGACAGGATTTGAACCTGTGACCTCCGGGTTATGAGCCCGACGAGCTACCGGACTGCTCTACCCTGCGACAACTCTTCCACACTGTAACAACTCTCAGCGGCGTTTTTAGACGCTCAGGAATAGTACTACCGAGTTCCCAACCTGTCAACCCTGCGCCGAGCCACACTTGATCCGTCTGGGCTCGCCGCAGATACTCCTGGCATGGACCCTTCGCTTGCCCTGCTTTACGGCTGGATCATCCGGACCCGTGAGGAACTGTTCGCCTACACCGCCTCGCTGCCACCGGCGATCTACACCCGTGAACACCCCGATTTCGCCTACGGCAGCATTCGCAACATCCAGGCCCACGTCGCCAACTGCTACCTGAGCTGGATAGGCCGCTCCGGGCTGGAGCTGGAGCCGAGCCAGATGGCCTTCGAGGCGCCCAGCGTGCCCGACGCTGGGGCGATGCGGGCCAGGTTCGCCGAGGTAGACCGCGTGGTGATGCGGGCCTGCCGGGAGTTCGGGCACCCGGACGAACACTTCGAGCTGGTGCGCCCCGGACGGGACCGGCTTCAGGTTACGCAGCGGTGGCTGGTCCTGCACCCTGTCACCCACGAGTTTCATCACAAGGGTCAACTGCTGGCGCTGGGGCGCGTCCTCGGCTACCCGCTGGTGCCCGGTGAAGACACCGACCTGGTGCTGCCCTGAGTGGCGTAGGTGAACGTAGGTGAAATGGCGCAATGGGGTGTAACTCAGAAATGCGGGGCGGGGAAGGCGCGGTGACGCAAGGCGGTGAAGGGCAGCGGTCGAGACACAGACGCTGAACGCGCACGCAAGGTGGCCATGCCCCCGGCGCCCGGACGGGACCAATGCTGACCAGCCC
>NZ_JANYGJ010000151.1 GCF_025362455.1 Deinococcus sp. | reverse complement strand
GGCTTCCAGTTCCACGATTTCCTGGGCCTGCTTCTTGGTGCCCACGAACAAAATGGTGCCGCCGCGCTCGGAGAGGTCTTTGATGTAATCAAACGAGCGGTCGATCTGCTTGAGGGTCTTTTGCAGATCGATGATGAAAATGCCGTTGCGCTCGGCGAAGATAAAGCGCTTGAACTTGGGGTTCCAGCGCTTGGTTTCGTGGCCGAAGTGAACGCCTGCTTCGAGTAACTGCTTCATTCCGATATAGGACATGTTTCTCCTGAGCGTTCAACAGTGAAGTTTGCCGTCCGTGCGCCGAAGCGTATTCAGGCTCCAGTCGAAGGCCGCGACGCTCGAGCGCGGTCTTCCGGGAACACGGGGGCACCCAACCGAGGAGCTTATCATGTTGTCAGGGGTGGGGGAAAGGGGCAGGCGAAATATTTTGGAGGTGAGGGATTTGGCAGCGCGCAAGACAAAGAAAGTTGAAGCGCTGCGCCGGGTGGCCGTTCTCCCATCGGCGGTTGTCGGCGCGTACATGAGCACCTTTGTCGCAGATCAGATCGGCGTCTGGATATTGGGGAGCGTCAAATTCCACGACTCGGATGCAGCGGCCATCGCCCTTGTGTCCACCGTCGTGACCACTGCCCTTCTGATCGCCGCCTGGGTGGCCCCACGTACCCGATTCGCCACCGCCGTCACCCTCTGGATGCTGTTGGCCCTTCCACTGACCTACATCTACACACTGCCCTACACCTTCATTGAGGCCAACCGTTTTACCGGAGTGATTCTCATGACGTTTTATGCGAGCGGAGCGCTGGCCTGCCTGCTCATCTGGGGTATGTGGGCGCGGGAGCAGGCGGCGTGAAGCGTGCAGTGCTGGTACTGCGCTGGATCGCCGTCCTGCCCCTGGCCCTGCTATCGGCCCTGGCAACAGCTTGGGTGATAGAGCTGACACACCCACCCAACCGTTCCTGGGTATACGGCGCTGAATATCCTGTCTATGCTGGCCTTACCAGCTTTCTCCTCACACTCGTCCCCGTTGCTTCGGCGGCTTGGACCGCTCCGAGTCGGCGTCTGGGGACTGCCATTACCGCCTGGGTGATGTTTTTTTGCCTTCAATTGTTCGTAGGAATCGTGTCGTTAGCCCTCGTCGGAACGCGCGGCCTGCTCGATGGTCCTTTACCTCCTTCATTTCTCGGTGGAGCGCTGGCCTGCCTGCTCGTCTGGTTGACTCAGCGCCCACGCCCGGCCTGAAGTCCTGTCGTCCGTAGCCTCGCCCGCTACACTGCACCCATGCTTCGCGCCGCCTTCTGGCTGTCTGCCATCGTCTACCTGCCGCTGGGGCTGGTGCTGTACTTCTTTCCCAGCAACCTCAGCCAATTACTCAGCCTGAGCCCGCTGTGGCTGGCCCGCTTTTCCGGCGCCCTGATTAGCGCCTGGGGCCTGCTGATGGTGCTGGCGCCCTACCGCCCCGAAAGCCTGACCCGCTTCTCCCTGATCGCCGCCAACCTGTTGGTGATCGCCACGCTGGTCCCGGCGGTGCTGCGCGGCGTGACCGGTGCCGCCAGCCCGCTGCTGCTGGGCATTTCGCTCATTCTGGGCGTCGCCGCCCTGCTGGGCTTTGCCGGAGGAGAACGCCGTGCCTGAAGAATTTGAAGAAACCGCTGAGCTGGACATGCCTGAACCAACCCCGGAACCCCGCGAGGGTGAACGCCTGCAAAAGCGCCTGGCCCGCGCCGGTGTGGCTTCCCGCCGCGCCGCCGAGGCCATGATTACGGCGGGCCGCGTGACGGTCAACGGCCTGAGCGCCACCCTCGGCCAGCTCGTGACCGAGCGCGACGTGATCGAGGTCGACGATCTGGTGGTCGGTGAGGCGCCCAGCGTGCAGCGCACCTTTGTCATGTACAAGCGCCGGGGCGTCATCGTGACCACCCACGACGAGAAGGGCCGCCCCGCCGTGCTCGACCACATGCCGAGCGTTCCCGGCCTGCATCCGGTGGGCCGACTGGACCGCGATTCGGAAGGGCTGATCCTGCTGACCACCGACGGCGAACTGACCCTGCGCCTGACCCACCCCCGCTACGGCCACGACAAGGTGTACCGCGCCTGGATCGACGGCGGCACGCCCACCGACGAGGTGCTGGGCGCCCTGGAAGACGGCATCGACCTCGACGATGGCCGGACCTCCCCCGCCCGCCTGGACCGGGCCGGAATCGGCGTCTACGTCACGCTACGCGAGGGCAAAAACCGCCAGGTGCGCCGGATGCTCGAAGCGGTGGGCCACCCGGTCAGCCGCCTGGTGCGCGTGCGCGTCGGCGGGCTGTGGCTCGAAGACCTGGTGCCCGGTCAGTGGCGCGAGCTGGACGACCGCGATTTGTTCGACCTGGAAAACCCCGACAAGACGCCGAACAACGTCTGGGACCGCAAGGAGCGCTTGACACGGGAGCGGTGGGGATAGAAGCAGCTTGTGGCTTGCGGGAACAGATAGGAAGTGGGCAAAGATCAAGCCCCACTTCCCACTTCCCACTCCCCACTACCTGGAACGGGGGTGTAACTCAGAAATGCGGGGCGGGGAAGGCGCGGTGACGCAAGGCGGTGAAGGGCAGCGGTCGAGACACAGACGCTGAACGCGCACGCAAGGTGGCCATGCCCCCGGCGCCCGGACGGGACCAATGCTGACCAGCCC
>NZ_JANYGJ010000133.1 GCF_025362455.1 Deinococcus sp. | reverse complement strand
TTTCACTCAGGTCGATCTCAGCACCGTCCTGGCCGTCCAACACGCCCTCAACCACCGACCCCGCAAGGTCCTGGGGTACTGCACCCCGTATGAGGTACACTCCAACCATCAGACCCGTGCGTTAGCAACTTGAATTCGTCTCTCGCCGAGCTGATGCAAAACATCGAGCCAGACAACATCACCGTGCTCAGCGCGGACGAGAGCGCCCGTTTTGCAGCGGCGCTCCTGACTCTCACGGCGCCCACGCCAGCGTTACGACGATTGATGCAGGCTCAGGACGGCTTCTGAGACCCGGCGCTAAAGCAGCTCTTTTTCCCCGCTTGACCGCTGCATCATCAGTTGAGCATAGAAGCCTTTAAACTCAGCGCGGCTCAGCACCTGCTCACCCTCGATGAATTCCAGGTTTTCTTCGCTGGTATCGGCGACGCAGACAAAGCTAGGCGCCGCCTTCCGGCTGATCTCCAGCGCCGAGCGGCCATCCAGGGCGATCCACAGCGAGGCGACGAGTGAGGCCGTCTCATGCCTGAAAAACGGCCTCCAGGCGTGCCGATCCGGATTTTCCAGCCGTTCAAGCACTCAGAGTACCTATACGCTCACCCGGCAGCATGTTGAACGTCGCCTGAATAGTCATCCTGCTTTTGCTTTCAACTTACGGCTCACTGCCGATTCGCTCAGTTGCGCCCGGATTACTGCGCCTGTTCCGTCGAGTGGGATCAGCGTGAGTTCAGTGGCGTAGCCGAGCGAGCGAGCGTGCTCTACGACGGTGCTCAGGTGAATATCAATCTCGGTGTCTTCAATTGCCTTGATGCGGGGAGCACTGCGGCCACTGGCAGCTCCAGCTTGACGCAGCGAAAGGGCGCGTTGATGCCGTGCCTGTTTCAACGCCGCGCCCGCCGCATACGTCACGCTCAGATGTTCGGCGCTCCGCTCCAGCTCGGCGGGTGTCGTGTCGGCCAGCAAGCCCGGAACGTCTCGCCTCGGCGAAACCACGCGCTCCGGCTGAGCCAGCACGGCGGCGAGGCGTGGATTGATGTCTTTCATACGGCTACCCTCCTCAAAATATCCCTAATCCGCTTTCCAGCGCCTCAATGACGTCCAGTACGTCGCTGAGAAGTTTCTCGCTGGCCCGGTCTTCCTTTTTACATTCGGCGCGGACCAGCACGAAACTCTCCTCTAATCGGAAGAAATAAACGCGGGCGCCGCCGTCGGAGGCACGTTTTTTGAGTTCGTAGAGCGGCCCGCCCAGATGCTTGATGTGCTGACAGTCCATGCCGTTCCGGTGAAGGTCGCTGCACATCTCCACGACAGCTCGGAGACACGTTTTCTTGCCCTGACGAGCCATCCCCAGAAAATCCTCGATGAGCAGGGCGTGTTTGCTGCCCAGGTTTCTGGGATGTCGTGCGAGTTGAAGTCGGTAGGTCATCCGCCCCTGGTGTTAACAGTAATATGAACGCTCTGATTTCTCAACTATCAACATCACGCCTGCTCAGTGGCCCCCGAAGTGCCCCATCTGCGGCACGTTCGGTTTCCAGTCTGGCCGGGCCACCACTTCCCCGAACAGGTCGTACTCGTCGCTGTCCTCGATGCGGGCGTCCACGATGTCGCCAATTTTAATCTGCCCGGCGAACTCGCCCGCAAACAGGTACACCTGACCGTCGATGCCCGGCGCGTCGCCCTGGGTGCGGCCTATGAGCTTACTTCCCGCTGCGTCGCCCTCCTCATCGTTGAACTCGTCGATGATGACCGGCATCACCCGGCCCACCTTCTCGGCCAGCTTCTCGGCGCTGATGCGCTGGGCGACTTCCATGAAGCGGGCCAGTCTCTCCATCTTCACGTCTTCCGGCACGGCCCCGGTCAGGGCACCTGCGTCGGCCTCGTCCACGTCCGAGTAGGGAAAGGCGCCCACGCGGTCCAGCCGGGCGTCCTCCAGGAAGGTCAGCAACTCCTGAAAGTCGGCCTCGGTCTCGCCGGGAAAGCCCACGATGAAGGTGCTGCGGATGGTGATGTCCGGGCAGATTTCCCGCCAGCGCCGGATGGTATCGAGCTGCTTGCCCGCACCGGGGCGGCGCATCAGCTTCAGAATCTTCGGGCTGGCGTGCTGGAGCGGCACGTCCAGGTACGGCAAAATCTTGCCCGCTGCCATCAGCTCCACGACCTTCTCGACGTGCGGGTAGGGGTAGACGTAGTGCATCCGCACCCAGGCGCCCATCTCGCCCAGCTTGACGGCCAGGTCGGTCAGGTGGGCACGCACCGGCGCCTCCTGAAACTCGCTCTCGCGGTAGCGGATGTCCACGCCGTACGCGCTGGTGTCCTGCGAGATGACGACCAGTTCCTTGGTGCCGCCTGCGACCAGCCGGTACGCCTCGTACAGCACCGCCGCCGCGTCGCGCGAGACCTGTTTGCCGCGCAGCTTGGGAATGATGCAAAACGAGCAGGTGTGGTTGCAGCCCTCGGCGATTTTCAGGTAAGCGAAGTGGCGCGGCGTGAGCTTGACACTGGGCGCGAACACGTCGCCGTGACGGGTGTTTTCGCGCACGGGAGCCGTCAATACAGGCGCGGCCACGTTGCGGGCACCCGGCGCGGCGGTGGGCAGCAGATCGGTGTACGGATTCGCTTCCATCGGCAGCAGCTCGCGCACATGCCGCATCACGTCGTCCACCGCCTCTGAGCCGGTGATAGCGGCCACTTTGGGGTGGCGCTCCAGAATCTTGTCGGGCCGCTCGCCCAGACAGCCGGTCACGATCACCTTGCCGGTAGCCTCCAGCGCCTCACCGATGGCCGCCAGGCTCTCCTCGACGGCTGGCGTGATGAAGCCGCAGGTGTTGACGATGACGGTATCGGCGTCCGCATAACTGTCGGCGACCTGATAGCCCTCGACGCGGAGCTGGGTCAGGATGCGCTCGGAATCGACGAGGGCCTTGGGGCAACCCAGGCTGATAAAGCCGACACGGTTTTTTGTCTGGGGGGTGGCCCCGGTAGGTACGGCATCGAGTACAGTCATGCGGAGTGCTCCTCTGTAGTGCTCGGTCTGGGCAACCATTCCGCCAGGGAGGTCGCATCAACCGCGCAGTATAGCGGCCATAAAACAGCCCAAAGGTGAGTTGCGCGGCGCTTAAATCGCCGTCACGACCCCGCAGCCGATCCGCCCACCGCCGCCACCGTTGGGCTTGAGGTCGTCGTAGCTGTCGCCGCCCTCATGCACGATGATCGAGCGCCCTAGCACCGAGATTGGACCCTGACGCACGCTCAGGCGGGTGGTGTTGAGCACCGCCACCGCCTCGCCGCGTGCGTTCGCCATCAGGTAGGGCAGGTCGCCCGCGTGGCCCCGGTTGGCACTCACCAGCGGCCCGGCGTGCCTCTTGGTATTTAATGGGTCGAAGTGGGCGCCCGCCGCGCCGAATTTGACCAGGCTACCGTTATCTTCCGAATCGGCGCACGACGCGCCTGCGTGCAGGTGCAGGCCGTGACGGCTGCGCGGCGCCAACCCACTGACGCTGACGGTGATCTTGGTGCCGGAGCCGCTCTGCACGAAGGTGGCGGTGCCCAGCGGCCTGCCCGATCCGTCGAGGATGTTGGCGGTGGCGCGGGCCGGGCTGCCAGCGGCGGGTACGCAGGCGCTCAGCAGGGCGAGGGTGGGCAGCAGCAGTAATTTGGAACGTAGTCGCATGTAGACCTCCAGAGGGTAGCGGCGTGGAGCTGGTATGTGGGGTAAGGCCCGATCAGCCTAACTGGCTTACAGCTCACAATCCAGTCACAAACCTGTTCCGATGTGCTGCTTGCCCGCTGGTACGCCCGGTCCCCTGAAACACTCAGTCTTCAAGCTCGCCCAGCCGCACTTCTTCCAGAATCTCGTCGGGGGTCAGTTGCAGCAGCTCGGCGTCGTGGATCATGTTGCGCTCGGCGCGGAGTTCCTGGAGCACGGCGTCGAGCTTGGCGTGCAGCTCGCGGGTGTCCTCGTTCTGGGCGTTCTGGATCAGGAAGACCATCAGGAACGTGACGATGGTGGTGCCGGTGTTGATGACCAGTTGCCAGGCGTCCGAGAAGCGGAACAGCGGCCCGGTGATGGCCCAGACCACCAGGGTCAGGAGGGCCACCGTGAAGGCCGTGGCGCTGCCGGAGAAGTCGGCGATGCGGCGCGACAGGTGCTGGAATCTAGCCTCCAGCGAGACGGGACGGCGGCGGGGCAGGACTTTCAAGGGGCTCAGGTTCGGTACGGACATGGGACACCTCCTGGCCACTCGAAACGGCCTTGACAAGAATGCGCCCGGCGCTTAATCCTGACTTGAAGTGCCCGCCCGGCCCCCTGAACGGCCCGGAGTGTACCCTGGGGCATGAGCGCCCCAGTTGCCCGGTCCATTCCCGAACTGATCGCCCGCAAACGCGACGGCCAGGCGCACTCCCGCGCCGAGCTGGAGACGCTGATTCTCGGCTACGTGCGCGGCGAGGTGCCCGATTACCAGATCAGCGCCTGGCTGATGGCGGTCTACCTGCGCGGCATGAGCGCTGCGGAGACCGCCGACCTGACCCTGGTGATGGCAGGCAGCGGCGAGCAGTTCGATCTGAGCAGCTTACAAAACACGGTAGACAAGCACTCCACCGGCGGTGTGGGTGACAAGACCAGCCTGATCCTGACACCGATGCTGGCGGCCCTGGGTCTGAGCGTCGCCAAGATGAGCGGGCGCGGCCTGGCGCACACCGGCGGCACCATCGACAAGTTAGAGAGCATTCCCGGCTGGAGCGGCACCTTATCCGACGAGGCGTTTCTCAAGCAGGCCCGCGACATCGGCCTGGCGCTGGTGGGGCAAAGTAAAGACCTGGCGCCCGCCGACGGGCTGCTCTACGCCCTGCGCGACGTGACGGCCACGGTGGACTGCCTGCCGCTGATCGCCAGCTCGATCATGTCCAAGAAGCTGGCCAGCGGCGCCCAGACCATCGTGCTGGACGTGAAGGTCGGCGCCGGGGCCTTCATGAAGACGCTGGACGATGGCCTAGCCCTGGCGAGGGCGATGGTGGACATCGGCACCCACGCCGGGCGCCGGGTCCGCGCCGTGCTGACCGGTATGGACGCCCCGCTGGGCCGTTTTGCGGGCAACAGTCTGGAAGTTCAGGAGGCGGTCGCCACCCTCAGCGGGCACGGTCCCCATGACCTGACCGAGCTGTGCGTGGCGCTGGCGGTAGAAGCGCTCTCAGCTTTTGGCGAAGAAGCGGGCCAGGCCGAAGCCCGTGCCCGGCAGACGCTGCAAGGCGGTTCGGCCCTCGCCAAACTCCGGGCCTTCGTGGCGGCGCAGGGCGGCGACCCCAGTTACGTCGATGAGCCGCACAAGCTCGACGTGGCCCCCGGACGCGCCGAGGTGATAGCCCAGACCGGCGGCTTCGTTCAGGCGGTGGACGCGCTGGCGGTGGGTCAGGCGGTGCTGGTCCTGGGCGGCGGGCGCGAGCGCAAAGGTCAGGCGATCGACCACGGTGTCGGCGTCGAACTGGTGAAAAAACCGGGCGAGGCGGTGCAGGCCGGTGAAGTGCTGGCGAGAATCTATCATCGGGACGGGCGTGGGCTGGAGGCAGCGCAGCAATTGCTCGAAAACGGCCTGAGCGTGGGCCAGGGCCAGCCGCGAGTACCGGAGCTGATTCTGGGCCGGGTGGAGTGAGCGACCATTCAGTCGGTCCTCGCAGCGAAGTCCTCTTCATCGGAGGCCGCGCCGGGGTCGGCAAGACCAGCCTGGCCGCAGAATTCCACACCTTGCTGAGCGCCGCCCGGATCAAACACGCGCTGATCGAGGGCGACACTCTGGACCTGGCGTATCCGCCCCCCTGGGAGGCGAACCTGGCCGAGCAGAACCTGGCGGCGATGTGGGCCAACTACCGCCGACTCGGCTACCGGCGCCTGATCTACACCAACACCGTCAGCGTCCTGGAGACCGGCAAGCTGAGCGCCGCGATGGGCGACGAGCCACTGGTTACCGCCGTGCTGCTGGGCGCCTCGGATGGGGTGACCGATGGGGATGGGCGGCTGCGGCAACGCGAACGGGGCTCGGCGCTGGACGAGCATCTGGAACGAAGTCGGCTGCGGGCGGCTGAGCTGGAACAGGCGGCTCCAGTCTGGGTTCACCGGCTGAACACCGACGGTCAGCACCTGAGTGTGCTGGCGCACCAGCTCCTGCTGTGGACCGGCTGGAGCGAGGTACCCGGTAGCTGATAGTGCCCGCCCCGGTGTCAGGTCTGCGGCCTACCGTAAGCATCCTCTAAAGACTTGGGTGACGGCGCCAGAAAAGGCACGTTCCGTCAGAAAAAGCCGTTCTAGACTTCCGGCTGTGACCCTTGCTCCCGGCGACTCCGTTCAGGACTTCTCGGCCCGCAGCGACGACGGCACGCCTGTTCAGCTCAGCGCTTACGTGGGGCGGCGGATGCTGCTGTTCTTTCCCAACGTGACCAGCACCCACTGTCAGATGCAGGCGCGGCGCTACCAGACGCTGGAGGGCGAGTTCGCCGCCCTCGGCGTGCAACTGCTGGGCGTCAGCGTGGACTCGCGCAGCGTGCAGTCTTCGTTCCGGGAGCTGTGCAGGCTGAGCTTCCCGCTGATCTCGGACGGGGACCACGCGCTCGGCGAGCAGTTGGGGGTGCTGACCCAGACCGAGGACGGTGCCGTGACCTACGCCCGCCGCACCACCTTCCTGATCGGCACGGATGGCCGGGTAGCCAGGCGCTGGGACGACGTGAACCCCAACACCAACGCCGCCGAGGTGCTGGCCGGGTTGCTGGCGAGCTGAGGCTGCCGATCTGAGTGCCCAACCGGGTCCACGATGCTGGGCTGGGGGGGCTGAAGACCGACTGGTACGGCGCCGCGCTGCCCGTGTCGGTTGGGCGCGGCGCCCGGATGTTACCCTAGCGCTATGCGTCTCATCCTCCTGATCGCCGTGCTGGTGCTGCACGTCGTGTTCGGCCTGCTAAACATCTCGTCGCTGCTGACCATGCAGGACATCAACCTCGGTTTTGCGACCTACAACGGGCCGCTGGGGTTGTTCATCCTGATCGCCAGCGCCCTGATCGCGGTGCTGGCCTACGTCGCGGCCAGTTTCAGCACCCTGCGCCGCGAGGCCGACACCGCCAAGCTGCTGCGCGACCTCGACTCGGTGCGCCAGAGCTTGGACAGCCAGGAAGCCAGCCGTTTCGCCCAGTTGCAGGCCAGCCTCGACAAGCGCTTTTCGGGTCTGGACACCCAGCTCACCCAGGGCCGCAGCGCAGGCGCCCTGCCGACCAGCCTCAGCCCGACCAGCCTGAGCAAAGACAGCGTGAGCACGGCCCAGCTCAGGGACTCGATTCAGGGGCTGGAAGGGTATCTGCGGCGCAAACTGGGCGACTGAGCACGCCTCAAGTCAGAATTGAACTCGGTCCATAGCGGCGCCTTCATACGCCGCGCCCGCCCCGGCGCCGCTAGAATGCCCGCTGCTACTCCACGTTCATTCTGGCCTGAGTTTATTCGGACTCCAGGTGTACTTCGGAGTGACGTGGTCTCAGATGTGGTTTCAAAGGAGTGTTCGTCTTGGCCCTCGACAAGTTTTTTCGCAGGCGTCGTCCACAGGTCAACCCGGTTGCTGAGACCGAGACGCCTGATCTGTGGGGCAAGTGCCCCCAGTGCAAGGAAAACGTCTACCTGCGCGACCTGGCGGCGGGCGCCTACGTCTGCCCCAGTTGCGGCCTGCATCACCGCCTGGGCGCCTCCAGACGCGCCGAGGTGCTGTGTGATAGTCCGCTGGAGCAGTGGTCGGGCCGGGTGCATCCCGTCGACGCGCTGAAGTTCCACGATACCGAGAGCTACCCGGAGCGCCTCAAGCGGGCTCAACTCAAAACGGGCCGCCCCGACGCCATCCTGACCGGGCGCGGCAGCATCGAGGGCGTGGACGTGGTGGTGGCCATCATGGACTTCGAGTTCTCCGGCGGCAGCATGGGCAGCGTGGTCGGCGAGGAAATCGCCCGCGCCGCCGAACGGGCCGCTCAGATGGGTCTGCCGCTGGTGCTGGTGGCCGCTTCTGGCGGCGCCCGGATGCAGGAAAGTGCCTTGTCACTCATGCAGATGGCCAAAACCACCATCGCCCTCGAAGCCCTGTCGGCCAGGGGGCTGCCGTACATCAGCGTCCTGACCGATCCGACCACCGGAGGCGTGACGGCCAGCTTTGCCACCATCGCCGACGTGATCGTGGCCGAGCCGGGCGCCCTGATCGGCTTTGCCGGGCCGCGCGTGATACAGCAGACCATCCGTCAGAGCCTGCCGGAAGGCTTTCAGCGGGCCGAATTCCTGCTGGAACACGGCATGGTCGATATGATCGTGGACCGCAGGCAGCAGCGCAGCGATCTGGCCAAGCTGCTGCGGCTGCTGATGCACCAGCCCGTGCCGGTGGCCCAGGCGCAGGCCGCCTCATCACAGGCCGCTTCAACACAGGTCGCCCCGTGAGCAGCCCCACCAGGCCCACCGCCGAGACCCTGCGCACGCTGGAGGCCCATATCCGCGACCTGGAGGGCACCGCACTCAGCAGCGGGCAAAACCTCGATGCGGCGCTGAGCCCCCTGCGCGAGCAACTGGAGCGTCTGCGCGGCCAGGTCAGCTTATCGCGCTGGGAGCGGGTCCAGCTCGCCCGTATCGCCGGGCGCCCCACCGCCCTGGAGTACGTCGAGCGCCTGACCAGCGAGTTCGTGGAGCTGCACGGCGACCGCACCTTCGGCGACGACCAGGCGCTGATCGGTGGTCCGGCCAGGTGGCAGGGCCGACCCGTCATGCTGCTGCTTCAGCAAAAGGGCCGCGACACCAAGGACAAAATCCGTCGGCGCTTCGGCAGCTCCAACCCCGAAGGCTACCGCAAGGCCATCCGGCTGATGGACCTGGCCGACAAATTCAGGCTGCCGGTGGTGGCCCTGATCGACACCCAGGGCGCCTACCCCGGCCTGGAAGCCGAGGAGCGCGGCCAGGGCTGGGCCATCGCCCAGAGCATCCAGCGCATGAGCCGCCTGCGGGTGCCCACCGTGTGCGCCGTGATCGGTGAGGGCGGCAGCGGCGGGGCGCTGGCCATCGGCATCGGCAACCGGGTACTAATTATGGAAAACGCCTGGTACTCGGTGATTTCACCCGAAGGCGCGGCCAGCATCATCTGGAAGGACAGCGCCAAGGCCCCGGAGGCGGCGGAGGCCCTCAAGCTCACCGCCCCTGACCTGTTGGAAATGGGCATCGTCGAGGAGATTATTCCCGAACCCACAGGCGGCGCCCACCTCGACATAGACGCCGCCGCCGCCGCGCTAGGCGAAGCGGTCAGCCGCCACCTCGACGAGCTGGGCACCCAGTCGCCCGACGAATGGCTCAGCGGGCGGGCGGCGCGGTTCAGGAAGCTGGGCGCGTTCACGGAGAGCTGATCGAGGCATGGATGGTGTAGGGCTGGCCGTCTTCCTTGAACGTACCGCCGCGAACGCCGCTCAGTACAGCGTTCTGCAAGTTATGTAGTGAATGGGTTGTCACCCTGAACGCAGTCAAGGGTCTACCGTGGTCAGGAGCCTCGTCGGTGGGTCGTAAAAGGCCCTGTCACGCCCGTTTCGTGCGCACCGGGAGAACCACCTTCAACCTTCACTCCGGTGACAGCCCAGCCCCGGCCCAGCCTCACCACGATGGTCGGGCTGTGGTCGTCGCCCAGCGGCTTAAAACTTTTATCTTCACGACCCCTGTTTCACAGCCACCCTTTCTCTCGCGCCGCCCTGGCTGCCTCGACCCGCCCGCCCGCGCCCAGCTTGCCGATGGCCTCGGACAGATAGTTCCGCACCGTCCCTTCGGAGAGCTTAAGAGCCTGGGCGATGGCTGCCGTGCTGGCGCCGCTCTCGGCCTCGGCCAGCACCTGACGTTCGCGCTCGGTCAGCGGTGACGGCGCTTGCCAGGCGCCCTCGGCCAGCGCGGGGTCGATGGCCCGTCCGCCCGCGTGAACCCGGCGGATGGCGCTGGCCAGCTCGGCGGCGGGCGTGTCTTTGAGGAGGTAGCCGCGTGCGCCCACGTCGAGTGCCCGGCGCAGATACCCCGTGCGGGCAAAGGTCGTCACGATGACCACGCGGGTCTGGGGCAGCAGACCGCGCACCTGCTCGGCCAGGTCCAGCCCGCTCAGGCGCGGCATCTCGATGTCGGTCACCAGCACGTCGGGGCGCAGCGCCAGGGCCAGTGCCAGGGCCGCTGCGCCGTCCGGGGCGCCGCCGATCACCTCCAGATCGTCTTCGAGCGAGAGCAGCGCACTCAGGGCGCCCAGTACCAGCGCCTGATCCTCGGCCAGCAGCACCCGGATCATGCGCTGGCCCTGACCGGCGGCGCGGTGACGACGCCCGGCACCGGAAAGCGGGCGCTCAGACAGGTGCCGCCCTCGCCGCTGCGCGTCAACTCACCGCCCAGTGCCCGCACCCGTTCGCGCATGCCGGTCAGGCCGCTGCCCTCCACGCCCGCGCCGCCGATACCGTCGTCCTGCACGTCCAGCAGGTACTCGCCACCCTGTTGCTCGATGCGGACGGTGCAGTGCGCGGCGCGGGCGTGCCTCACCACGTTGGTCACGGCCTCGCGCAGCACCATGCTCAGGGCGTTCTCGATCTCCGGGGGCAGGGCGCAGGGCGTCCGTTCCAGCCGCAACTTCACGCCCGCCGCGTCGAGCGCCACTTTGCTGCGGGCCAGCTCGGCGCCCAGGCCGCTGCCCTGGTAGCCGCGCACGGCGGCCCGGACCTCGCTGAGCGCCTCGCGGGAAATGCGCTCGACTTCACGGATTTCCTGGGCGGCGAGGAGCGGGTCGCGCTCGGCGAGTTTGCTGGCCAGTTCGCTCTTGAGCACGATGACACTCAGGGTGTGGCCCAGCAGGTCATGGAGGTCGCGGGCGATGCGCTCGCGTTCGGCGTCGGCGGCCAGCTTTTCCTGCTGGAGTTGCATCTCGGTGAGTCGCCGCTGGGCCAGGCTCTGCTGGTAACCGGCGTGGTTGCCGTACAAGCCCACGCTGGAAAACAGCACCAACTGCACCACCCCGATCCAGGTGTAGGGCGCTCCAGGCAGCCAGATGCCCAGCCCCAGCATCGCCAGTGCGCCCGTCAGGCCCCAGAGTGCCCGGCGCAGGCTGGTCTGAAAGCCGATCACGGCGGCGGCGTAGATCAGGAAGGTCGGCGCCTCGCTGCCGATCAACGAGAACCCGGCGAACAGCAGCAGGCACCAGCCGTAGGCAGCCAGCGCCCAGCGCCACTGCACCTTCACCGAACGCAGCCGACCGTCCCGGTAGAGTTGCTGGGCGTAGAGCTGCGACCACAGCCACAGCAATACGCACACACCTGCCGTGCCCAGCAGCATGACGCCGGGCGGCTGAGTACCCTGAAACAGTTCCCGGAGTGGAAAGTACAGGTACACCAGCCAGACCAGCGGGAAAAACCGCCAGAAGAACGCGGTGGTGCCGGACTGACGTAGGGCGCTGTGCATCCCCTCTCCCCTCCCCTGCTGGCTGACTGGCTGTGAATGTGCCATCAGCTTAGCTCAGCGCCGCATTTCGCTGCGGCGGGCGGCCCACAGCGAGGTCAGCAGGAACACTGCCGCGTACCCGGCCAGCCAGACCCAGTGCGTCCACTCGGCGCCTGCCGGTTTGGCTCCAATTGCCGTCCAGCCGAGCTGACCGAAGTGATAGGCGGGCAGATAAGGTGCCAGCGACCGAATAAAGTCCGGGGCCGTGTCCAGCGGCACGAAGATGCCGGAGGCGAACAGCATCGGCAGCGCCACGAGGTTGGCGACGCCGCCCGCCGCGTCCGGCGGGGCGAGCAGGCCCAGCGTCAGGCCCAGCAGCGCAAAAGGCACCATGCCGGGCAGCAGCCGCAGCAGCACGCCGCCCAGGTCAGCCGCGCCCAGCCAGATGTGGCCGACCAGCCCGGCGAACAGGCACAGCGCCAGCACACTCAGCAGGCCCATGACCAGCGAGGCGGTGATCTTGGCACCGAAGATCAGGGCGGGCGGGGCGGGTGTGATTTGCAGTTGCCGCCACCAGCCGGACGCCCGCTCGGCGGCCACCGCCACCCCGAAGCCGAACAGCGCCGTGCTGATGAGCGAATAGGCCGCGTAGGAGACCAGCATGTAGCGCCCGGCATTCACGCCGCCGAGGGTGTACCTGGCGTTCGGCAGCCCCCACAGCGAAAAGAAGATGATCGGCAGCAGCAGCGCGGGCACCAGCAGAGCACGGTTTCGCAGCAGCCGCAGCAGTTCGGTGCGGGCCAGGGCGACGAAGGGGCGCAGGGCAGAGGTGAACGGTGAGGCGAGTGTGGTCATGCCAGTGCTCCTGTTGGGGCTTGGTCTGGTCCGGTCAGGCTCAGGAAGGCGTCTTCCAGGCTGGCGCGGGAGACTTCTAGATCGCTGAGCGCGGGGTCGAGATCCAAGGCGGCGCGGACCAAGGCTTCCGGCTGGCGGGTCCGGATGCTGAACTGACCGGCGGGGCCGCCCTCCAGTACGTCGCCCGGCAGCGTGATTGTGTGCCAATGCGCCGCGTCCAGGCGGCTGGAGAAGCGCACCCGGCTCAGGCCCACCCGTGCCCGGACGCTGCCCGGCGCGGCGTCGGCGACGATTACGCCCCGACTCAGCACGATCACCCGGTCGGCGGCGCGGTCCACCTCTTCGAGCAGGTGGGTGGTCAGCAGCACCGTGCAGCCGCCTGAACGTAGCTCGGCAATGCCATGCCAGAAGGCGGCGCGGCCCTGCACGTCCATCGCCACCGTCGGTTCGTCGAGCAGCAGCAGCTCAGGGTTGCCGATGACCGCCAGGGCGAAACTCAGCCGCCGTTGCTGGCCCCCGGAGAGCCGACTGGCCCGTGAAGTCGCCTGATCGCTCAGGCCCGACAGCTCCAGCGCCCGGTTCACGCTCAACGGCGCCGGGTACAGCGCGGCGTAGAGGCGCAGCAGCTCCAGCACGCTGAGGTTGGGCGGCAGGCTGATGTCCTGTAGCATGGCCCCCACTCCGCGCCGCGCCTCTGAGCGCCGGGGATCACCGCCGAGCACGCGCACGGTGCCCTGGCTGGGCCGGGTCAGCCCCAGCAGCAGCCTCAGCGCCGTCGTCTTGCCCGCGCCGTTGGGGCCGAGCAGGGCGCTCAGTTCGCCGCCGCGCAACTCCAGATTCAGATTGTCGAGGGCACTCACTGCACCGAAGCGCACGCTCACGCCTTCGAAACACACCACGTTGTTGATGAGGCCAGTATTCATGCGCTCAGTCTGGACGGTGGAGGCAGGGCCTCCCAGTGCCAGCCGTCAGCCGCCCGCCGTGACATCTGTCACCCACTCCCCACCTCCCACCTCCTACTTCCCTGGCAGCCAGACACACCCTGTCCACCCAAACTCGCTAAACTGCTCATATGTCCGATGTTGCCCTCATTCGTGAAGCATTACGCGCCGCCCTGAGCGCCTGGGCCGTGGCCGAGGTGCGCGGCGACCAGGCCCGCGTGCTGCCGGTGCCCGACCTCGACACGCTCGACGCCCACCTGAGCGCCGCCGACCCCACCTGGAGCCTGAGCTGGAAGATCGAAAGCGTCTCGCCGCCGATGGTGCGGGCCGCGCTGGGGCTGGGCGGCGCGGTGCGTGAGGGCCTGAGCGGTGGGCACAGCTTCGACGACGCCCGCAAGCTGGCCCTGGCCGACGCCTTCCGATTTTACGGCGTCGCCAGCGCAATCGAGGCGCCCTGGGTTGAATACGACCCCGACGACGGCCCCAACGTCAGCGAACTCATCGGTGAGTCCTCTGCGGGTACAACCGAACACGCTCCCCGGCCCGGTCCGGCCCGTCCGCTGCCCCCCCAGGTGCCGCTCGACCCGCAACTGAGCAAGGCCCGCGCCCATATCGACACGCTGGTCGAGCAGCTCCGCGACGGCGGGCGCGGTAAGGAAGCCATGAAGATCGTGCTGCGCGGCTACGGCGAGACGGTGGACGAAAGCCGGGCCATCTACAAGGAGTTGCAGGCGCTCCAGAGGCACGGCGGCTGATGGCCACGCGCAAGTTCATCGCCATCGGGGACGTTCACGCCGACTTCGAGACCATGTGGGCGGCCCTCCGGTCGGCCAGTTGCGTGGACGCCAGCGGCCTGCCGACGCCCCCGGTGCGCCAGGGGCTGTATCAGGTGGTGTTTATCGGCGACCTGGTGCATCCCAAAAATGCCCACGACTACGCCCGTTTCAGCGGCATAGAGGGCTTCGATCCAGATAACGAGGACCACCTGTTCGCGGCGGCCCGCTACCAGGTTCGTGAACTGGACAAGTTGCGGGCCTACCAGGACGCCGCGCCGGGCTCGGTGCATTTCATCCTGGGTAACCACGACGACGGCGTGCTGCACCACCGCTACGTGCTGGGCACCTCCGGCGGCCTGACCCACAACGAGTTCGACCCGGAGCGCGGCGGCGTGCTGCTGCCCGATCACCTGCGACACTGGTTCAGCAGCTTTCTGCGCGAGCTGCGGGTGGGCCGCGTGCAGTTCGCCCACGTCGGGCCGCTGCCAGCCTTCGCCTTTTACGACGACCTGTTTTACGCGGACAGCGCCCCCAAACGCTGGTGGCAGGACACGCCGGAGTACGTGATGATGGCCGATCTGGCTTACGGGGTCTACGGCCACACCCAGATGCACGGCGGCATTCACCTCGACGAGCAGAGCCGCTTTGCCATGATCGACGCCCTGCCGGGGCGCGAGTACCTGGAACTGCTGCTCGACACCGAGCAACACGACCCGGTACTGAGCGCCAGAGCGGTGCTGTTTTAGGCTGAACCACGCCGATCTGGTGCTGAAACGCCGTCCAGCACGGCGTTTTTCGTTTTCTGGCCGACTGTCGTGCCCGGCACCCCGCAGCCCTTCCCCACCCGCTAGACTGACCGGATGACGGCGAAACGTAACCCCACAACCTGGCCGGTGCTGGTCATCGGCGGCGGCCACGCGGGCATCGAGGCGGCCTGGGCGGCGGCCAAGTTCGGTCCGGTGGCGCTGCTGGTCAGCAACCCGGCCACCATCGGGCGGATGCCCTGCAACCCGGCGGTGGGTGGCCCCGGCAAGAGCCAGATGGTCTTCGAGATTCAGGCGCTGGGTGGGCTGATGGGCCGCGTTGCCGACGACACGGCCATTCACACCCGCGTTCTGAACGTCAGCAAGGGGCCAGCCGTCCAGTCGCTGCGGGTCCAGAACGAGCGCGACGCCTACGCCGAGCGTGCCCAGGAGTACCTGCTGGGCAACGCCAACATCCAGATCGTGCGCGGTGAGGCCGCCGACCTGGAGCCCAGTCTTGAGCATGGCGCCCAGAGCTGGGTGGTCGTCACCACCGATGGCCGCCGCCTGAGCGCCCGCAGCGTGGTCATCGCGGCAGGCACCTTCCTGCGCGGCTTGACCTGGTACGGGCGGCAGTCACGGGCCGAGGGCCGCCAGGGCGAGCCGCCCGCCCGCTTTCTGTCGGCCCCGCTGGAACGCGCCGGGCACGCCCTCAAGCGCTACAAGACCGGCACCCCGCCCCGCGTCCGCGCCGACGCGGTGGATTTCTCGGCGCTGCTGGAACTGCCCGCCGATCCGAAGCCGCGCGGGTTCACCGGCACGCCCGGCCCCAGCGCCGCCCTCTCCCCCACCTGGCAGACCCACACCACGCCCGAAACGCACCGGCTGATTCGGGAAAACCTGCACGAGTCGCCGATGTTCGCCGGAGACATCGAGGGCCTGGGACCGCGCTACTGCCCCAGCATCGAGGACAAGGTGACGCGCTTCGCCCACCATGACCGCCATCTGCTGTTCGTCGAGCCGGAGGGGCTTCAGACCAGCGAGGTGTACCTCCAGGGCTTTTCGAGCAGCCTGCCGCCGAACGTGCAGGACCGACTGGTGCGCAGCCTGCCGGGTTTCGGGCGCTCGGTGATTCACCGCTACGCCTACGCCGTCGAATACGACGTGATCGACTCCACCGAGCTGACGCTGAATCTGGAATCGCGGCTGATGGCGGGCGTATTCACGGCGGGTCAGATCAACGGCACCAGCGGCTACGAGGAGGCGGCGGCGCAGGGTCTGGTGGCCGGAACGGCGGCGGCGCGGCGCTCGCTGGAGCTGGATACCGGTAAGTCCGGCACGGCCCCGATTGTTTCCCGTGAAACAAGTTACATCGGCGTGATGATCGAGGACATCGTGCAGCGTGGCAGCGACGAGCCGTACCGGATGATGACCAGCCGCGCCCAGCACCGTCTGTTGCTGCGCCAGGACAACGCCGACGAGCGCCTCAGCGAGCGGGCTTTCGAGCTGGGCCTCATCGGCGGGGAGCGTCGCCAGGCTGTGCAGCTCAAGTATGAGCGCATCGCCCAGGCCACCAGCCTGCTCGGCGCCCAGCGCATTCAGGGCGTGACTGCCGACACCTGGCTGCGCCGCGATGGGGCCAGCCTGGCAGACCTTGAGGCGCTGGGCGCTGAGCTGCCCGCATTGGACCTCGCCGAGCGCGAGGCGCTGGAAATTCGGGTCAAATACGCCGGATACATCGAGCGCAGCCTTCGCCAGCTCGCCAGCGAGGGCCGGGCACGCGGCGTCAGCCTGGAACACCTCGATTACAGCGCCGTGCCTACTTTGTCCAACGAGGCCCGCGAGAAACTGGGCCGGGCCAGGCCCCGGACGCTGGAGCAGGCGGCCCGCCTTCCCGGTGTGCGGCACGGCGACATTGCCAGCCTGCTGGTGCATCTGCGTCAGCGCGGCGTTGTTTCACGTGAAACGTCGAACCGGGGGTAGTGGGGAGACCTGGAACGGTAGGATTCCGGCGTGAGAGGTCTGCCACGCCCTGTTCTGGACACCCGTTTCTGGACGGCCTCCTGATCCGTGAAGCCTGAATCTGGGTCACTCGGTGGCCGGTTGGTGGACCGACTGCGCTGACCACGGCCACCGCCCTTCCCTGCGGTGTGTTCAAGGCCAACTCGCACTCTCCTGCCCGATGCGAAGGTCCAGGCGCTGGCTTGAGCACAGCGCCGTGCGGGTCAGGACAGCGCCTGCACTGGGCATGGCGGCGCGTGAATGGGTGGGCGACCTGGTGAGGCCGCTTGCTTGCGTTTCCGTCCGGCTTCGCTGCCTGCCCGCCGTGGGAAGAATAACGCTTCGTGAGGCGAGTGTTCACTGGTGGTGCGCCTCTCCCTACCCGATTTGACACCGCTGCTGTTTCACGTGAAACTATGGGTCATCGACGGGGCCGCCCTGGCCCCGCAGGAACTGTGGTCAATGCGGGAACTGTGGTCAATGCAGGAACTGAGGTCAATGTGAAGACGGGAACTCAAGATGACGCCTGAAGGCGAGGCGCTGCTGCTGGCGGGCGGTCGGGCGCTGCAACTGGACCTGACGCCGCACCTGCGGACCTTCGCTCAGCTCCAGGCCGCGCTGCTGGCAGGTAACGCCGGGATGAACCTCACCTCGCTGACAGGTGAGCGCGACATCATCCTCAAGCATTTTATCGATTCGCTGAGCTGTAACCGGGGCGGCTGGCTGCAAGGCGGGATGCGGGTGGTGGACCTGGGCACTGGCGCGGGGTTTCCCACCTTCCCACTGGCCATCACTCTGCCGGACCTTCAGTTTCTGGCGGTGGACGCCACCCGCAAAAAGACCGATTTCGTGACCCGGACCGCAGCGGCGCTGAAGCTGGGCAACGTGACCGCGCTCGCCAGCCGGGCTGAGATGCTGGGGCAGCAGCCGCAGCACCGCGAGCGCTACGAACGGGTGGTGCTCAGGGCCGTGGCCGCCCTGCCGGTGCTGGCCGAGTTGGGTTTGCCGCTGCTGGAGATCGGTGGGCTGCTGATCGCCCAGAAAGGCCAGCTCGGCGAGGAGGAACTGGCGTCAGGCACGCGCGCCGCCGCGCTGCTGGGCGCCGAGTTGTTTCACGTGGAACACTTCGAATTACCGCTGCTGGGTGCCCCACGCAGCCTGGTGCTGATGCGCAAGGTCGGCCCCACGCCTGCCCAGTATCCCCGGCGTGCGGGTGTACCGGGCCGCCAACCGTTATGCTGAGGGCTACTCGGCAGCTCGAACACAAGGATACCAGCATGCAGACGCGACACGAGCAGCAACCATGAAGCAGGTACCATGCAAATTGACGGCGTGCAAGTTGACGGCGTGCAAGCAGACCGCATGAAGACGCTGGGCATCGTCAACCAGAAAGGCGGCGTGGGAAAGACCACCACCGCCATCAACCTGGCCGCCTACCTGGCCGCAGGCGGGCGGCGGGTGCTCCTGATCGACATGGACCCCCAGGGCAACGCCACCAGCGGCCTGGGCCTGCGCGGTGTGGAAACCGGGCTGTACCAGGCGCTCAGCGATCCGGCCAGCGCCCCGGCGCAGATCGTGCAGAGCAGCCAGGAGCGGCTGAGTGTGCTGCCCGCCACGCCGGACCTGGCCGGGGCCGGGGTCGAACTCAGCGAGGAGCCCTACGCCCTGCGCGAGCTGCTGGAGGTCATCGCCGCGTCCGGGCAGTTCGAGCTGGTCATCGTCGACGCGCCGCCGAGCCTGGGGCCGCTGACCATCAACGTGCTGGCCGCCGTCAACGCCCTGCTGATTCCCTTGCAGGCCGAATACTACGCGCTGGAGGGCCTGGCGGGCCTGACCGAAACCGTCGAGCGGGTCCGGCTGGCACTCAATCCGGGGCTGAGCGTGCTGGGCGTGGCGATCACCATGTTCGACGGGCGCACCAATCTGGCCCAGGAAGTCGAACAGAGCGTGCGCCAGCATTTCGGAGAACTGGTGTTCTGGAGCGTGATTCCGCGCAATGTCCGGCTCTCGGAAGCGCCCAGTTTCGCCGTACCGATCAGCCAGTTCGCGCCGCTGTCCAGCGGGGCCGCCGCCTACAAACGTCTGGCCGAGGAAGTGATGCAGCGTGTCGAAAAAATCTAGCCTGGGTCGGGGCCTGGACGCCCTGCTCAGCCGTCCCCAGACCGCCCCCGCCCTGCCCCAGAGCCTCAAGATCGAGCAGATCGTCCAGGCGACCTACCAGCCGCGCCAGGTGTTTATACCCGAAGCGCTGGCCGAGCTGGCCCAGAGCATCCGCGACAAGGGCGTGCTGCAACCGTTGCTGGTGCGCCCACGCGGCGAGCATTTCGAGATCGTGGCCGGGGAACGGCGCTGGCGGGCCGCTCAACTGGCCGGGCTGGTCGAGGTGCCGGTCATCATCCGCGACCTGGCCGACCGCGACGCGCTGGAAATCGCCATCGTCGAGAATCTCCAGCGCGAGGACCTGGGGCCGCTGGAAGAGGCGCGGGCCTACCAGACGCTGCTCGACCAGGGGCTGAACCAGGAGGGCGTGGCCAAGGCGGTGGGCAAGGGCCGCAGCACCGTCGCCAACGCCCTGCGGCTCCTGAGCCTGCCGCCCGCCGCCCTGAGCGCCCTTGAAAACAGCGAGATCAGCGCCGGACACGCCCGCGCCGTGCTGGCCCAGCCGGAGGCGGACCGGGCCTGGGCGCTCGGTGAAATTCTGAGCCGTCACCTGAACGTGCGCGGCGCCGAGGCGCTGAGGCGGGGCAGGGAAGAGGCGACCGGGGCGCCCATCAAGGTCAGCCCGGCCCGGCCCTGGCGGCAGGTCGAACTCGATCTCAGCCGCCGCACCGGCACCAAGGTCAAGATCAACGGCGCCGACAAGGGCCGCCTGGAGCTGAGCTACGGCTCCCGCGAGGAGCTGGACCGCCTGCTGGAGCTGCTGGGCTACGCCGAGAACGCCTGAAGGTACAGACCGGGGCCACGCTTCGTTCAGCGCCGGTCACCTGCCGACCAGCCGTTACCTACCGACCAGCCGTTACTTACCGACCACGAAGATGTTTGGCCAGGGCTTGTAACGGCTCCTCAGTACATCCTTTTTGAACACCTGGCCGCCACGCACGAACAGCCGCTCGACCTCGATCTGGGCACCCTGGGCGGCCCAGTCGACCTGCTTGCGCTCGCCCCGCTTGAGGGTCCGGTCTGGCAGCAGCTTGTCGGGCGGTGAGGGCGAGGTGCTGAGCACGTTCGGCTCCTTCACCTGCACTTCAAAGTCGCGGGCCTTGCCGAAGACGCGCACCACCAGCAGCTTCTCGGCGTCGTCCCAGTCGGACTGAAACCACAGGGCGCCGCCGGTATCGTTGGCGAATTTCAGGTCCTGACTCGGCTGGTAGACGGTGGCGTCCAGGCCCTGCGGGTCGTAGTAGTAGACCTGGTAGCTGTGATTGCGCCGCTCGGTGATGGTCAGCCCGGCGCCGTAGAGTGCCCGGAAGACGGTGGTGCTGACCTGGCAGATGCCGCCGCCCAGGCCCGACGCGGTGCGCTCACCCGCGATCACCAGGCCCGGCACGAAGCCCGCGCGAGCGTTGATCGGTCCCAGAACCTGGTTGAAGGAAAACGCCTTGCCCTCGAACAGCCGGTCCTGAAAGGCGCGGGTGCCGACGTGGATGTTGGTGATGCGGGCCGGGCTGGAGCCGTCGTAGCCGGTCTGCCCGGCGGCCAGGAAGGCGGTGATTCCACGTGAAACAAAGTAATCCAACGTTCGTTTTGGGGCGTAGGCGGCGGTGGGCTGGAGGGTGATGGTGCTCGTCGTCGGGTCGGCGATGACCGCCTTGAGCGCTCTGCGGGCGGCGTCCGCGTCCACGGTGAAGCCGTCGTGCTGCACCAGCGCCCACTGCCCATCCGGCTGCACCTCGAAGCGGGCGCCCTGGGCCGGGGCGCTCAGGCGGGCCAGGAAGGCTTTCAGGTCGGCGTCGAGGCTGGCGGTGATCTTGCCCTGCTGCCGGACGCTGGCCATGCGCTCGGCGGTAATCAGCAGCGTGTCGCGGTAGGCGATGGTGGTCTTTTTTCCAGCGACGACGGCGGGCAGGCGGGCCTCGAAGCTGAGGGTCAGCGGTTGAGCCGGGAGCGGTTGGGTTGGGAGCGCGGCGGGCCTGCCTGGTGCCACCGGTTTGACCGGAACGGGGGCCTCCGGTTCGCTTGGCACTGCGGGCTCACCGTTAACCGGTGGAGTGTCCAGAGGCAGCGGCGCCGGTACGGCGGGCCTCTCCGGGCTGGTAGGGGAGGGGAGAGGCGTGGCCGGAATGCCGGTCTGGGCCAGCACGTTTTGGGCCAGTACAGGCTGGGCCAGTACAGTCTGGGCCAGGGCGGGAGCCGCCAGCAGCGTCAGCGTCAGCAGCACGGTCAGGGAGCGAGACATGAGCAGAGTATTTCACGCGCTCAGGGCTGGTGACGTGACTTCGCCTTACCCAGCGGCTGTGGGGCGCCGCACACCTACTCCTACAGCCCCAGCCTCCTACAGCCCCAGCGCCCGCAGCCACTCCAGCGCGATCAGCATGTGGCCGGGGCCGGAGGGATGTACCCGGTCAGGCGACCACAGCAGCGGCTCATCGGCCTGACAGGCGGCGTCGAAGGCGGGCTGAAGCGCCACCAGCGGGGCCGAAAATTCCCGCGCCAACTCAGCCACGCTGGCGGCGCGTTCCTCGACGGCGACCCGCATCGCCTCGGCCCGGTTGGCTTCGATCAGAAAGGGCGTGACCAGCACCAGGCGGGTACCCTGGGCGGCAGCCTGACCGAGCAGGGTCCGCAGCGTCCGGGTGTACTCAGGTGGCGACACCGCGTCTCTGGACGGCCCATTAAAACTGCGCCAAACATCGTTAACCCCGATCTTGACGCTCAGCCAGTCGGGGCGCTGGTCGAGCACGTCACGTTGCCAGCGGGCGGCCAGGTGGCGCACCGTATCGCCGCCGACGCCCCGGTTGAGAATATGGAGTGGCGTCTGTGGAGCACGGGCCAGCAGCAGCTCACGCACCCGCGCCACGTAGCCGTCGCCGTAGTGTTCGCCGCCGTACTCGCCCACCCCGTCGGTGCGGCCCGCGTCGGTGATGCTGTCGCCGATGAAGATCAGTTTCTGGCCGGTGCTGAAGGGATGCATACGCGATTGTGGACCATCGGCGGCGAACAGTACGGCGCTGGGATCTGCCAGTCGGTGTCACGGTGGCACCGAGAGGCCGAACGATGTGAGCGAACGCCGCAGGCAGCTACTTCAGTTCTATCCGACGCACCGCGCCTGCTCTGTGGCCGCCATTTATACTCCGGTATGACCCTGAGCGTCCTTTCGGCGGTGCCCACGATGACCTTGCCGGTGTTTGCCCGTCTGTACGGCAGCAGTGAAGCCGATTTCGCCGGATCGGTGAATCAGCTCAGCGCTGCCTGGCAGGTGCATAACGTCGCCGGAGACATTCTGGGCGTGCTGGGGCTGCGGCCCTCGCCTGCTCACGGTGCGGAGATCCTGGGTGGGGTCTTTGCGGGCGAGCAGCGGCGGGACGCGGCCCTGGCCCTGCTGTGGGCGGCGCGGGCGGCTCAGCCTCAACTGTACGCCTACGCCGAGGCGCACCTGTTTCCGGCTGAAACGCTGGCGGCGGCGGGCCTGCACGTCATGAGCGCCTACACCCGCCTGACCGGCTCCCTGCCTACTATGTTGCCCGACGTACCAGACGGCTTCAGCATTGTGCCGCTGACCGAAGTGAGCGACCTCGCCGACCGGCGAGCGGCCCAGCAGACCTACTCCGACCTGATCGGGCACACCCACATCACGCCTGAATCGCTCCAGCCGAATGTGGGCGGCTCCGATGACCGGCTGGGACGGTTGGCTTATGACGCCGCCGGTGCGCCAGCGGGCCTGTGTCGGGCCTGGCTGAACGGGGAGACAGCCAGCCTCGGTGCCCCCGGCGTGCGGCTGGAGTTGCGCGGCTCCGGGCTCCGGCGGGCGCTGCTGCTCTCGGTATGTCAGGCGCTGGCTGAGGTGGGCGCCGAACGGATAACGCTCGACGCCTGGGGCGATACCGAGGCGCAGCGGACGGGCGACCTGGCCCTGGGCCTGGTGCTGGAGGAGTTGACGCCGATCTACGCCTCAGCCTAAGCGCAGCAAAAAACCGCCCCGTGGCACTTACGGGGCGGTTCGAGATTCACCTGTTCACACGAGATTGAAATGAGTTTAGGCCACTCGCCGTTGATCCCTCGCCCCCTGCGGGAGAGGGAGGGAGCCGCAACGCGGCGGAAGGGTGAGGGGGCGACCGTGCGGCGTTCCCGCTCCAGGCACGGCACTCGTTCCGACCTTCAGTCCACCAGCAGCGGAATCAGCACCGGGTTGCGGCCCGTGACCTTGCGCACGAAGCGGCGCACCGCGCCGTACATGTCGTCGCGAATGTCTTCCAGGCGTTTTTTCTCGCGCATACCGTTCTCGACGGCTTCGAGGGCTACCTTGCGAATCTGGTTTTCCAGCTCGCGGTTGCTGCGCACAAAGCCGCGCGAGACCAGTTCGATGTGCGGGGTCGGGTGCAGCACCGCCGTGATGATCAGCACGCCCTCCTGGCTCATACTCATGCGGTCCATGATGACGTCGTCGCTGATGTCGCCCACGCCCAGCCCATCGACATACACAGCGCCCGCCGGAACGGTGCCGACCACCTTGAAGTCGTCGGGGGTCAGCTTCACGATGTCGCCGTTCTTGGCCACCAGGGTGCGCTGCGGCGGGCGGGTGGCGGTCTGGGCCAATCGGGCGTGGTTAATCTGGTGCCGGGGCTCGCCGTGCCAGGGCAGAAAGTACTTGGGCCGGGCCAGATTCAAAATGACCAGTTGCTCCTCACGGCTGCCGTGCCCGGAGGCGTGGACCTTGTAGGTCGGCGGATACAGCACCTCCACACCGATCTCGTACAGGCGGTTGATGACGGTGTTAACCGCCTCCTCGTTGCCGGGAATCGGGCTGCTCGACAAGATCACCGTGTCGCCGCGTTTGAGGGCGATCTTGGCGTGGTTGCCGAAGGCCAGGCGGCTGAGGACGCTCATCGGCTGGCCCTGCGAACCGGTACACATGTACAGCACCTGCGAGTCTTGCAGGTCGCCGACCTCGTCGTTGGTCACCAGCGGGTCCTTGAACTCCATGTAGCCGAGTTCCTGGGCCACCTGGGCGTACTTGAGCATGCTGCGGCCTTCCATGATGACCCGCCGCCCCAGCTTCTCGGCGCTGCGGATGATGTTCTGGACCCGGTGCGTCTGCGAGGCGAAGGTGGTGATGAAGACCCGGCCCCGCGCCGCCTTGATCAGTTCTTCGAGGTTGACCGCCACCTCGGCCTCGCTGACCGACCAGCCGGGGCGCTCGGCGTTGGTGCTGTCGGAAATCAGCAGCAACACGCCGTCGTCGCCCGCCTTCTCGATGCGGTCGAGCTGGCTGAGGTTGCCGTCGGTGGGCGTCCGGTCGATCTTGAAGTCGCCGGTATGCACGACCTTGCCTACCGGGGTCGTGAGCACGTAACCCATGTTGTCGGGAATCGAGTGGGTGATCCGGAAAAAATCCACGATGAAATGCTTGCCGATGCGCACCTGGGCGTCGAGTTCGACCTCGTGCAGATCGGTGTCGCCCTCCTTGATGCCGAATTCGCTGAGCTTCTCGCGCAGCAGTCCCAGCGTCAGGCGTCCGCCGTACATCGGCACGGTGGGCAGCCTGGGCATGATGTAGGGCAGCGAGCCGATGTGGTCCTCGTGGCCGTGGGTCAGCAACCAGCCTTTGATCAGCCCGGCGTTCTCCTGAAGGTAGTCGATTTTGGGAATAATCAGGTCGATGCCGAGCTGGTGCGACTCTGGGAAGGCCAGACCGCCATCGACCAGCAGAATCTCGTCGTTGTAGCGGTAGGCGAACATGTTCTTGCCGATCTCGCCCATGCCGCCGAGCGGAATGACTTCCAGCGCGTCCTGGGAGGGGGTCTGTTTGTTCACAATGTTTCCTCGTCCATCTGGGTTTCCTTGTCCATCCGGGTTTCCTCGTCCATGTGGTGTTCCTTGTGACCGGCCCGGTGGGCAGGCTGGGGTGGGGTGCGGAATTGTCGGTGATACTTGGGGGCAATCAGGTCCAATCAATAAAAGACATCCGCAGATGCAGTGCGCTCAGCCTAACATGAATGCACGCTCCCAGCGCCGACGCTTCCCCCATTCAGGCAGGTGGCGCCGGGTGGCCCGGTGTGCGGCCATACCGGACAGTGGGTTTCATAAGACCGTGGCTCAGGGTGCCAGACGCTGCGTTGTGGCCGACCTCGCCGTGAGAACACTTAAGGATTCCGGCACCATCGTTTACAATGAGCCCATGACCCGCCAACGCATCCTTGTGATCGAAGATGATCTGGACATCGCCAACGTCCTGCGGCTTGACCTGTCTGACGCTGGCTTTGACATTGACCACGCCGATACGGCGATGACGGGGTTGATCAAGGCCCGCGAGGAACACCCCGACCTCATCTTGCTCGACCTGGGCCTGCCGGACTTCGACGGCGGCGACGTGGTGCAGCGGCTGCGCAAAAACAGCACCGTGCCGGTGATCGTGCTGACCGCCCGCGACACCATCGAGGAGCGCGTGCGGCTGCTGGGGCTGGGCGCCGACGATTACGTCATCAAGCCCTTTCACCCCGACGAGCTGCTGGCCCGTATCAAGGTGCAGCTCCGGCAGCGCGGTTCCGAGAGCCTGACCCTGGGCGACCTGGAACTCGATCCGCAAAAACGCCTGGTGCGCTACAAGAGCGAGGAGCTGCGGCTCTCGCCCAAGGAATTCGACATCCTGGCGCTGCTGATTCGCCAGCCGGGCCGGGTCTACTCGCGCCAGGAGATCGGCCAGGACATCTGGCAGGGAAGATTGCCCGACGGCAGCAACGTCGTGGACGTGCATATGGCCAACCTGCGCGCCAAGCTGCGCGACCTCGACGGCTACGGCCTGCTGCGCACCGTGCGCGGCGTCGGGTACGCCCTGCGCGGCTGAGATGCATCCATCAGGCGTGCCCGCTGGTTCCCACCTCGGCGGGTGCGCTGGGTTATGCTGAGGACGTAACTTCAGAAATCAAGGTCACTGAAGTGAAGGAACATCGGCGATGAAGACTGATTACCCCACCTCAATACCGTTCAGGCCCGTGTGAGCAGCGCGGAGCGGGGCCACCCGCCGCTGCACATTCTGCTGCTTCAGGACGACGAGGCCGACATCGAGCGGCTTGAGCACGCCTTCGCCGAGCTGCCCGGCGACGTCGAGTTGCACCTGGCCCGCACGGGCGCCGAGGCCGACGCCGCGCTGGCCCGTGACCTGCGCATCAATCTGGTGCTGCTGGCCGATAGCCTGAGCGGGCGTGCCAGCCTGCCCTGGCTGAGCAGCCTGAAAACCGGCACCGACCTGAGCCTGCGCCGTTTGCCGGTGGTGATGTTCAGCGGCGAGGGCACCGAAGCCCAGATTCGCGGCGCCTACCACGCCTACGCCAGCGCCTACCTGATTCGCCCCGGCGACCTGGCGGGCCTGAGCGCCATGGTCCGGGCGCTGGTGAAATTCTGGGGCCAGGTCGCCAGATTACCCAGCCGCATCCGGGCATGAAGATGGGTGTGAAGATAAAGTCAGGCCGCTCCCTGCAACCTGCCTTTGTGTGACCGCGCCCGGCAGACGTCAAGCTCGCCACGGGGGTGGGCGGCGTGGCCGGAGATCTGTCTATTTTTGTCGCCGGGGCGCTGCTGCTGCTGAGCATCGTGGTCAGCAAGCTGTCCGGGCGGCTGGGCGTGCCGGGGCTGCTGCTGTTTCTGGTGCTGTTTCTGGGCGTGGGGATGCTGGCGAGCAGCGACGGCCCCGGCGGCATCCAGTTCAGCAACTACGCGCTGGCCCAGTACGCGGGCACGCTGGCGCTGTGCTTCATTCTGTTCCAGGGCGGGCTGGGCACCCACTGGAGCGCGGTGCGCCCGGTGCTGCGCAGGGGCCTGTCGCTGGCGACCCTGGGCGTGCTCATCAGCAGCGGCCTGATGGGCGCCTTCGCCCACTAGAGCAGATGTCATAAAAAGACCCTTTTTATGACCGAGCGGAGCGAGTAGTTTTAACTGAGCAGGACGCAGAATGGAGGCGCGGGGAGGCTGTTTTCCCCGTGGCGTAATTCGGAGTACTGCTCTACGCGCTGAAGCTGAGCCTGGCCGCTCTCCTTGCTGATCGGCGCGATGGTCAGCAGCACCGACGCCAGCGCCGTATTCACCGTGCTCAAGGAACGGCGGCTGGGCCTGCGCGGCGAGATCACCCCGCTGCTCGAACTCGAATCCGGCGGCAACGACCCGATGGCGGTGTTTTTGACCGTCGGGCTGATCGACCTGATGTTGCACCCGCAGCAGAGCGTCTGGGCGGTGCTGCCGCTGTTCACGCAGGAGATGGTGCTGGGCGGCGTGATCGGCTACGCGCTGGGCACCGGCAGCGTGTGGATCATCAACCGGCTGAACCTGCAATTCGAGGGCCTGTATTCGGTGCTGCTGGTGCGCTCGCCCGATCTGGGCGCGGTACAGGTCAAGCTGGGTCAGGTTGTGAGCGGCTGACAGGTTGTCCACAACAAACATCTGGAAGATCCTGTGCAGTTTGCGGCGCTTTCTAAAGTTTTCCAAGGTGCTGTTAAGGGAAGGTGAACTGGCATGGGGTCAGAACTTCACCCCTGGCGAGCTGGCTTCATTAAGATGACCGGCAAGCATCCGAAGATGAGCTGCGGCACGCTCCACCACAGCGAAGTTGAATTCCATGGAACAGAGAATCCTGCTGATCGAAGACAACCCCGACATCACCCGCGTCGTCCAGTACGAATTGGAGCAGGCTGGCTACCGCGTGCTGACCGCGCCCGACGGCGTGACCGGCCTGACCAGTGCCCGCGAAAACGCCCCCGATCTGGTGATCCTCGACCTGGGGCTGCCCGACTTCGATGGCGCCGAGATCGCCCGGCGTCTGCGCAAGACCAGCGCCGTGCCGATCATTATCCTGACGGCGATGGACGCGGTGGACCGCAAGGTCAACCTGCTCGAAGCGGGCGCCGACGACTACATGACCAAGCCCTTTCACCCGGAAGAGCTGGTCGCCCGCGTCAAGGTCCAGCTTCGCCACCAGCAGCACGGCGAGGTCATCCAGATCGGCGCCCTGGAGATTCACCCGCAAAAGCGGCTGTGCCACTACAACAGCCACGAGGTCCGCTTATCGCCCAAGGAATTCGATCTGCTGACCTTCCTGGCCCGCCAGCCGGGCCGGGTCTACTCGCGCCAGGAGATCGAGCGCGAGGTCTGGAACGGTGAGCTGCCCAGCAACAGCAACGTGGTGGACGTGCATATGGCCAACATGCGGGCCAAGCTGCGGGATCTGGACGGCTACGGCATCATCCGCACCGTGCGCGGCATCGGCTACGCGCTGAAAACGCCATAAGCGAGCGATCAGCTAAAGAGGGCGCCGTGATGGGCGCTCTTTTTTGGTCTGGACGTTCAAAACACCGTCTTATTTCGTTTGACAACCTTCGCAGACACCGTGAAACTCCACCCGCACGTCAGCCACCTGGAAGCCGCCCGGCAGCGCGGCCACCGGCAATCTCGGCACCTCGATGTCGAAGATGGCGCCGCAGCTCTGGCAGACCGCGTGGTGGTGGTGCTCGCCGTGTTTGAAGTCGTAGCGGGTGGCCTGCCCGGCCCGCTCGATGGTCAGGGCCACGCCGCCCTGCACCAGCGCCTCCAGGGTGCGGTAGACCGTGCCCAGGCTGATGCTGGGCAGCTCGCGGCGGACCTCGGTGTGAATCCAGGCGGCGTCAGGGTGCGTGCGGGTAGTCCGCAGCGCCTGGAGGACCGCCTGCTTCTGCCGGGTATTGCGCACGACTGTCATGGAGTTAGTTTAGCAAAAAAGGGAGGGGCGGCTTGGCGATCTAATTCCCGAAGCGACCGAAATCCATGAGTGGTCATCTCCACATATTCAGGCCGCCAGGGGTTACATTAAGGGTATGACCAAGGTATGGCTGTCGCTGCTGCTTTCAGGCGCTATGCTCCTCAGCGGCTGTTCAAACTGCGCTGACTCCGGGCTTTATTGTCGGCTTCCCACTGAAGGCGGCCCGGTCCCGGTTGGTGATCCTGTAGATGCAGAGGTGGCACGCGGCCAGAGTTTGGAAGTCTCTATCCGGTTGAGTCTAGGCGAAGTACCGGCTTCGGCCACGCTCGAATTTGTTCCTGGGCCTCGCGGAGAAGTACTGCAAAACGACCCGACCTTACTTGCTAGCCTTGACGGGGGTCGCGTGACGGTGAAGCGGCTTACGTCTTCCTTCACAGGCACGCTTAGCCGCGTGGTGGTGAGCGCCGCCCCTAATGCCACTCCCACCACCGACTTACGTCTCAATGCCTCCTTCGCAGTGCGCGTTCAAGGCAGCAGCGGTACGCCTGGAGGCGTACCGCTGCTCGTCAAGGTCCGTTGAGAGATCAGTAAGCTGGGCTTTGCAGCGAGCAACGCATCAAGCGGTGGTCTGTTCCGTCGAAGGCGGGCGAGACGGCACAGCTCCCAGTGAAAGTGTTGCTCAGCACATGGTCGAGCGCGACATTACCGTAAAAGTACCCGGCACTGGCGAGGTTACCAGGATCAATCATCGTGGCGACTGGTGAGACTGCTCCGCCTGAAGCAGTGACGAAATTGGTGCGAAAACTGATGGCTCCCGATGTGCCGTCATTGTATGGCTCGGTGTTGAAGTCCCCGGCGAATAGCACACGGGGATAGTTGAGGTTACGCAGGTCTGTCGCCAGAGTTCTGATCTGCTCGGCGCGGCAGGCCGGGTTATCTGCGCCAGTCAGGTGGGTGTTGGCGAGGATAAGTGGAACATTGCTAGCGACACTGGCGACCCGCACGACCTGAAACCCGGTGTCTGCGCTGCATGGCGTGTGGTAACCACTCGGAGCACCGAGGTAAGTGTCGTTGATAAAGTAAAACAGCGCTGAATTGATGGCTACGCACTCGAAGCCGTTGGTCAACCCGCCAGCGTAGTTGGTACTCGTGCAGCGCACTGCGTAGCGGTTGCCGAGAATACGAATCCACGACGGTGTGCCCCGTGTGGGATTGTCGCACAGTTGAGGATTCCAGAAATACCAAGTCGTGCTCAATCCCGCGCCGTTGCAATCGCCATGCCACTGCTCTTGTAAAAAGAGGACACCAGGTTTGCCGTATGTTTGCTCGAAGCTCAGAATCTGATCGCTGATGCGCCGCTCGGTGCCCTGGTAACAAACCTTGAATTTGTACGAGGAGCAGGTGCCTGCGACGTTCCCGATGTTCCACGTCCAAGCGTTCATAGACAGCGATTGCGTGTTGAGCTTGGCAGGCAAGACCTTGTTGCGAAACGAGCAATAGCCGAGCAATGTGTCGCCGCCCTGCTCCGTGCAAGTTCTCTCGTAAGCCGTCTTGGTAGCAGTGTAGGCGACGTAGGTCAACCTGCGGTCACTCTTTTCCAGGTTCAGGCGCTGGGCGAAGTCGGGCAGCCCGAAGGCCTCGCCTGTAGGGAACGTGCCCACTAACGTGACGCCTCTCGGTCCCTGCACGAAGAGTTCTGTGACGCTAGGGACAGCACTGGTCGAACTGATGTTTTTTGACCTCAGGGTCAGTAGGGCGCTGGCATCCTGGCGAAAGCGTCCCCCATTCATCTCCACGCGCCAGGCGCCAGCGAAGGTCTTGCCTGGCACCAGGCCCATGATCAAGCTGCTGTTCACGCCGTTTACAGGCGGCAAAACCAACCCGGCATCGCTGTTTAAGGCTGTCAATGTCAGGGAGGCGTCGCTGTCGAGCGCTCCACTACTCAGGGTCAGGGTACTTTCACCGGGTGTGAGGACAAGCCCTCGTAGTGTCGGGGCCAGGCCGAGTTCCAGGTCACCGTATACGCTCAGGGAAGGTTCGGTTGTGGGCGTAGGTGGGCTGGCGGGGGCGCAAGCACCCAGCAACGGAATGAAAGCTAGAGCAGCCAATAAACGAGATAGTCGAAGCATAAAAGACCCCGTACCACAGTAAAGTCACAGTTCATAAAGTGGGCTATGCTTCACTTAGTATGAGAGAATCTGAGTGTAAGACCAATCCCTTTGGTAGTGTCAATCAAGGCTGCGATCATGTTGAATGTGGTTTGCGCCACTATCGGGCCTCTCGTGAGCGTTAAGGTTGCAAAGACATCGGGGGTTGCGGTGTGCAGGAGGCAGCACGCGGTAGGAGACAAGAACGCACGTCCTTTGACCGCGCACTGCGTACCGCCTCCCGCTGGCTCTACTCGAAATCCACCGCCCACCAGGCTTCGCGCTGCGCGGCCAGACGGGCACGCGGGTCGCCCAGGGCGCCCAGGGCCTGCGCCAGACCGTTCCAGTCCTGCTCGCTGAGGGGGTCCAAGGTCAGCGCCCGCTGGTGAAACTGGGCGGCGTCCTTGGTGCGCCCGGCGTCGCTGGCGGCGCGGGCGGCCAGGCTCAGCACCGACAGTTGGCGCTGCTCCAGGCGGGAGCGCACGTCGTCGGACCAGGGGGAATCGACGCCCGGCAAAAACTCGCCGTACATGCTCGACAGCTCGCGCAGCTCCTCCAGGCCCAGGCTTCCGGCCTCAGCCTGCTTGGCCAGCAGCTCGAAGCGCTGCACGTCGTATTCGGGGTTGATGTCGGCGGCCAGGGTGTAGCGGCGGTTGGTGCTCATGACCGCCTCGTTGCTCAGCGAACGCCGAAGCCGGTGCAGGGTCGTGTGAAACAGGCTACTGGCCCGCGCCTCGTCTTTTTCGGGCCACAGCGCCTCGGCGGCCTGCCAGGAGGTGACTTCCTTGTGCTCCAGCAAGTAGAAAAACAGTTCCAGGGCCTTGCGCGACACCCACGAGACCGACTCGCCCTTCCAGATGACCTGGGCGGTGCCCATCGCCTTGGCCTCGGTGCCGCTGGCGCCCTGCACGGCCAGGCCAGCACGCCTTAAGCGGGCGTCGATGGCGGTCAGCAGGTCCTGGGGCGTGAACGGCTTGGGCAGATAATCGTCGGCGCCCAGGTTCATGCCGCGCCGGACATCGCTGCGCTCGGCGTGGCTGGAGAGCAGAATAAACGGTAGTGAAGCCCGTTTCTCGTGGCTGCGGACTTGTTCCAGAAATTCCAGACCGGTCATATACGGCATCACCACGTCACTGATGACCAGATCGGGCGTGAACACCTTGAGCATCTCCAGCGCCTCGACGGGATGGCTGCTGGTGCGGACTTCATGGCTCGCCCGCGAGAGGATGACGCTGATCAGCTTGAGAATAGCAGCGTCATCGTCGACAACCAGAATGCGCGACATGTGAGAATTGTATCAGGTTCCGGTCAATCTTCACGGGGTTGTGCGGCGCGGGGCCGGGGCGGCGGGTGCGCGGCTGCCTCGCCCCTTCCGTGCCCGCCCAGGCTCTGCTACAATTTTCAGTTGCGTCTGCCGGAGCCGGGTGAGGTGAGCGACATGTTCGCCACAAACGGCTAAACCGCTCCCAGCACGCACAAACTCTTCAACACGAAGCGAGGTGAATTATGCAAAGCCAATACGATCTCAACCTAATCCTCAACCCCAACCTGAGCGGCGAACAGCTCCAGTTGGAAAAGGATTACATCAGCAACGTGGTCACCAACGCGGGCGCCGAAGTAACAGCCCTCGACGACGCCGGAAACCGCCGGATGGCCTACCCGATCCAGAAGGACCGCGAGGGCTATTACCTGCTCTACACCATCAAGGCGGCGGGCGACCCTGAAAAGGCCATCGCGTCGAGCCTCAGATTGCGCGACAACGTGCGCCGGGTGCTGGTGGTCAAGGACCGTCCTGAATGGAAGACCAAGAAGCCCTGAGACTCGGTACACCCGACTGGGGGCCTGTGGCCTTACGCTCTTGACAGAAGTGACCAAGCCTTGTTAGCCTAGATGCACCTCTTCACCGAGGCCAAATCGCCCGCAACGAAACTTAAGCCCATAACGACGACGACTACGCAAGGAGACACGAACATGGCCCGTGGAATGAATCACGTTTATCTGGTAGGCAGCCTCGCCCGCGACCCCGAACTGCGCTACACCCCAACCGGTGTGCCGGTCTTCGAGGCCACCGTTGCCGGTGAAGATCATTTAGTCGGCAGAGACGGGACCGAGCGCAAACTGCCCTGGTACCACCGCATCAGCATTCTCGGCAAACCCGCCGAGTGGCAGTCTGAGCGCAACCTGAAGTCCGGCGACCCCGTAGTCGTGGAAGGCTCACTGGATTACAGCCAGTGGGAGGCCCCCGAAGGCGGCAAGCGGTCACAGGTCCGCGTCAAGGCATTGCGGATGGAGTCACTGGGCAGCGAAGCTGAACTGGTGCAGGACGCCGGAGGCGGCGTTCGCATGGCTGGCGGTTGGAACACGGTGATGCTGATCGGCAATCTGGTCCGTGACCCCGAATTGCGCTACACCCCCACGGGTGACGCGGTGCTGGGACTGGGACTGGCGGTCAACGAAGTGTGGAAAGACAAGAACGGCCAGCAACAGGAAAAAACCCACTGGATCGACATTACGCTGTGGCGCGAACTGGCCGAGAGTGCCCAGAACCTCCGCAAAGGCGACCCCGTGCTGGTGCAGGGCCGACTGATCAACGATAGCTGGCAAGACAAAGACGGCAACAAGCGCAATACCACCAAGATAGAGGCGACGAAAGTCGAAGCCTTAGCCCGAGGCGCGGGACCCGGCGCTCCCGCAGCCACCTCCGGTGCACCCCGTATGCAGGCCACGGGCAGTGCACCGACGCGCAGCGCACCACCCGCGCGGGCGGCATCAGCGCCGCAGGGGAACCGTTCGGCAGGCTTGGATATTGACCAGGGCCTCGATGATTTCCCGCCAGAAGAAGATCTGCCGTTTTGAGCCTCGTTTGAGGTCGGCGACAAGGACATAAGGAACACCCATGACCCAGACTGACCGTGACCGCAAACCGCGTGGCAAGGGACCCAAGCGGCCCCGCAAGCCCAAGGTCGATCCGTTCGCCATCGGCGAGCTGGAAATCACCGATTACAAAGACGTGAAGATGCTTCGCCGTTTCGTCTCCGACACCGGCAAGATCCTCCCCCGCCGCCGCACCGGCCTCTCGGCCAAGCACCAGCGCCGCATCGCCCAGACCATTAAACTGGCGCGTCAGCTCGCACTGCTGCCCTACACCGAGAAACTGGTCAGGAAATAACGATCATGGCCAACATGGACATTATCTTGCTCGAACCAGGCAAACTCGGCCAGGTCGGCGAAGTGATTGGCGTCAAAGCCGGTTACGCCCGCAACTTCCTGATTCCCCAGGGCCTGGCCCTGCCCGCCAACAAGGGCAACCTGAAAAGCCTGGAAGCGCGTATCAAGTCGCGTCAGAAAGTGCTGGCCCAGGAGAAGAAGGCCGCCGAGGCCCTCGGCGAGCGCATGAAGGATCTCAACGTCACCCTGACCGTCAAGGCGGGCGAGGGCAAGATCTACGGCGCGATCACCCACGCCAACGTGGCGACGGCCCTGGCCGCCCTGGGCTTCGAGGTGGACCGCCGCAAGCTCGACATGCCCAAGTCCCTCAAAGACATCGGCGAGTACGAGATCAGCTACCGCGCCCACCCCGAAGTCGGCGTGCCCCTCAAGCTGACGGTGCTGGCCCAGAAGTAGGTTTTGATGTTGTGAAAGCGCCCCGCCTGCGAAGGTTGGGGCGCCTTTTATCGTAGAGAGTTAATCAGATTCTGTTGCTGGTGAAACAAGATAGACGAGCATGTGTGGAGTGGAACCCGTCCTTCATGCGTCTAGTGGCCAAGACACATTTCTTCTGCTATACTGTGTGAAGAATCTGAAGCCCGCTCGTTCGGGTTAGTAGGATTCATCCGGAGGCCGGGGCGCGAGCCTCGGTTTCCCCTTATAGCAGAACTATGCCCCCAGATCGTGGGGACGCCACAGTGCATAAAACTGGGCTTAGTCTACTGAAATAGTTTTGGCCACCAGATTTTATCATATATTTATTGGGTTGAAGATTTTGGTACAAGAGAAATGCTGCCGTGTCGCATGCTTGTATGAAGTAAGAGCTGGCGGAGTCTTTGAAAAAGGGATCTTCGACTATGAATTTGAGCGGTAAGCTCCTGGCAGAACCGCCCATTATGCTGGGAACCATATTGTATCGCCGCATTTTTCTTAGCAAAGCCCTAAGTTTTTTGTCGTCGGTATTATCGGGTATAACCATACCACACTCATTGTCGGTCCTGAGAGACTTGTCAGGTTCTGGATGTGGGAAATTTTTGTGGTTTATAGTGTTTTCTAATCTTTGTATGAGCGTCTTCCAAGCAGTTTCGAAAACATCATAGGAACTAGTCTTTGTATTCTTGTCTACCACAATATTGATTATGCTCACACCCGGAATTTTACTAATATCGTCTGCAAAATTTCTGATGATTGATAATCTGTCGTTCCTTTTAATTCTTACTAAGTCGCCGGGTTTATTGATCAAAGCACTGGCATGAATTTCGTCTTTCATTTTTAATCCATATAATGTTTTCATACGCTGTCTAAATGCTACAAGTTGATCAAACGCATCCATCCAATAAGATTCGTGAATTACCATTCCGGTCAGAATGAAGTATCTAGTTGGCGATCCTACCAGGCCCACATCCCCGCTTTCGTCCACATACATGAGGTACACGCTGTAGTGTATCTCTAATACGTGTAGCGGGTTGACAGGTATCGAGAATGAGCACCAGCATATAGCTATTCCCTGCTACTCCAGCTTGAAGCCGCTCCAGACGCCGTAGCTCTGGGCGACTTCGCCTTCGCTCTCGCCCTGGCCGCTACGTTTGTCGTCGGCCAGCACCAGGGCACGCAGCAGGGCGCTCAGCGGATCGCGGGCGCGGGCCACCGCCACCGGCTCCACCGTCAGCACGGTCAGGGTCACCTGCGGCTCGCTGCCGGACTCGTCGACGGTGCGCTCGTAGTCCAGGCGCAGGCGGTAGGACTGCTCGGTGGCCCAGTCCATCAGGTGCATGAACAGGTCCATGCCGTTGCCTTTTTGCCACATGACCCGCACGCCGCCCGGCGCGATGGACAGGTGGACGCGGGGCTGGTGCGGTAGGCCGTAGGGGCCGAGCTGCTTGTATCCGGCAAACAGGTGCTCACCGCTGTCGTTAGCGATGCGCAGCACAGCTTTGGGCCAACTGGCCGCCCGGCGCAGGTCGCTCAGCAGAAGGTCTTCACTCATCGCCTCCATCATGTCAGAAAACGCCGGGGCGGCGAAAGGAGCGTACTGGGGGGAGATTGGGGGTGCTTTGTATGCTGAAGCACATTAAACCCGACTGTTCAGTGCCGCGCCGCCACCACCCGCACGAGCTGGTCGATGTAGTTGCGCAGCCGCACCGCGCCGCCGGGCGCCTGATCGAGCATCACCGCGAAGGCCAGGGTGTGCCCGGAGGCGCCGCGCACGTAGCCTGCCAGACACGATACGCCGGGCAGGGTGCCGGTCTTGGCCCGCACGTCCAGGCCGCTGCCGATGAAGCGCCCGGCCAGGGTGCCGCCGTTGAAGCGGGCCTCGGCGGTGGCCTGCCCGGTGCCGCCCTGCGCCAGCGCCTCGATGAACAGGTTTTTGTGGTCGGCGAATGCCTGCGCGGGTTGAATCGCTGGTCTGGCGGCCAGGTCGGCGGCGGCGAGGGTCGGCAGGTCGTACATGCGGCGCAGCAGCGCGACCAGGGCGCGGGGGCTCAGGCGGTTGTCCGGCGAGAGCCCGGAGGCGTCGTGGAGCTTGAGCGCCGCGCTGCCCACGCCCGACTCGGCGAGAAAGCGGCGCAGGCCCGCGATCATGCTGGCGTGGCTGGCCGGGCGGCGCCCACCGGCCCCCAGCCCGGCGGCCAGTTGCTCGGCCCAGACGTTATCGCTGGGCTTGAGCGTCTGGGTCAGCAGGGTGCTGATCGGCGCACTGCGCACGGTGGCGATACTGGTGTCTGGGCTAGCGTCTGGGCCAGCATTTGGGCTGGTATCTGGCAGCGCACCGGTCGGTGGCGTCTGACTGGCACCAGCGCTCTGCGACTTCGGGTTGGGAGCTGGAACACTAGTGAGCGCTGACCCGGCGGCCTGGGCACTCAGCCGCCCGAAGTGGCCCTCAGAGGCGCCGACCCGGATGCCCGCCGCCCGCAACTGGCGCCCGAACGCCTGCAATACCTGGGCCTGATAACGGACCGGGCTCAGCGACCAGCCGGGGTACTCCTGAAGCCGGACGGACACGACCGGGGTGCCCAGCGGCAGGGCAGGCCAGGTGGCGCTGTCGATGGACGCCGCAAGCCGCACCTCGGCCACCGATTTGACGCCGCGAGCCGCCAGTTGCCGGGCCAGCGCCGCCAGCGAATTCGGGCCGGTGATGCTCAGGCTGGGATCGCCGCTGCCGCGCAGGGTAATGACGCTCAGACTGGCGGCCTTGCTGCTCACCTCGCTCGCCGGGGCCGTGACCTCGGTGCTCAGCCAGCCCGCCGGACGACCCGTGCCCGCAGCGCCAGAATCACGCAGTCCCAGCCAGGCCGCCATGCTCAGCAGCTTGGTGGTCGAGGCCGGGGTAAACAGTTCGTCGGGGCGCAGGGCTTCGACCACCTGCCCGGTGCTCAGGTCGCGCACCAGCAGCCCCAGGTGTCCGCCCCTGGGCGGCTGGGCGGTGATGGCCGCCACCTCCGGGCTCAGGAGGGGACGGAGCTGCACCTGCGCACTCAGGCCGGGGGTCAGGAGGGAGAAAAGCAGAGCCGCAAGCAGGAAGCGCACCGGCTCAGGCTAACAGATCAAAGCGCGGTGCAGACGGGGCTGTGTTCAGCCCGTAAATTGCCTCCAAGCCAACGCCCACCAGGCGAGGAACCCCGGTGGGCGAACTGTTTGAACAACCGTACTCAAACAACTGTACTTGTACAGAACTGACATTGGCACTGCTCTGGTGCTGAGGATGGGACTTGAACCCACACAGGTTACCCTACACGTACCTCAAACGTGCGCGTCTACCAATTCCGCCACCCCAGCGAGGAAGCAGTACGTAGCTTAGTGGCCCCACCCAGGCTTGTCAACGCCTCGGCCTGTGGTCGCCCAGCGCAGACGGCGCGGCGGCGCGTTTGCCCGCCAGCAGATCGCTGACGGTGCCCAGCGTGACGCCGCGCCTGCGGGCGAAGTCCAGAAAATCGCCGAAGACGTTGATGGTTTCCTGGGCATTGTCGTGGAGCAAGATGATGCCGCCGGGGCGCAGGCGCCGCTCGAAGCGGGTTTCGAGCACCTCGTCGCCGGGGTTTTGAAAGTCGGCGGGGTCGTCGGTCCAGAAGACGGTGCTCAGGTCCTGGCTGCGGGCGGCGTTCAGGGTCGCCGGGGTGTAGTCGCCGCCGGGCGGGCGAAAGTAGCGCACCGGCTGCCCGGTGATGCCCTGCAACGTGGCGCTGGTCAGGCGCAGTTCGGTTTCGGCGCTGCTGATCGGCAGCGGCGGCAGCCGGACGTGGTGGTAGGTGTGGTTGCCGACCTCATGACCCTGCTGCACCATGTCGCGCACGAAGTAGGGGTAGGCGCGGGCGTTGCGTCCGATCACGAAGAAGGTGGCCTTGACCTGGCCCCGGCGCAACAAATCGAGCAGCAGCGGCTCGTACATCGGGTGCGGGGCGTCGTCGAAGGTCAAAGCGGCCACCGGTTTGCCAGGGTCGCCGCCGTAGAGCAGGCCGTTGTGGATACCGCCCCTGGCCCGGCTGGCGTTGCGGTTGCCCGCGTCCTGCACCTTCTGGGTAACATTGCCAAAAAAGTTGGTGGTCTTCTCGCGCACCTTATCGGCAATCGTCTCGCTCTGGAGACTGCTGGGCGTGGGGTTGCCGGGCATGAGGTTGCCGGGCGGTGGACTGAGCGCCGCCTCCCAGGCCCGCTCGTAGGCGCCGCCCGCCGCCCAGCGGGCCACGTCGGCCAGGCGGGAGCGCGGCACACTCAGGGTCAGGATCGGCAGTGGGCCACCGAAACCCCCGTAGCCGACTTTGTTGTAGACGCTGACATCCACTTCGCTCAGGCCGGGCCGGGCCGCCAGGGCACGCGCCGCCGCCGTGGCCGCCAGCGTGCGGGCCTGGGCCACCTCATCGCCGCGCAGCAGCAGCACCGCGCTCGCCACCTCGATATGGCCGTTGCTGAGGTACCTGACGCGCTGAACTTGAGGCATGGGCGGGCTCAGCGTAAGTTCGGGAATGGCTGCGGCGCGCCGGGTGCCGGGCGCCACCGGCTGCACCTGGCCGGGCAGCGCCAGCGTGCGGGCCGGAACTGCTGGAATCTGCGTTGCTGGAATCTGGGCTACTGGAATCTGGGCTGCTGAAATGTACGCAGTGGCCTGCGACGGGCTGAGCAGGCTCAGTGTCGTCAGCGCCGCGCTGAGGAAAGTCAGGGAAAGAATGTTCGGCATGCGACCTCATGGTAGGGCCAACCGGAGCGAAAAAGTTCCGGTAGAGGCGTGATGGACCACGGAGGATCAATGGTCACAGAGGAGCGCCGGGGCCGCCCGTGCAGCAGTCTCAGTTCGCCTGCGCCCACTTGAGTGCGTCCGCTGGTCCGGCGGGCAGGTGGCCCTGGGCCTGGTACAGCGCCGCGCCCGCCTCGATGTGCGCTTTGGCCCGCTCGGTCTGGCCTTGTTTGCGCTCCACCAGGCCCAGCACGTAGGTCGCCAGGGCGTTGCGGTCATTGTTTTGCAGGGCGCTTTGCAAAAAGCTCGCACTCTGCTTGAGGCCCGCCGCGTCGCTCTTGCCGTTGCCGGTGCCGCCCGCGCCCATGAAGCCGCCGGGAGCCCTTTCGCCCCGGTAGTAGTCGAACTGTGATTTCAGGTACGCCAGGTCCAGGGGCCGGGCCGCACTCAGCGCCACCGACGCCTGGTTGTCGGCGCGGGTAAAGGCGCTGATCCGAACGCCGCTGTAAACCGGATGCACGAAGCGGTAGGCGCCTGGTCCAGATGCGGCGCCGTCCCGAATCAGCAGGCCCTGGTGGGTCATGAACGGTTTCGGGTCGCTGGCGTCGTCGAGCAGGGCGGCCTTGCCCGACGGCAGCGTCAGCAGCGCGACCACGTGGCCCAGGTTGCTTTCCCGGCCATCCTGGTTTTGCCAGACCATCACGGCGCCCGCGCTGAGCCCGCTGCGCTGGAGCATGGCGGCGATCAGCACACTCTGAAGCAGGCACTGGCGCTGCCCGCCCTGCACGGCGGCGGCGAACTCGTAGCCGCGTTCCAGGCTGAATTTCGGCAGAATTTTTTTAATGAACGTGTGCGTCCACTGCGCCGTGTCCTGGGCGAGCGCGTCACGCTGGGCGCCGCTGGCCTGCTCCAGCGCAGCCTTGCGGGCGTCCAGACCGGCGGCTAAAGTCTTGGCGCCTTCCAGCGGGAGCCCGGCGGCGGCGTATCTGCTCTCCATCCAGGCGCCGAAATCGGGGCTGCTGAGCGCGTTGAGGTCGTATGACGTCTTCGCCAGGGCACTGAATTCGGCGCTGCCGTAGGCGTAGCGGGCGTCGGGAGCGGCAGGTGGCAGGCTGGAGGTGGTCGGCCCAGCCTGAACGCTGCCCAGCAACAGGGCGGATAGAAGCAAGGGACGGAACCGGAACGTGCGCATGGGAACCTTCTTTAGACTGGTGGGCACACTTGGAGTGAAGGTGGCAGGAACTGTGACTGTGCTGCTGTAACTGTGCTGCTGTAATTGTGCTGGAGGCCCGTTCAGCCGCCGTCTGCGTAGAGTAGGTCGGCGCGGATAGGTCGGCGCGGATAGGAAGGCTGCGCCGAGCTCGGTGGTGAGCCTGGTGGTAAACATAACGCTGAGCCATCAGCCGGGCATGAAACCCTGGTCACGTGGAGTTCGTTTCAGCACGTCCCAGCGACTGTTTGGCTACCGCTTCCACCTGCGCCCCCAGCCACCCTTGGCTTCTCCCGTTGGTCGCCCTTGACGCCGCAGTCATCACCCGCCAGCTACCTGAGTATCTCCTCGTCAAGCTTTACCGAGCGGAGCGGGCAGGCGTGCCCAGGCGCGTCCGTTCTGCCCAAGAAGCGGCCTAGCGTCGCCAGCGGCGCTGTTCAGGCCAAGACGCGGGCAGGCGTGCCCAGGCGGAGGAGTGGCATCCTCATGGGCGTTCGTTCACGAGGACAGTCCGTTTACGACGACCGTCCGTTGTGCCCAAGAAGCGGCCTAGCGTCGCCAGCGGCGCTGTTCAGGCCAAGACGCGAGTGAGGAAGAACGTCTGTCCTTGCTCACCTCCCTGGCTTCCACTTCTTGTGCACAGCGGCACCTATCGGGCGTCTGCACCTATTGGGCGTCTGCACCTATCGGGCGTCCTGGCGAGAGCGGCACTTACTTTGCCTCGCCTCGCCGCCTGCCCGCACACAGCGCTCCATCCCTCTCCTTCGGCGCTTTGCGAGTCCACGCCCGCCAGGACATCCTGAGCTACAGCTTCCAGGTCCAGCCGCGCCGCGCCAGCAGCCACAGCACCAGCCAGACGGCGGCGACGTAGCCCAGGCTGTAGAGCCAGCCGCCCACCTGAACACCCAGGCCGCGCCGTAAGAGGCTCAGCAGCGAATCCAGAATACTCAGCGGCTCACCCGTCCAGTTCACCTTCCAGACGGTCAGCACCCACGATTTGAGCAAAATCGGCGCGGTGTAGGCGAACAGCGAGTTGCGCCCGGCGATGGCCAGCGGCCCCAGCAGGGCGCTCCGGCGGCCTCCACGGGCGTCGGCGATCAGGTAGAAGGCCAGCAGCCCCAGCGTGCCCAGCCCCGCCGAATACAGCACGTAGGCAGGCGTCCAGACGGTCTTGTTGTAGCCCATGACCCCGGAGAGCAGCCAGCCGCCCAGGCTCAGCGCGGCGCCCAGGCCCAGCAGCAGCGGCAAGGCCCGGTCTACGGTGACTCGGTGTGCAGCGGCCCGGTCGGTGGTCGACTGTTCACTGATCGGCGCAACCCTGTCAGCCCGCTGTGCATCCTCCGGCGGCGCTTCCAGCAGTCGAATGTTCGGCGACTGCACCTCCGGCGACTGGGTTTTCGGCGACTGGGTTTCCGACGCTTGGGCTTTCGCAGAGTGCGCCTTCGAAAACTCCACTTTCAGGAACTCAGCCGCCACGCTGCCGAGCAGGGCCAGCGCCGTGACAGGCAGCACCGAACTCAGCCCGCGCAATCCCAGATCGCTCAGCAGCAGGGTATTCAGGCGCGTCACGGCGTTGTCGGTTTCGGTAAACGGGGCACTCAGCAAGAACACCTGATAGGCCGCCAGCAGGCCCAGCGCTGCGCCCAGGCGCCAGCGCCAGGCCAGCGGCCAGCGGGCCAGCAGTCCGGCGCCCAGCGAGGCCAGCGCGATGAGTTGCAGCACGCCCAGGCCCAGGCTGGGCGCCTGGTTGGCCACACTGGTCAGCAGAGCGCCCACCAGATACAGGGCAGCGGCGCGGGCCACCAGCTTGCGCACCGTGCTCCAGTTGGGCCACCAGCTCGGCGGCGCACTGCCTACTGACACACTGCCTACTGACCCACTGCCCCCTACCACCTTGCCCCCTACTACCTTGCCCAGCGAGAAGGGCAGCGCGGCCCCGGCGCAGAACAGAAACCAGGGAAACACCAGATCGGTGAGGGTCAGCCCGCCGCCCCAGGGCGCATGCACCAGCTCGGCGGGCGTGAACTCGCCCAGCGCGACGTTGTTGACCAGCAGCATCAGCACGATGGTCAGGCCGCGCCAGGCGTCCAGGGCGACCAGGCGGCGAGTGGGCGACGCTGAGCGGGTCTGTCCGGCAGTCTGGTCCTGGGCAGGGACCGCGAGGAGTTCGGAAGCCGACGCCGTGGACTGCTGCTGTTCGGAGGCGGGCGCACTCATGCCTTCAGCGTGCGCTCCACAGCCTGTTTAGAATATGAATTGGGTTGCTGTGGAAGCGGGTTGCGGACTTTGATGGTGAAGACATCAAACGGCGCGTCTTGACATTAGAGCAGATGTCATAAAAAGACCCTTTTTATGACCGAGCGGAGCGAGTAGTTTTGACTGAGCAAGACGCAGAATGGAGGCGCGGGGAGGCTGTTTTCCCCGTGGCGTAATTCGGAGTACTGCTCTAAGACGCGCTGTGCTCGCTCACGATCTGGTGTCATTAGCAATTCAGTTTCTCAGAATTCACCCAGGTCGCTCAGGTCTGGCGCGGGCAGGGCCTCGACGCTGCGCAAGAAGGTGGTGACCTCATCCCGGCCCATGCCGAAGACTTCCTCGCGGTCCTGGCCGGGCAGCCAGTCACCCTTGAGGCTCACCGAGAACTCGGCGCCGCGCACGGTGACAAGGGCGCCGTAGCCGTTGCGGAAGCGAAATTCGTAGGCGCCTGAGCGTTGCATTTCGCTGGGCATTTCGCTGGGCATGTCGCCGGGCAGGGCGCCGGGCACCACCGCCCCGGAGAGGTCGGCGTCGCCCAGCCAGGCGAGCGGCGTGGCCAGCGGGCGCGGGCCGGGCGGCGCCACAGCGGCGCTCACGCTACTGAGCAGCAGGTCGGCCCCATCGTCGGTGTCGTGGATGTCGTAGAGCACGGGTCTCCTTATTGAGCAGGGTTGAGCAGAGGCAGGGTTGAGCAGAGGCAGGGTCGATTAGGGTTGATCGGGGGCGGGCCGGTCAGGGTCAGGAACGCCGAAGTCAGTGAGGACCAAAATCAGTGAGGACCAAAGTCAGTGACGAAAGAAGGAACCAGTAAGGTCTACCGCTTCATTTACTGTAAGCGGGCAATACTGACAGACTACTGACGGAGACCGGCGTTGAGGCCGCCTTCATGTTGAACCGGCTCGCGGACCACAGGCTGCTGAAGAGAGGCTGCTAACTTTATCTGCTTCGTTCAGCACAAACGTCAACCCGGTCAGCTTCCTCACCTGCATTTGCCAGGCTGCTGCCGGGCTGCTGCCACATCGCCAGAATTCACATCCAGAAGTGGTGAATGCCGCTGGCCTGACTGTGCCCATCAAGCGCCAGCAGCTTACTGAACGGCTTCTACGCCCGCGCTAGACTGCGTTCATGACCAATGCGATGGACTTCGACGTACTGATTATCGGCGCCGGACCGGGCGGCTACCACGCGGCGATCCGGGCCGGGCAACTGGGCCTCAAGGTGGCCTGCACCGAGCGCGAATACCTCGGCGGGGTCTGCCTCAACGTCGGCTGCATTCCCACCAAGGCGCTGCTGCACGCGGGCGACGAGCTGGCCGCCAGCAAACACGCCTCGGATTTCGGCCTGACCTTTTCCGGCACGCAGCTCGACATCGCCAAGCTCAACAAGTGGAAAGACGGCATCGTCAGCAAGCTGACCGGCGGCGTGGGCGGGCTGTTCAAGGCCAACAAGGTCACGCACCTGGTCGGCGACACCGCCTTCGTGGACGCCCATACCGTCAAGGTGGGCGACAAGACCTACACCGCCTCCAACATCATCATCGCCACCGGCTCGGAGCCCGCCCGCCTGCCGGGGCTGGAGGTCGACCAGAGCAGCATCGTCGACAGCACGGGTGCGCTGGTCATTCCCGATCCGCTGCCCGCTCGGATGCTGTGCGTCGGCGGCGGCGTCATCAGCTTCGAGTTTGCCAACATCTACAATAACTTAGGAGCCAGCGTCAAGATCATCGAGTTTCTCCCGAACGTCATTCCCGGCGCGGACCGGGGCGCGGTGGCGACCTACCGCAAGATCATGGAAAAGCAGGGCATCGTCGTGCAGACCGGCACCAAAGCCAACCGGGCCGAGAAGAAGGCCGACGGCCTGCACGTGGAGATCGAGGACGTGCAGACCGGCGAGAAGCGCACCGAGGTCTACGACCGGGTGCTGGTCGCCGTGGGGCGCCGTCCGCGCAGCGCGGGGCTGAACCTCGAAGCGGTGGGCGTAAACGTCGAGCGCGGGTTCATCACCGTCAACACCAGAATGCAGACCAACGTGGCTCACATCTACGCCATCGGCGACGTGGCGAGCAACCCGATGCTGGCCCACAAAGCCATGAAAGAGGGCCTGGTGGCCGCCGAGGTCATCGCCGGACTGCCCGCCGAGATGGACCCGGTGGCGATTCCCGGCGTGGTCTACACCTCGCCCGAACTCGCCTGGGTCGGTCTGACCGAGGAAGAGGCGCTGGAGAAGGGCTACAAGATCAAAATCGGCCAGTTTCCCTTCGCCGCCTCTGGCCGGGCCATGACGCTGCAATCCACCGACGGCTTCGTCAAGATGGTCACCGAGGCAGACACCGATCTGGTGCTGGGCGTGCATATCGTGGGGCCGCACGCCTCGGACATGCTCGGTGAGGCCAGCCTGGGCCTGGAGATGGCCGCCACCGCCAGCGACATCGCCCTGACCATCCACGCCCACCCGACCCTCGGCGAGAGCGTGCTGGAAGCAGCCGAGGCCGTGCATAAGCAGGCCATTCACATCGTCAACCGCTGAGCGGAGGAGAACGAGAATGGCGTGTGTGAGGCGGGGACGCCCTTCGGTCGCCCCCTCTCCCCGCTGCTGCGCAGCGCCCCTCTCCCGCAAGGGGCGAGGGGTCAGTACAGAAGAAGTTGTCACCCTGAGCAGGGCGAAGGGTCTACCGACTTCAGCTCTACAAAACCTCAGAGTGTCATCGTTTTAACGGCAAATGCTTAAGCTACGAGATCGTTCGCTGTGCTCAGAATGACAATTTTCTGGATCTGGTCTCTGAATTTGACCATTGGACCTACGAAAGCCGCCTGGCATACCCGACGGGCGCACCTCTTCGGCGATCATTCGCCTCTTGCTCAGTCGCTGGCCTGGGCGCTCAGTTCCGGCAATATCACCCGCGCCGCTTGGCCGTCCAGGTGCAGCGGTGAGAGGTGCAGGCGGCGGCGTCCTGTGGGGTAGCCGCAGCGTCCGGCGTCCCAGGCGTGGTAGGCCAGGTGCCACTGGCCGCTGTGGCTGCGAAAGGCGTGGCTGTGGCCGGGGCCAGCCACCGTGTCGTAGGAGGTCAGCAGCGGCGTACTGTCCTTACCGAAAGGACCGAGTGGGCTGGGGCCGCTGGCGTGGCCCACCGCGTAGGTCTCGTTGCCGTAGTCGGCGCAGGAGTACAGCAGGTGAAACCGCCCCGCGTCCTCGATGACCTGGGGCGCCTCGACCAGTGCCCGCTCCCAGAGTTCGCTGGCGCCCAGCACAGCGGCGGGCTCCGTTATCAGGCGCAGGCCGTCGGCGCTCAGCTCGGCGCCCCACAGGTAGGTTGGGCGCTTCACGGCGTTGCCGTCGTTTTTCCAGTACAGAAACAGGCGGCCATCCCCGGTGCGCAGGGTGCTGGCGTCGATGGCGCCGCCCTGGGGCAGCATGGTCAGCAGCGGTGTGGTCTCGGCGACGAACGGCCCCTGGGGATGCGGGCTGCTCGCCACGCCGATGACCTGGCGCCCGGTGCCGCGCAGCCGGGCGGTGAAATATAGCCGGAATTCCTGCCCGGTCCAGGTGACTTCCGGCGCCCAGGTAAAGCCGGGCCGCGCCCAGTCGGGCAGCACGGGCAGGGCGTCGCCGATCAGGGTGAAGTCGCCGAGGTCCGGGCTGAACACCACCGGTACGTTGACGCGCCGGGCGTTGCCAGCGTCGATATTGGTGGCGTAGATGTAGTAGCCACACCGGTCCGGCCCCGCACTCACGGCCAGCACGTTGGGGTCGGGAAGGTCCTCGGTGGCCAGAGAAAGCTGCCGGGGCCACTGGAGCGCTCGCTTGAGCTGTTTCATAAGGGTAAGTAAATATAAACCCATCAAAATGACAGGATTCTGACGGTGAACTCATCGTTCTGAAGCGGGGTACATCGGCCACTCACCGTCCCGGTCTGAGCCTCTGGGCCGACACGGTTGAGCGGACACTGTTGGGCTGACCGCCGATGATGAGAACGTCTCAGACTGAACACATGGTCAGCTCGGCGCCCCGCCGTAGACTCAGCTCTCATGCTCCCGGCCAGTCGAGGGCGCGGGCATGCCGTGGAGGTGTGCCGTGCCGGAGTCACCTGAGTCCAAACCCGATTCGTCCTCATCCGATTCGCTTGCCCTGCCCTCGCCGCTCAGGACTGTGGCGGCCCACATCAGCCCGGCCCGCACCAGCCCGGCCCACATCAGCCCGGCCCACATCACCCGCCGCACGGCCTTCAAGCTCGGCGGCGCGGCGCTGCTGACGGCCTCGGCGCCGCTGATTCTGGCCCAGCGCGGCCCGCCCGGACTCACGTTGCCCGGACTCACGTTGCCCGGACTCAAGGTGCCCGGCCCCGCCTCCGGAGCGCCCGACAGGCTGCTGGCGCCGCCCTCGCTGGCACTGGTCACCCTCACCCGGCTGGCCTACGGGCCGCGCGGCGGCGACTGGAGCGCCTGGGCGGCGCTGAGCGGCAAGTCGCCGGGCGACAAGCTCAGGAGCTGGCTGGAGCGGCAACTCGGTCCGGCGGCCATCGACGACAGCGCCTGCGACGAGAAGCTGTCCGGCCTGAGCACCCTGAACAAGCCCTACGGACAGCTCTGGCAGGAGCACTACGCCGGAATGCCGCAGGACAAGAAGGATTACGAGGTCATCTACCAGCCGACCAACGAGACCCGGCTGGCCAGCATCCTGCGCAAGACCTACAGCGAGCGCCAGCTTCTGGAGCGCCTGACCGAGTTCTGGCACGACCATTTCAACGTCGATCCGGGCCGCGACGAGCAGATTCCGCCGCTGTTCGGCGATTATGACCGCATCTTGCGGGCCGGGGCGCTGGGCAACTTCCACGCGCTGCTGGTGAAGGTGGCGAGCCATCCGGTGATGCTCAAGTACCTCGACAACGCGTCGAGCAGCCGGGGCGGCCCCAACGAGAACTACGCCCGCGAGCTGTTCGAGCTGCACACCCTGGGCGCCGAGAACTACCTGGGCGTGACGCGGCAAAAAGACGTGCCCGGCTTCGGCCAGGGCCAGCCTGTCGGTTACGTCGACGAGGACGTCTACGAGGCCACCCGCGCCTTTACCGGCTGGCGCATGAACGACAACCTGAATAATGAACAGTGGCAGCAGGGCGTGGGCAAGGACGGCACTTTTCTGATGTACACGCCCTGGCATGACCGCTTTCGCAAGCTGGTGCTGGGCCGCGACCTGCCGCCCGATCAGGCCCCCAGACAAGACGGCCTGGACGTGCTGCGTGCCCTGGCCGACCACCCCGGCACCGCCCGCTACATGGCCCGTAAACTGGTGCGCCGCCTGGTCGGCGACAACCCGCCGCAGGCCCTGGTGGACGCCGCCGCCAGCACCTTTCACGGTGCCCGCCAGGCCCCCGACCAGATCGCCCAGACGGTGCGGGTGATCGTGCTCTCAGGCGAGTTCGCCTCCACCTGGGGCGGCAAGCAAAAGCGCCCGCTGGAGCTGTTCGTCAGCGCCGCCCGCGCCCTGAACACCGACCTCAAGCCCAGCTTCGACACCACCGGCCACGTCGCCTGGATGGGCCAGGAGCCGCACGGCTGGCCCGCCCCCAACGGCTACCCGGATGTGGGCGCCGCCTGGCGCAGCAGCACCACCATGCTCCGCGCCTGGCAGACCATGAACAGCTTCGCCCGCAGCGACAACGAACGCTGGAGAAGCAGCGTGGTGAAGGAGAGCGGGGGCCGCAAGAGGCCGACCGACCTCGCCGACTTCTGGCTGATGCGGCTCTACGGCTACAAGCCCGCCGCCCTGAGAGGTGTGATGATCGAGGTGCTGAGTGAAGGCGGTGACCCGGACGCCGAGATCAGCGACGCCGGGCAGCTCGAAGGCCGATTGCAAGGCGCCGTCAGCTTCGCGCTGATGGCCCCGGAATTCTTCCGCAAGTGAGGCTGCCGATGAGGTTTGAGATGACGGTATCCAGATGAACAGACGCACCTTTCTGATGGGCTGCTCGGCGGCCATCGCGGCCATGTCGGGCGGGCGGCTGACCGGTCTGGCGCTGGCAGATACGCCCGATAGCAGCCAGAACGTACTGCTCACTATTTTTCTGCGCGGCGGCTGGGACGCCCTGAGCGTGCTGCCGCCGCTGGGTGGCCCGGACCGGGCACTCTACGAGGCGGCCCGGACCGAACTGCGAGTGCCGCTGAGGGGCGAGGGCGCCGCGCTCGAACTCGGTCTGCTGGGCCAGACCCCGCTGGGCCTGCACCCCGCGCTGGAGCCGCTGCACGATCTGTACCGACAGGGCGTGCTGGCGGTCATTCCAGCCACCGGCCTGCCCGGCGGAGGCCGCAGCCATTTCGAGGCCCAGGAGACGCTGGACCGGGGCGGCATGCCCGGCCTGAGCGGCGATCCCAACGGCTGGATGGCCCGTTTTCTGGATACCCTGCCCGGCACCTCGGCCCTCTTGACTCCAGCAATGGCGCTGACCCCCGCGATGGCGCTGCAAGACCGCCTACCCTCGAACCTGCGCGGGCGCCCGGACGCCGTGACCGCCCAGCGCCTTCAGGACCTGCGCTTTTCGGACAACGACGACGAGCTGAAGTACCTCAGTACCCGCCTGGAAAAGCTCTGGACCGGCGACACCGCGCTGGCCGCCGCTGGCCGGGGCACCCTGAAAACGCTGGCGACCATCTCCAGCCGCACGCGGGGCGACTACGCGCCCGGCGGCGGCGCCAACTATCCGGAAGGCTCCTTCGGTGACGGCCTCCAGACCCTGGCGCGTTCCATTCGCAGCGGCCTGGGCGTGCGGGCGGCGGCGCTGGATTTCGGCGGCTGGGACACCCACCAGTATCAGGGCAACAAGAAGGGCGAGCACTTCTGGAGCCTGCTCGGCGAGCTGGGCACCGGCCTGCGGGCGCTCTATCAGGACCTGGCCGCCGCCCCTGAAAAATTCGAGCAGCGCCTGACCGTGGTGGTGCTCAGCGAATTCGGGCGGCGCCTGGATGAAAACGCCTCCGGCGGCACCGATCACGGTCACGGCGGCGCCATGCTCGTGCTGGGCGGGCAGGTCAGGGGCGGCAAGCTGTATGGCCGCTGGCCGGGCCTGGCCACCGAGCAGCTTTTCGAGAGGACCGATCTGGACGTGACCACCGATTACCGCGCCGTGTTCAGCGAGATTGTGCTCCAACAGTTCCACCACCCGAACCTGGCCGCCGTGTTTCCCGGCTTCAAACCGGGCGCCGGGCTGGGCATCGTCTGATACGGACTCCGACTTGAATCGTTTTGTAAAAACGATGAAATCCGACCAACGGGAGTAGGAGCAACTAGGGACTCTGCGGTATGGATTAACTTCCGGCGCCTTTTCGGAAGTTAAGGAATTTAGCGGAGTCCGTATGAGGCGTGGGAAGTCGATGTCAGCGAAGTTCAGGTGGTTCTGACGGCCCGGAAGCGCTCCACACCGGGGTACACCTCGCCCAGCGACGTGACCGCGAAGCCGCAGCGTTCGTAAAACCGGGCAGCATCGGCGTCCGTCTCGGCCTGGAGGGTGTCCAGCCCAAGCTGAATGATCGCGCCATCGATCAGCTTGCGCCCGGTGCCCTGGTTGCGGCAGTCTGGACGCACCCCGATGTGTTGGATGGTCGCCCGACCCGGCCCGGTCAGCTCCAGGCCGATCAGTCCGACCACATGCCCACCCTCCTCCAGTCCCAGCAGCCAGTGCCCGCGTTCCTGATACTGCCGCCGCGCCCGCTCCAGCCGCGCCGGGTCAGGGTAGACCGAGAGGGCGAGGAGGCCGAGGGTGTCCGGTTCATGCAGATGGGGCTTGAGGTCGAGCATCCCCAGCAGTGTAGAGAACTCGCTCCGCTAGACTGCCTCCACCGATGATCGCCTACTCCACCGATCCGCACCACCTGATGTCCTCGCAACTGACCGGCTTCTTCGTCGGCTGGCCTGATCCGCCCCGGCCTGAGACGCTGCTGAAGCTGCTCCGGTCCAGTTACCGCGCTGTGCTGGCTCACGACGGCGAGCGGGTGGTGGGTTTTGCGACGGCGATCAGCGACGGGGTGCTCAGCGCCTACATCCCGCTGCTGGAGGTGCTGCCGGAGTACCAGGGGCGCGGGCTTGGCAGCGAGATCATGCGCCTGCTGCTCGCCGAGCTGGACCACCTCTACATGGTGGACGTGATGTGTGACGACGAGGTGGTTCCGTTCTACGAGCGGCTGGGCCTGCGCCGCGCCGGGGGATTGATCCGGCGCAACTATGCCCGTCAATCTGGCGAATAAAACAGTCGGGCGAATAGTTCAGGTCGCCAAACTCCGCCAGGCCCGCCGCCCGACCCACAGGGCCGCCAGCATCGCCGCCGCGCACAGGGCCACCACCGCGTTCCAGCCCTGATAATCAAAGGCTGCCCCTGCCAGGACGCTCGCCACCGAGGCGCCGCCGTAATAGGCGAGGTTGTACAGCCCGGTGGCCAGACTCCGCCCCGCTTGGACGCTCTGCTGCACGGCGTTGAGCGAGGCAGCCTGGGCCAGAAACACCCCGCAGGCGAGTGCCGCCAGCCCCAGGATCAGCAGCGGCAGTGGCTGAGCCAGCGTCAAGGCCAGACCGACCAGACCGGTGAGCACCGCCGTGCCCAGCGCCCAGCGCGGACCCCGTTGCGCCAGGGCCGGGGCCGCGACCGGCGTAATCACCGCGCCCAGCAGGTACACCGTAAACACCGCGCCGATGGGGCCGCTGCCCAGCCCATACGGCGTGCCCGCCAGCCGCAAGGTGACCGTGTTGAAGACCGAGACCAGCACGAACAGAATCAGAAAGCCGTTCAGGCAGGTCAGCAGCAGCACCGGGTTGCGCAGGTGTGAGCGCAGGGTTTGAAGCACCTCCGGCATTTGGCGCTGCGGCACGAACTTAGTCTCACGGGGCAGGCCGACGACGGCGACGCCCAGGGCCAGCGCATTGCTCAGCACCAGCAGCCAGAAGGCCACCTTCCAGTTGCCCGCGTGCTCGGCCAGGCCGCTGAGCAGCCGCCCGGCCCAGCCACCGACGATGGTGCCGGTGACGTAGGCGGTCAGCAGCCGGGCAAAGCGCTCAGGCGGCGCCTCCTCGGCCAGATACGCGCTGACGGCGACCATCACCAGCGGAATCAGCAGGCCCTGGCCGAAGCGGGCCAGGTTCAGCGCCCCCAGCGTCTGGGCCTGGGCCGCCAGCACGCCCGGCAAGGTCAGCAGCGCAAAGGCGCCCAGAATGACCCGGCGCCGCCCGTGCGCGTCGGCGATCAACCCGGCGAGCGGCGAGGCCAGTGCCACGGCCAGCGTCGTGCTCCCGATCACCGTGCCCACCTGCGCCGAGGACACCCCGAATTCCCGCGCCAGCACCGGCAGCAGGCTCTGCGGCGCGTAGACGTTCAAGAACAGCAGCATGCCGATCAGTCCCAGCGCCCAGGAGCGCGGCCCTATCAGACTGCCAGGGACGGTGTTGTTCAGGCCAGTATCGTTCAGGCCAGCACTGTTCAGGCTAACCCCACCAGGCCCAGCGGGCTTTGCCAGGCTTCAAAGGCCCCCAGCGCCTCGGCCAGTTCGGGGTCGGGCGTGCCGGGCGGCCCGGCGAAGATCAGCGCCGGGCGGGCCTCCAGGGCGATGCTGCCCGCAGTGTCCAGGCGAGCGACCAGGGCGTCAAACAGCCAGTCGTTGGCCCACAGCCGCTTGAGCGCAAACAGCACCTCGCTGCCCGGCAACCGTCCGTGACCGCGCTCGCTGCGGCGCTCGTCCGGGCGGCGCAGGTGAAATTCGGCGTCCGGGGTGTTGCCGGGCTGCCCGCCCAGCACGCCTGAATTGTTCAGCGCCCGCAAAAAGAGCTGCACGCTGTCGTCCATCAGCGCCGAGGTGCGCACCAGCCGGGAGGCGGTGTGACACAGCACTTCGAGCAGGTCTTCGTCGATGCGCCTGGGGTTGACGCCCGCGAACAGCCGCCGCAGTTGCTCCGGCAGGTTGGCACGGCGGTAGAAGCCTTCCTCGAAATCGGCGTCCAGCACGAAGGCGTTGGGCAACCGGGAGGCGTATCTGCCCAGCAGCAGGCTTTCCTGACCCACCCGTCTGGGCGGCAGCGTGGCGGCTTCGGGGAAGGTGAACATGGAGGATAGGGTAGAGCATGGCGGGCGTGTGGCTTGTGGGAAAAGCTTGGGTGCGGTGCGCGGTGCGCGGGAAAAGAGGGAAGTGGGGAGTGGGAACGGTGAAGGCCCCGCTGATGGACTGGCGGGGCCTTATGTGGAAGTTTGGAAGGCCGCTGTTGACCCCTCGCCCCCTGTGTGAGTCGCAGACCTGCTTGCAGAGGGGTTTTCCTAGACGCCGCCAGGTTTCAATGTCCCCATCGGGGCGCTTTCGGTGGCCTCGACGGGGCCGTGGTCGGGCGCTTCCAGGGTGCCGCCCGCCAGGACGGTGCCGAACTGCTCGCCGCTGAGCGTCTCGTGAATAATCAGCGCGTCGACCAGGCGGTGCATCTGGTGGACGTGCTCGGCGAGCAGCGCGTGGGTGCGCTCGTACTGCTCGCCGATGATGCGGCGCATCTCGTCGTCGATGCGCTCGGCGGTGTCCTCGCTGTACAGGCCGCGCTCGCCGGGGAGTCCCAGGTAGCCGTTGTCCTGCTGGAGCGCGATGTTGCCCAGGCGGCTCATGCCCCATTCGGTAACCATCTTGCGGGCGATGTTGGTGGCCTGCTGGAAGTCGTTTTGCGCCCCGGTGGTGACGGTGCCCAGCGCCACGTCCTCGGCGGCGTGCCCGGAAAGCGCCACGGCGATGCGGTCGAGCAATGCCGCCTCGGTGTGGTGCATCCGGTCTTCGGGGGTGTACATGGCCGCGCCCAGCGCTCGCCCACGCGGCACCACGGTCAGCTTGTGAACGCGGTCAGCGTGCGGCAGCAGTTGCGCCGCCAGCGCGTGCCCGACCTCGTGGTAGGCCGTGATGCGCCTATCCTTCTCGCCGATGACCATGCTGCGCCGCTCCGGTCCCATCAGCACCCGGTCACGCGCCTCGTCGATGTCGCGGTTGGTGATCCGGCTACGCTGCTCGCGGGCCGCGCCCAGCGCTGCCTCGTTCAGCAGGTTCTCCAGGTCGGCGCCCACCATGCCGGGCGTGCGGCGGGCCACCGCATTGAGGTCCACGTTGGCCTCCAGTGGTTTTTTTCTGGCATGAATCTTCAAAATCGTCTCGCGGCCCTTGACATCCGGGGCGTCCACGACGACCTGACGGTCAAAGCGTCCGGGCCGCAGCAACGCGGCGTCGAGCACGTCGGGCCTGTTGGTGGCGGCC
>NZ_JANYGJ010000120.1 GCF_025362455.1 Deinococcus sp. | reverse complement strand
CTACCCCAGCCGGGTCTACAGAGCGGAAATGGGGAGTGGGAAGTAGGAAGTGGGCAAAGATGAAGGGTCTGTTCCCACCCCCCACTTCCCCGAACCCACGTCCCTCTCCAGCCGCTAGACTTCCGGGGTGCGCGTCGCCGTCGCCGATATAGGCACCAATTCCTGCCACCTGCTGATCGCCGAGGCGCACGGCGGCAGCTACCGCGTGCTGGACGCCCTCAAGGAGCGGACCCGGCTGGGTGAATGCCTGGACGCGGACCTGAACATCACGCCCGAAGGTGAGGCGCGGCTACTGGCGGCCCTGAGCCAGTTCCGGGCGCTGGCCCAGGCTGCCGGGGTCGGCGAGGTCCGTGCCTACGCCACCAGTGCGCTGCGCGAGGCCCCCAACGGCCTGGCGGTGGCCGAGCGGATGCGACAGGCGTGCGGCATCTACCCGGCCATCATCAGCGGCGAGCGCGAAGCCCAACTCACCTACCTGGGCGCGGCCCACAGTGTCGAATTTGGCCCCGACAACCTGCTGATCGATCTGGGCGGCGGCAGCCTGGAACTGGCACGCGGCGGGCCGGAAAGCGCCAGCAGCGTGATCAGTCTACCGCTGGGCAGCGTGCGGCTACACCTGAGCCACCTGCAAATGGAGCCGCCCGGCCCGCGCACCGTCAGAGCGCTTCAGGACTTCGTGCGGCGGGCCATCGAGCCGCATCTGGAGGTCTTCGCGGCGGGGCCGGGCACCCGCGTGTTCGGCTCCAGCGGCACCTTCGAGGCGGTGGGCGCGGCCATCGCGGCGCGGCAGGGCCTGGGCGGCGGCGAGGACGAGATCGGCGGCTTCAGCTTCGAGGTCGCGGCGCTGGATGATCTGGTCCGGAACCTGCAAAAACTGACTCCGGCGGGCCGCATCAAGGCGGGCATCGATCCGCGCCGGGCCGACATCATCGTGGCGGGGGCGGCGATTCTGGACGCGACTCTGCGGGCCGTGGGCGCCACGCGGGCCACCGTCAGCGGCGGCGCCCTGCGCGAAGGCATGCTGGCTGAGGAGTTGGCCGCCCAGCAGCAGTGGGAAGTCGGCCTGAGCGCCCGCCAGCGCAGCGCCGCCGAACTGGCCGAGCGCTTCGGGGTCAGTTTGCCGCACGCCCGGCAGGTCACGGCGCTGAGTCAGGACCTGCTGTCTCGCCTGACGCGCCGGGGTGAGCGCTTCCCCGAAGACGCCCACAGCCTCCTGAGCGCCGCTGCTTACCTGCACGAGTGCGGCCAGATCGTCGCCCAGAGCAGTCACAACAAGCACAGCGCCTACCTGATTCGCCACGGCGGCCTGCGCGGCTTCGACCCCCGGCAACTGGACATCATCGCCCAGGTGGCCCGCTACCACCGGGGGAGTGCGCCCAAGAGCAGCCACACCGAGTTTCAGGCCCTCAACACCGCTGACCGCGAGGCCGTGTGCAAGCTGGCCGCCGTGCTGCGCGTCGCCGACGGCCTGGACCGCACCCACGCCGGGCAGAGCCGAGTGGTGGACTTGCACCGGGCCGCACCTCATCAGCACGGGGGCGGCTGGATATTGACCGTGGACGGCGCCACCGCCCTGGACCTCGCCGGAGCACAGGAGAAGGGGGATATGTGGGGAGGAGTGTTTGGTGTGCTGAGGGTGGTGGGGTGAGCACGAAGACTGAACTGAATTCATCAGGCACAGAAGAAATGGGGAATATGAGTGGAGATATTTGGGATGTTGCAGGGAATGGTCTAGGCATGAAGAGCTACCTGACTCTCAACACCAACGGCGAATTGACCAGGCTTTATCAAGTTACGCGCAACGATGTAGTGAATGCATTCGATCAAATTCGAGATTACGGCGGCAGAGGCCATGTCGGAATTGACATATATTGCGATGAGATCGTGTCGAACATCCAAATATCAATTGACAACCGACTGTATCGAATGCTCTATGGCATCTTCCCAGACACAGGCGAAGATGAAGTATTTGAGTACATTCATCGAAGTAAACGTTCAAGTTATCTGGTCGAATTCTATGGCGAGATGGTCGGCGACTCGTCGCTTTTCACTGATCCTCATATTGCTGAAGAGAAATTCTACGAACTATTGGAAAACCGCTCTCTCGACCTGACGAACTTCATTTGAGCAGCGCAACGCATAAAACCTTGCTCGATTTGCACTCACTCTCCTACGTTCAGCAAACCCTCTTGCTCCACGCCCATAAACGCCGCCTGGGCACTCGCATTCCCCTCCAGCTTGACGTACTCGCCGCTCGCCTCCAGCGCCCAGGCGCCGCGTGTGTCGGCCCATTCGGTGTCCATGACGCCCAGCAGCTTGTCTTTCTGGCGCTCCTCGAAGACCGGGGCGATGACCTCTACCCGGCGGTCCAGGTTGCGGCTCATCCAGTCGGCGGACCCGAAATACACGTCGGGCGAGCGGCCATGGCTGCTCAGGGCGTCTCCAGCGAAAGCGTAGATGCGGGCGTGTTCCAAGAATCGCCCGATCAAGCTGCGCACTTCGATGTTCTCAGATAAGCCAGGCACGCCGGGGCGCAGGCAACACACGCCGCGCACCATCAGTTGCACCTTGACGCCCGCCTGGGACGCCGCATACAGCGCCTCGATCATGGCCGGGTCGGTGAGCTGGTTGAATTTCAGCCGCGCCCAGCCAGGCTGCCCGGCGGCGACATTGGCGGCCTCGCGCTCCAGTAACTTGATAAACCCACTCCGGGCGGTGTCGGGGGCAACCAGCAGATGATCGTAGTCGGCCTCGGAGTAGCCGGTCAGGTGGTTGAACAGCGCCGAGAGGTCCGCGCCGAGTTCGGGCCGGGCCGAGAGCAGCGACAGGTCGGTGTACAGCCGGGCCGTTTTGGGGTTGTAGTTGCCGGTGCCGATGTGAACGTAGCGCCGGAGCTGCTCACCCTCGCGCCGGACGATCAGCGTGACCTTGCCGTGCGTTTTCAGGCCGCTGACGCCGTAGACGACGTGGGCGCCGACCCGCTCCAGTTGCCGGGCGGATGAAATATTGCGCTGCTCGTCGAAGCGGGCCTTGAGTTCGATCAGGGCCACGACCTGCTTGCCGTTCTCGGCGGCGGTCCGCAGGGCGTCGATCAGGCGCGGGTCGTCGCCGGTGCGGTAGAGCGTCTGCTTGATGGCCAGCACGTCGGGGTCCTCGGCGGCGGCCTGGAGGAATTCCAGCACGCCGATGAACGAGTCGTAGGGGTGGTGCAGCAGCACGTCGCCGCGCTGGAGGATGGTGAACACGCTCTCGTCCTCGTCGCCCAGGTCCACGATGCGCGGCACGAATTCAGGGAATTTCAGCTCCGGGCGGGTCACCGGCAGGCTCATCAGGTTGGCGGTGCCCAGCGGACCTTGCAGCTCGAACACATCGGCGTCGTCGAGTTTCAGGCGGCTGCTGAGGAAGTCGAGCATGGCGGCGGGCATGTCGCGGGTGACTTCCAGCCGCACCGCCGAGCCAAAGCGGCGGCGGCGCAGGCCGTCCTCGATGGTGGCGAGCAGATCCTCGGCCTCCTCCTCGTCGAATTCGTAATCGGTGTTGCGGGTCACCCGGAAAATATGAGCCTGGGTCACGGTGCGGCCCCGGAACAGCTCGCCCAGGTGCTCGGCGATCACGTCTTCGAGCAGCAGCAGGTGCTCGCCGCAGCGCACGATGCGCGGCAGCACGCCCACCGGCACCTTGACGCGGGCGAAATCGGGGTCCTCACCCTCGCCCGCGTCGAGCAGCACCGCCAGATTCAGACTGAGGTTGCTGATGTACGGAAACGGGTGGCTGGGGTCCACGATCAGCGGGGTGAGCACCGGCTGAATCTGCGAGAGGTACTGCTCGCGCAGGGCAGCCCGTGCCCGTTTGCCCAGCTCGCGCACCCGCCCGATTTCCACGCCCTGCGCCTGGAGCCCTTTGAACACCTCGCGGGTGGCCTTCTCGATCTCGCGCAGCATGGTGTGCGTCCGGTTGCGGATCAGGTTCAGGGCTTCCTTGGGCAGCACGCCGTCGATGCTCTTGGTGCTCACGTTGGCGTCGATCTGGCGGTGGATGCCCGCCACCCGCACCATGAAAAACTCGTCCAGGTTGCTGCCGCAGATGGCGGCGTAGGTCAATCTCTCCAGCAGCGGGTTGCCGGTGTTGCGGGCCTCATGCAGCACCCGCTCGTTGAAGGCCAGCCAGGACAGCTCGCGGTTGAGGAAACTGCTGTCTCCCAGGGCGCTGGTGCTGCCGGTCTGGTTGACCTCCGCAGGCAACGAGACACCGTTTTTGGGCCGACTTGGCTTGCGGGCAGCGAGCTTGCGAACAGCACGGCTGAGCTCGTTCACCGCAGGAGCAGCGTTGTCGAGCGTGGATTTGACAGTGGATTTGCTGGTGGCGTCGGCTTTCATATCGTCGTCTCTCATTAAAAAGCGGGGAGGTCAAAGTCGGGATGAGGAGATACAGGCTGAAATGCTGGCCTGAGCCTAGCGCCTGAGCCGGTCAGATTCAAAACCGGGCGCCGTTATCTACACATGACAAAACGCGCCCCATCAGCTCAGGGGCGCGTTCCGACCTTCAATCCCTACCCGTTCCAGCGCTTGAAGACCAGCACGGCGTTCTGGCCCCCGAAGGCGAAGCTGTTGCTCATGGCGTACTCGACCTGCTGCTCGCGCGCACCCTCCGGGATGTAATCGAGGTCCAGCGCCGGGTCGGGGTCGGTCAGGTTGATGGTAGGCGGCAAAATACCCTCAAACAGCGCCTGGGCCACCGCAATGGCCTCCATGGCGCCCGCCGCGCCGAGCAGGTGGCCGGTCATGGACTTGGTGCTGCTGACGGCCAGCTTGTGCGCGTGCTCGCCGTAGACCGACTTGATCGCCAGCGTCTCGTTGAGGTCGTTGGCCGGGGTAGAGGTGCCGTGGGCGTTGACGTAGCCCACCTGTTCGGGGTTCACACCCGCCGATTTCAGCGCCTGACGCATGGCGACCTGGGCGCCCCGGCCCTCCGGCGCGGGCATGGTGACGTGGAAGGCGTCGGCGGAGGTGGCGTAGCCGACCACCTCGGCGTAGATTCTGGCGCCGCGCTTGCGAGCGTGCTCCAGTTCTTCGAGCACCACCACCGCGCCGCCCTCACCGAGCACGAAGCCGTCGCGTGAGGCCGAGAAGGGGCGGCTGGCCGATTGGGGATCGTCGTTGTGGCTGGCGGTCAGGGCGTGCATGTTGCCGAAACCGCCGATGCTCAGGCTGGTGATGGCCGCCTCCGAGCCGCCCGCGAGCATCACGTCGGCCAGGCCGAGCTGGATGATCCGCGAGGCGTCCCCGATGGCGCCGGAGCCGGTGGCACAGGCGGTGACCACCGTGCTGCTGGGTCCGGTGGCGCCGAAACGCATGGCGACGTGGCCGGTGGCCATATTGGCGATCATCATCGGCACGAACATCGGGCTGACGCGCGAGGGGCCGCGCTCGACCATCACGCGGGCCTGGTCCTCGAAGGTATTCATGCCGCCGATGCCGGAGCCGACCAGCGTGCCGGTGCGCTCACCGGCCAGTTCTTCCCGGCTCAGGCCACTGTCGGCCACCGCCAGATCAGCGGCGACCAGGGCGAGCTGCACGTAGCGGTCGAGCTTCTTGGCCTCCCGCGTCTCTATAAACGGGCTCAGGTCGGCGTGAATCTCGCCCGCGATGCGGCACCTGAGGGTGCTGGCGTCGAAATTGGTGATCGGGCCGATGCCGCTCTTGCCCGCACGTTGCGCCTCGGCGAAGGCCCCGGCGCCCAGGCCAATCGGGCTGACCGGCCCCAGCCCGGTGATGACCACTCGTTTGATCTCCATACTCGTTCTCCTCCAGCCGCCCGAATGTGCAGGGCAGCGACGACGCAGCAGTTCAGGCACAGGTTATAGCGCCTGGCGAGACTATGGAGGCGGCGCACGGTTGCCCGGCTTGGCCGACTGACCAGCCGAAGTGGTGAAGACGCAGGCGCAGTGAGGGTTCAGGCGCGGGAACACGAAGGAATCTGTACCCGGCGCAGAGAGGGAAGAGGGGCGGGCGTGTTGACCCCTCTCCTGCGGAGCTGTACCAGTCGCCCCTTGCGGGAGAGTCGCAGACCTGAGGAGTGGCGCCCTCATGGGGAGGAATGGCACCCTCATGGGTGTCCGCTCATGACGACAGTCCGTTCACGACGAGTGCTTGCAGAGGGGAGCTGCGTAGCAGCGGGGTGAGGGGGTCACCGGGTAGCATTCCCGCCCCCTGCATGACATTGTTTCGCTCTCGCACGACATCAGGATTTCGGCGTCTCCCCCACCCAAAAACCGGGGCGAACACGGCTCGCCCGCATTCGCCCCGGCTACCAGACCCGCTCAGGCCTTCTGGCTGCCGATATAGTCCACGGCGGCCTGCACCGTGCGGATGCTCTCGGCGGCCTCGTCGCTGATGGTCACGCCGAACTGGTCTTCCAGACCCATAATCAGCTCGACGGTCTCCAGGCTGTCGGCGCCCAGGTCCTCGACGAAACGGGCCTCCGGGGTGACTTTGGCGGCGTCCACGCCCAGCTTCTCGACAATCACGTTCTTGACTTGCTCGTAGGTATCCATGTGGAGTCCTCCTGAAATGGGATGGCGGCTTTTACGCTGGCGACAGTCTACACGCGGGCGGCGAGTGAGGGCGAACGAATGGTGAGAGTCTGGACCGAAGCTAAAGTTCTGAGCGGCGCAGACCAGAAAAGGTCGAGCCTACGGCCCCTCTTCCCATCAGTCTCTTCCCATCAGTGCGGATACAGCCCGCCGTCGATGCCGATGACCTGCCCGCTGATGTAGCCCGCCGCGTCCGAGGCCAGGAAGGCGATCAGGGCACCGACCTCTTCGGGGAGTCCCAGGCGCCCCAGCGGAATGGACGCCGTGTAGGCCGCCCTCTGCGCTTCGGGGAGCGCCGCCGTCATGTCGGACTCGATGAAGCCCGGCGCCACCGCGTTGACCGTGATGCCCCGGCCACCGTACTCCTTGGCGAGCGCCTTGGTCAGCCCGATCAGGCCCGCCTTGCTGGCGACGTAGTTCGCCTGGCCGGGGTTGCCCATCAGCCCGACGACGCTCGACACATTGATGATTCGCCCGGCCCGCGCCCGCATCATGATCTTGATGGCGGCGCGGGCGGCGTGAAAGGCGCTGGTCAGGTTGGTGCCGATCACCGCGTCCCAGTCGTCGTCCTTCATGCGGACGGCCAGACCATCGCGGGTGATTCCGGCGTTGTTGACGAGCACGTGCAGCCCGCCCATTGCGGCGGCGACCTCCTCGACCAGTTCGCCCGCGTTCTGCGGCACCGAGAGGTCGGCCATGAAGGTTTGCGCCGCGCCGCCGCTGGCGCGAATCTGCGCCGCCAGCGCCTCGGCCTGCTCACTGCTACGGCCATAGTGGACAGCGACGGCGAAGCCGCCCTCAGCCAGTTTGAGGGCGGTGGCCTGGCCCAGCCCGCGCCCGGCGCCCGTGACGAGGGCCACGCGGCGAGAATTGGTTTCGGTCATTGTTGCTCCATAGAATTCCGTGCCCCTTCGAGGTGATGCAGGTTGTGGTAGACGGTGAAAAAGAGCATCTCACGGGCGGAGAGCTGGCTCAGCAGCACATGAGGCAACCGGACCGAGTCGAGTGCGTGTTCGGTCCAGCCGGGTTGGCCCAGGTGCTGAACGAGGGTAACTGAGGCTGACTGAAGCGCTTGCAACGCCTGTGCCTGCGCTGCCGCTGTCTGCTGGCTGGCCGGAGCCGGGGCGAAGGCCGGGGGCGTTGTTCCACCCGCACTCAGCGCGGCCCGGTAGTCGTCCCGAAGTTGGAGGTAAGTGCGCCCCGGACCCGCCTGCACCTCTGCCGGACGAAGCTCGGCAAAGCCCAGGCCCACCCGCTCCAGCACCAGGGTCACATGCCGCAGGTGCTGGTCCAGCGACCACTTGCCGGACGGCGGGGCCTGAAAGTACCGCTCCGGACTCAGCTCCCCGAACCAGGCCACCAGGCTCGACGCCGTGTCCTGCAAGGCCGAGATGATCTCCTCGCGGCTGGACGGGTTGAGTTCTACGCTGCTCACAGCTCAAAGCCTTCCAACTGCGCCAGCGTGCCCACGTTCACGGTGCGGGCGTCGGGCAGGATGCGCCTCACCAGCCCGGTCAGCACCGTGCCGGGGCCGAATTCCACGAACACCTCGGCGCCCAGTTCCGACAGGCGCTGAATGCTCTGAACCCAGCGCACGCTGCGGGTGATCTGGCGAATCAGCAGCTCCGGCACGGCCCCGGCGTCCCTGACAGGTCCGGCGTCCACGTTGGCGATGACCGGAAAGGCCAGCGTACCCAGCGGGGCCGAACGCAGATCGGGCGCCAGGGCCTCAGCGGCGCTTTGCATCATGACGCAGTGAAACGGGGCGCTGACCTTGAGGGGAATGGCTTTGAGTCCTTTTTCCTTGAGCCGGGCACAGGCCTCTTCAACCGCCGCCCTCTCGCCGGAAATCACCGTCTGGGTCGGCGCGTTGAAGTTGGCCGCCTGCACGCCGTCTATGCCCGCGCAGACATCCAGAACCGCATCCGGGTCGCCCATGATGGCCGCCATCGCGCCCAGGCCGCTGGGCACGGCTTCCTGCATCAGCTCGCCGCGCCTGCGGGTCAGGTGCAGCGCCTGCTCCAGCGTGAAGGTACCCGCCGCGACGTGGGCGCTGTACTCGCCCAGGCTGTGCCCGGCGGCGGCGAAGGGCGTGAGGCCCGTGTGCGACTGCCAGGCCCGGTAGGCGGCCAGGCTGGCCGTCACCAGGGCGGGTTGCTGGTTGGCGGTGAGGGTCAGGGCGCCCTGCGGGCCAGCCTTCATCAGCTCGGTCAGGCCGGGCAAGGCCGATTCAGCCGTCTCGAAGACCTCACGGGCAGCCGGGAATGTGTCGATCAGGTCGGCACCCATCCCGATGGAATGCGAGCCCTGGCCGGGAAAGAGGGCGGCGATCTTGATGTCTGGCTTCATCACGCGCCCACCTCGGCCAGCACTTTCGATTTGGCCGCATGTGCCGCCCGGTCATACCACTTCATGGTGCTGGCCGCCCAGCTCAGGCCGCCGCCGAAGGCCACCATCAGCAGTTGCTGACCGTCTTTGATGCGCCCGTCCTGGCAGGCTTCGGCCAGCGCCAGCGGCACCGTCGCGGCGGAGGTGTTGCCGTAGCGGTCGAGATTGATGACGGTCTTGTCCATCGGAATACCGAAGCGCTCGCAGGCCGACTCGATGATGCGGATGTTGGCCTGGTGAGGAATCAGCCAGTCCACATCTTTGCTGCCCAGTCCGGCTTTCTGCATGGCCGCCAACCCGCTGTCGCCCAGCACCCGCACGGCGAATTTGAAGACCTCGCGGCCATTCATGTAGGTGTACTGGCCCATCGGAATGTTGCCCGGCAAGCGGTCTGCCACGCAGCGAATGTACAGGCTGCCCGCCCCGGCGCCGTCCGAACCCAATACGAACGACTCGAAGCCGTAGCCCTGCGGCACAGCCTCCACGACTACCGCGCCGCCGCCGTCGCCGAAGAGGATGGCGATGTTGCGGTCACCTTGATCCACGATCTTGGTCAGCACCTCGGCGCTGACGACCAGCACCTTGCGGGCGGTTCCGGCGACCACCAGCGCGTGCGCCACCGAGCAGGCGTAGACGAAGCCGCTGCACGCCGCCGACAGATCGAAGGCCGCCGCGCCGCGCAAGCCCACCTGGGCGGCGATCAGCGAGGCGGTGGCCGGAAACATGGCGTCGGGGCTGCCGGTGGCGCACACCACCGTGTCCACGCCCTCCAGGCCGTCTGGGAAGCGTTCTAACAAGTTCTGTACGGCCCGCACGCCCATGTCGGAGGCGAAGTCGCCCGGCTCGGAGTAGCGCCGTTCACGGATGCCGGTGCGCGAGACGATCCATTCGTCGCTGGTGTCGAGCCGGGCCTCGAAATCGGCGTTGGTCACGACCTTCGGTGGAGCGTAGGCGCCCAGCGCGGTGATGCCCACGGCAGGGCGAGCAGTGTCTGTGCTGGCAGTGTCTGTGCTGGCCTTGTCTGTGCTGGCCTTGTCTGGGCTGGCTTTGTCTGTGCTGGCCTTGTGTGGGCTGGCTTTGTCTGGTCGGGGAGCGTCTTGCGTCATATCGGCCTCCGGCGGGCACTCTAACATTCTTTGAACAGCCGTTCAATGAATTATGGGGGCATTGTCAGCTCGCCCCCGAAGTCTGTACCCGGTCAATTCGGCGTCAGGGCTCACAATGAACAGGATGACTGCCGCGTTCACCACCGCCCCCGACATTCAGCGCCACCACCACAGCCTCGATCTGGCCTTGAAGATTCAGCTCTGGGCCACCTGGATCACGGGCGCGGCGCTGCTGCTCGCCCTGATCTGGGGCTGGACGAAGATCGGCGCCGTCACGGCCCTGCTGGGCAACCTGCTGGCAACGGAGCTGAAGGTGATGCTGACTCTGAGCCTGATCGGCACGGTCCTGGGCACCTGGATCACGGCGCTGCTCTACGGCTGGTGCCGGGCGTATCTGGCTCAGGTGGCGAAAGCGGCCACCGGTCAGGGCGTGAATATGGACCGTCACCAGGCACTGCACAGAACGCTGAACGCCTACATTACGGCGACCCAGTGGGCCTTGCCGGTGGGCGCAGGCATTCTGGTGCCGCTGAGCCTGTGGGCGCTGGCGCTGTTCGTCAACTCGCTTCCAGGCTTCGGCATAGGCGCTGCCGAACTGCTGCTGATCGGCCTGAGCGTGGTGGTGCTGCTGGCCGTGCCGATCCTCCTCAGTAACCTGATCCTGGCCGCCGTGCGGCGCTGGCTCAGGGTCGTCAGTGCCCGGCTGCGCGGCGAGGGTGGCCCGCCCGCGTTGCCCGCCGCCCAGGTCGCCGGGTACTGGTTTGTCTTCTGCGCCGCGCTGCTGGGCCTGAACGTGCTCAGCAGCCTGGGCGCCCTGCCCACGCTGGCGCTGGGACCGGCCCTATCATCGGCGCTGTCGTCGGCGCTGCCCAACCTCGAAGGGCTGTCGCCTGCCCTGAATATCTCGCCAGGACTCATCACAGGCGTGAGCGTCCTCATCGGCGCACTTTCACTGCTGGGCGCGGTGCAAAACGGCCTGCTGCTGTGGACGCTACTGGCCTCGCGCTCGTTTGCGCTCAGCACGGCACAAGCGCTGGACGCCCCACCCCCGATCCCGTCCAACCCAAGCTGAACGAGCATCTCAACCTTTCGCCCTTCCCACACGCCACAGGCCATAATCCCCCCATGTCCACCCTCCTGATCCACGACTGCGACCCCGGCATCGACGACGCCGTAGCGCTGCTGCTGGCCCTCGGCAGCCCGGAGCTTGAGCTGAAAGCCGTGACCACCACGCACGGCAACGTCTCGCTGAGGCGCACCACCCGCAACGCGCTGGACCTGCTGGCCTTTGCGGGCAGGCCCGACGTGCCGGTCCACGCCGGAGCCGCCGCGCCGCTGGTCCGCGCCCCGGTTTACGCGCCAGAGATTCACGGCCAGGGTGGACTGGGCACCGTCACGCTGCCGGAAGCTGGGCAGCCGGTTCAAGCCGAACACGCCGCGCTGGCGCTGATCCGGCTGGCACAGGCGCATCCGGGGCAGCTCAGCGTCTGCGCCACCGGGCCGCTGAGCAACCTGGCGCTGGCCGAGCGCCTGCAACCGGGCGTGCTGGCCAGTCTGAAAGAGATCGTGGTCATGGGCGGCAGTCTGGACACGGGCGCCCCCAAACTCGGCAACGTCACCCCGCACGCCGAATTCAACACCTACGCCGATCCCCACGCGCTGCGGGTGGTGCTGGAGAGCGGCGCCGACGTGGTGCTGTTCGGGCTGAATCTGACCCGCCAGGTGCGCGTCACGCGGGAACGAATCGCCGCCCTGAGTGCGCTGGGCACGCCCGCCGCGCAGCTCTGCGCCGGGATGCTGAATGGGTATCTGGACATGATCGAGGTGCGCGACCAGAAAGTCGGTGCCCTGCACGACCCCTGCACCGTGGCGTACCTGCTGCGCCCGGAACTGTTCGAGGTCCGAAGCGCCCGCATCGAGGTCCATCTGAACGAGGACGAACAGCTCGGCATGACTGTGCTGGCACAGGGCGAGCCGAACGTGCGGCTGGCGGTCAGCGCCGACGAGGACGGCGTGTATGCCCTGCTGTCTAGGCGCCTGGGCTGATGGATGACCTGATACGAGCGGCCCGACTGTACTGCCTTCCGTTTTACGCCGGGCCGGGGCGTTTCTATCACACCCTCAAACACATCCAAGTCATGCTGGACGCGCTGAATGGCCGTGGCGGGCTGACGAATAAGCTGGCCCTGGCCATCTGGGGCCACGACCTGATCTATGACCCGACAAAGAGTGACAACGAGGCCCGCAGCGCAGCGGTGTTCGGCGCCTGGCTGGCGGCGCAGGGTCTCCCAGACGAATTGCAGCAAGAAGTCACGGGGCTGATCCTGGCGACGAAGCACGACCAGCCACCCACGAGCCGCTGTGCTTGCCTCCTCGTGGACGCCGACCTGGCCGTCTTCGGCGCCTCCGA
>NZ_JANYGJ010000005.1 GCF_025362455.1 Deinococcus sp. | reverse complement strand
AAGAAAATTCAGGCATTGACCCTCTACGCTTCGCCGCTGTGATGTCTGGCCGCCTGGATAGTCGCCCGCTGCATGGTGTTCCAGACTGAGGACCGGCTCAGCTCAGCCGTGGTGCATGCATCCCCCCACATCAGGCTCAGCCGCTCACCGTCAGGACTGGGCACGATCAGCCATGACGCGGGGAAGTCTGGGCGGCCCGCCAACTCAAGGGCCGCTTTCTCGCTCACCGTGTCGCCATGCCGGTACAACCCCAGCCGGGCATCTGGGGGCGGCTCAGTCCTCACTCGCTCCCCTCACCGCCTTCGGCAGCGGTGGCCGCTTCGGGCTGGGCGGCCAGGTCGGTGAGGCTCATCAGTTCCAGCACGTCAGTGAGTTGCCGCTCAGTCAGGCCCGCTGCTTGCCAGTGCTGCGCCCAGATACCCAGCAGCGGGGCCAGCTCAGCGGCCAGGTGGGCTTGAGCGCCCTGGAGCATGACCCGCCGGGCGTGGCAGCGCGGGCACTCCAGATAACCGCCGGGCAGGTCGAGCGCGGGGACGGCGCCGCAGGCATCACAGCGGGCAGCGGGGACGGTGAGCGAGGTCAGGCTGTCGGTGGTCTGGTGGTTGGTGGTCATGGGGGTCACTCCTGATGATGTCTTTGTCATGGGGTACGGGTTGCGGTGCATCGTTCATGGGGTGTGAGTATCAGTCACACCCCTAAGCGGAACTCAGGCCGCGTGCTGGGCAGCCTGGAACATGCGGCACAGATACGCCCAGGTCTGCCGGGCTTCGCGTTCGGTGAGGCTCGCCAGGCTCCAGACTTCGCGGCCAGTGGCGCGGGCCGCGCTGGCGTAGTGGTGAACGCTGGGCATACCCACGCGGGTCATGATCTTGTGCAGCTTCGCGGCGCGGGCCTTACCGATGGTCGGCGCGGCCTTGACCGGGCAGAAGTTGACCTGCGCCATGCACGCCCCGGCGCGGGTGCGGGTGGCAATCTCGGCGGCCAACTGGGCGAGCAGCAAGCCGCCCAGGTCAGCCAGCCGCGCCGCACTGGCCCAGGTCTGGGCCTCGCCCTCACCCGTGGCGTAGGCGGTGACGCAGCTACCCTCGATGATGGTCAGGACGGCGAAGGACGCGCCGTAGGTGGGGGTGCTGGTGTACTGGTACGCGCCGTCTGCGAGTGAGGTAGTGTTCATGATGCTTCCTTCGGTACGGGGGGAGTCAGTGGGGGCGCGTGTTTCTTGGTCGGAGTGCGTGCCCTTTCTGCTCTCTCAATGCTAACAGTTACAGCCTATAATGTCAACAGTAGATGTTAGCTAACGGTGGGTGTTAGTATGGCTGCATGAACGATGAACTGAGAGCGGTAGTCAATGCTCGACTGAAGACCAAAGGCATGTCACGGGCCGATCTGGCGAGGGCCACCGGCAAGCATCCGAACGCCATCAGCCGGGCGCTGAACGGTGGGAAAGACAGCGGAAGCCCGCCCCCCGTCTGGGCAGCCATGCTTGAAGCGCTCGACCTACGCCTGACGGCGGAAGTGCTGCCCGGCGAAGGTGAGCAGTGAGTACCCTGCTTCCGAACGGCGCGGCCCTGGCGCTGAGGGTGCTGGGCGTGCTGGTTTACGTGGCGGTGGCCGTCATCGAGTGGCGACTCGGAAGCGCTTACCACGCCGGTCTATCGCTGCTCCTAGCCGGGCTATTTCTCTTCGCCGGACGGGGTGAGCGCTTATCGGTGGGCCTGGCACTGCTGCTGTGTGTGGTGCTGGGCTACGGCGTCTACCGGGCAGTGGGTGGCCTGGCCCTCTTGGGGCTGCTGTAACCCGCGAAGGGTAGCCACTCCCCCGCCCTACTGATCTTCACAAGCCCTCAGTCTGGCCGCGCTGGGCGGTGCTGAGCTGCCCTGTAGTGTCCGGGTGTGGCCCATTTGCCCTGTAATGCCCTAAGCTGTCGGCATGACCAAGGGGAAGGGCCGGAACGGGTGGCACGCGGGCACCATCGAAGAGCTGCCCAGCGGGCGCTTTCGCTGGCGGGTGCGCGTCATCTACCCGGACGATGTGCAAGCCCGCCTAACCGGTACGGTGAGGACCAAGACCGAGGCCCAGAAAGCCATCACCAAAGCACAACAGGAAGCGGCGCACGGTCAACGGCCTGTAGCTCAGACGCTCACCGTGGCCCAGATGGTCAGGGAACACATGGAGGCCATGCGCGGCACCTGGGCAACCCGGAGTTATCAGAACAACGCTTATCTATTTGAGCACTACATAGAGCCGCAACTCGGCAAGAGGAAGGCGGCAGGCATCCAACCCAAAGATCTGCGTGCCCACTTCGACAAGCTGAGCGAGGCGAGCGGCAAGCGAACCGGACTGGGGCTGAGCGGTCAAAAGCAGGTGCGCTCACTGCTTTCCGGGGCGTACAAGCGGGCTATGGCTGACGGGGTGCTCAGGGACAACCCCACCGCCCACGCCCGGCCAGCCGCCCCCCGGCACGCCCAGGCGGCGAGGATCAAAGCCTTTACCCCGGAAGAGGCCACACGCTTTTTCATGGCAGCGCTCGAAGACCGCTGGGCCTTGCCGCTGGCCTTCATGGTGCTGACCGGGCTACGGATCGGTGAAGCAGTAGCGCTGACCTGGGCTGACCTGGGAAGTGACGCGGCGGGCGTGCCGGTGGTGATGGTCAGCAAGACCCGCTCAGAGTTTCAGGGCGTGCCTTACGACGGCTTGCCCAAGACGGCGGCAGGGGCGCGGGCGGTGCCCCTCTCGGAAGACGCGGCGGGCATCATCGAGGACATGCGCGAGCGGGTGAACGTCGAGTCAGCCGCCCACGGGCAGAAGGCGGGGCCGCACTCTCCCCTCTTCCCTTCGCCGCTGACCGGGGAACCCATGTCGCATGACACGCTGAGAAATATCATGGAGCGCACCTGCAAGCGGGCCGGGGTGCCCTTGCTCAGCCCCCACAAGCTGCGCCACACCTACGCCTCGCTGAACCTGGCGCACGGGGTCCACCTAGGCGATGTGAGCGCCGTCATGGGGCACGCCAACTCGACGGTGACCATGAACTTTTACCAGACCTCGTATGACGCGGGCCGCCGGGCCACGCGGCTGAACCTCAGTCCGGCGAGGGTAGGGAAACTGGATGAGGTACGGGAAGAACCGGAGGCCACACCTGCCCGGCCCCTGCCCAGATCAGCCCGGCATGGCCGCAAAGGTGGGCCGCGCCGCGCCATGAAGCCCTGAGCGGCGGGCCTGTCCCCACTGCTGGGGACAATGTGGGGACAGAAAGAAACACCGTCTAGGACGCACTCTATCGGACCTCACCTATTTTGCTGTCCCCACCGCCCGGAGTGCGTGGGGACAGGAGTTTTCACCGTGTAGGACGCGGTTTACGGGCTATTGTCCCCACTGCCCCCATTGTCCCCACGTTATATAGGGGTCCAGATAAAAAAAGTGGTGGTGAAGTTTTTTATTCACTGCCCGCTCGACCCTGGCAGACTGGGGCGCGAAATTTGGGCCATAAAAACCAAATGGGCCACGAATGGGCCACGTTTGGCACTTTGGGCCACATGCGGGCCTTGACCCGAAATAACAAAACCCGCACTGGGCGGGCTTTTTTCTTGGAGCCAGAGGTCAGATTCGAACTGACGACCTACTGATTACGAACTATATGAGGGCGTGTTTCGCCCTATTAAACTAAATGCTCTCCTGTTATGTTTTTGACGTGTCAGACGAATCTTATAGATTTCGGCGTGTTGTATTTTGTTCGCCTCATGCCTTCTCGTATCACCTCTTTTTAGACACTTTATAGACAAAATAGGTTAAGCAAATAACAGAATGAGATTTTAGGACGTCTAGCTTGACCCCGTGTTATTCAGGGAGTAATATGTACACAGATGAATCCGATCAGGTGCGCAAAGGGAGTTTCGTCAGAGCGAGCCAGGCGGAGGAATGCGCACGAGTCAGCAAAATTAACAGCGGCAGCCCGTCCGAGTAGGATGGCAGCAGAGCTTTGTACTCTTTCATCCAGAATTGTTGTTGAAAAAACTGAATCATCCTTCCTAAAAAACCTGGGTGATCGTCCAGTACGTGGTTTCGAGGAATACTCCGAGGATTTCCATTCGTCCCTTGAAGAGCTGCCGCAATCCAGCAAAACGACTGCTCAATACCAGGCCGAGCGAAGAAGACTTGATTTGATTTTATGGGTATGTCGATTCATGAGAATCAAGATACATGAATGCTTTTGGAACACCCCAGATTGGAAGATGGGTAGGGTAATACTTTACTTGAGTAAGATATTACGATTTGCTGCACAAAGAATTGCGGGTAGATTTACGTTGTCTCAGCATAATCTAATCTGGACTGCCATAGGGGATGCAAGAAAACTCTCTAGTACAATAGATAGTATTAGAGAACTCAAGAGCTTACTGAATTTAGATTGTATTTACAAGTATTTGAGACTTGAAGCTTTGATTATATTTTTAATCAGCAGAGTTATATTGCCTACAACTCCGTTTTTGATCATTAAAACAATATCTTTGATGTCTCTACCACCATCGGCACCGCTAGCGCCCCCTGTCTGAGTGAGGCCGCAGAGTAGAACCTATTCTGCCCTCCTGATCCGCATCCTTATTTCCCGACAGTGAAGTGACGGGCCTTGCTCTCTTGGCAGGGTGGATGTAGATCGCTCCTCTCACGCAGCGGAGGCACTCAACATGTCCGAATCACTCAAAAACTTTTTGGCCCACGAATTCCATAGCATCAAGAGCGTCGCCGACTTTGGTGAGGTCGGCCAAGCCACGGTCCGCAAGGCCATTGAAGAGGGCCAGCTCCGGGTCAAGCGAATCACGCCTCGGTTATTTCGCGTCCGCACCGTGGACGCGCTGGATTGGCTGGGGGTCGCACTTCCCTCTCCGACTAAGGACCAGCAGTGAAGCGGTCCTTGAAGGCCACCAGGAGTGCTCTTTCAGAACTTAAAACCTTAAACGGCAAGGCTGATGAACCACAGAGCATTGCTGAAAAGACTTCACAGGCCACCTGGGGAGAGGGGTTTACCGATTGGCCTTACGCGATACGCGGCGGCGGCATCGTCAAGTTGACCAAGGCCAAAGACATAGAGAACGGCGATACGACTCGCCCGCTGCTTGGCTTCACGGTTCGCATTGTGGCTGAACTCCATCGAGACGATGGTTCGGGCAATCTGGTCGGAGCCTATCAGCTCGAAGGCACTGATAGCCAGGGCCACCCCTTTTCACCGCAGACAGTGCCGTTTACCGAATTCCGCTCCCTTCAGTGGGCCGACAAATGGGGAGCGCGGGCGTTCGTCTACCCTGCGCCCGGCACCAAAGAGGAGTCGAGAGCCGCGATTCAACAACTCTCGACCAAGGCGGGTATTCACCGTGAGACGGTCTACACCCACACCGGCTGGAGGGAGCTCCCGGAGATCGGTCCGGTCTACCTCACGGCAGGATGCTGCATCGGGGCCAGCGGCGCTGTTCCGGGCATCCGAGTTGAGATGACAGGGCGACTTTCCGGGTACGCGCTGCCCGCCCCGGTAACAGGCGAGACCCTTCGGGCGGCGGTCAGGGCGTCACTGGCCCTGCTGGAACTGGCTCCAGACGCTGTTGCCGTGGTGATGCTGGGCCTCACCTACCGCGCGCCCCTTGGAGACGTGGACTTTACCGTCTGGGTAGCGGGCCGGACAGGCTCCGGAAAAACGACCTATGCCGCACTGTGTCAGGCCCATTACGGCCAGGCGTGGACGGCGAAGCATCTTCCAGCAAGTTGGCAAAGTACCGCTAACGCCCTTAACCGGGAGGCGTTCATCGCCAAGGATGTCCTGTTCATCATCGACGATTTCAAGCCCGCCGGTATTGCGGCTGAGGTCTCGCGCAGGCACGCCGAGGTGTCCACACTCCTGAGCAGTGCCGGGGACCGGGCCGGACGCTCGCGGCTTTCCCAAGACGGCGCAACGGTCAGCAGCGGGCCGTATCCGCGAGGCTCTGTACTGACGACCGCCGAGGAGACGCCGCGAAAGACCTCCGACGTTGCTAGGACGGTGGCTGTTGACGTGTCGACGCCACTCTTCGAGCATCGAGGAGCGTCTGAACGATTTGAAGCAGCCCGGCAGCTTGCGGCCTCCGGTCAGTATGCCCTCGCGCTCTCGGCCTACATCCGTTGGATCGCAGCGAACTACGATGACCTGACTGGCGAAGCGCTCAAACGGCGGGTGAGAGCCAGTGCGTCTTTGTTCGCTGCACCCCACGCCCGGACGCCCGAAAACGCGGCGGAACTGCTCGAAGGCTGCCGGGCATTTTTCTCTTTCGCTGCCGACACGGAGGCGATCTCGCTTGAGGAAGCCAGATCGTACCTCCGCCGCGTCACAACAGCGCTCACTGAGCAGGCAACTGGGCAGGCCGCCTACTTGGGCCATACGGACCCAGTGGAGCGGTTTCTCAGTTTGCTCGGTTCCCTCCTGCGGACAGGCGAGGTCTACTTAAGAGACGCGCACACCGGGGACGTACCGGATGAAAGCGTAGCCGAAACGCTGGGGTGGAGCTGGCGGGAGTACGGCGATCCAGACCGGATGGAAAGGCACTGGTCGACTGACCGTCGCGGCCTGCCGGTCGGGTATTTCCAAATCGTCAACGGTCAACCGTTCATCTTTTTGGAGCCTGAGACGGTTTATATAGCCGTGAACCGGCTTGCCGAGCAAGGAGGAAGTGCGCTTCCAGCGCAGTCAACCCTTTACAGACGACTTAAAGAGCGCCTCAAGCCACTCGGCGCTATGATCGCTGAAAAGGACCGTTCGACTCATCCACGGCGTGTTTACGGTGCCCCACCGAAAACACGCCCGGACTTTCTGAATCTCCGCTGGCCTCTTCCTGATTTGGGCGGGACAGCCGGGACAGACCCAGCTTCAGCGCCCTCCCAGCCGGAAATGAGCGATGTCCCATTTCTCTTCTCTTTTCGGGACAAGGAGATGTAGAACGGGACAACAGAGGAACAACATTCATGCCGCAGGGTTGAAGGGCTTGTGCTGTTCCCAAACCCTGCCTGCCAAGCCGTGCCTAAATAGTGCGGCTTGGTAGGTTCTTCGCGGAGCGTGAG
>NZ_JANYGJ010000057.1 GCF_025362455.1 Deinococcus sp. | reverse complement strand
GTTCTCAAATCGGTGTGGGGCTATAACGGGTTTCGCGGCGTCCAGGGCGAGATCGTCCGGGCGACGGTGGCCGGGGACAGCGCCCTGGTGCTGATGCCCACCGGCGGCGGCAAGAGCCTGTGCTACCAGGTGCCCAGCCTGCTGCGGCCCGGCGTGGGCGTGGTGGTCAGCCCGCTGATCGCGCTGATGAAGGATCAGGTAGACGCCCTGCGCGAGAACGGCGTGCGGGCGGCGTTCCTCAACAGCAGCCTGAGCGCCGCCGAGGTGCGCGAGGTGGAAGGCGCATTGCTGGCCGGTGAACTCGATCTGCTCTACGCCGCGCCGGAGCGGTTGCTGCTGCCGCGTACCCTCGACCTGCTCTCCCGCGCCGAGATCGCCCTGATCGCGGTGGACGAGGCGCACTGCGTCAGTCAGTGGGGGCATGACTTCAGGCCCGAATATCAGGGGCTGGGCGTGCTGGCCCACCACTTCCCCGACGTGCCGCGCCTGGCGCTGACCGCCACCGCCGACGAGCGGACCCGCGCCGACATCGTGCGGGTGCTGGGTCTGGAGGGCGCCCCGGTGTTCCTATCGAGTTTTGACAGGCCCAACATCCAGTACCGCATCGGGCAGAAGGGGACGGGCAAGGCGGGGCCGAAATCGGAGCTGCTGGACTTCATCCGGGCCGAGCATCCCGGCGACGCGGGCATCGTGTACTGCCTCTCTCGCAAGAGCGTGGAGGAAACTGCCACCTGGCTGAGCGCCCAGGGCGTCCAGGCCGTGCCGTATCACGCCGGACTGCCCGCCCTCACCCGCAGCCGCGCCCAGGACCGCTTTTTGCAGGAAGAGGGGCTGATCGTGGTGGCGACGGTGGCCTTCGGCATGGGCATCGACAAGCCCAACGTGCGCTTCGTGGCCCACCTGGACCTGCCCAAGAGCATGGAGAGCTACTACCAGGAGACGGGCCGCGCCGGACGCGACAGCCTGCCGAGCACGGCCTGGATGACCTACGGGCTGGCCGACGTGGTGAACGTGCGCCGGATGCTGGCCCAGAGCGACGCGCCCGAACACGTCAAGCGGGTCGAGTCGAGCAAGCTGGACGCGCTGCTGGCCTACTGCGAAACCGCCTCGTGCCGCCGCCAGGTGCTGCTGACCTACTTCGGGGAAACGCTGGCCCGTCCCTGTGGCAACTGCGACACCTGCCTGAACCCGCCGCGCACCTTCGACGCGACCCGGCCCGCCCAGATGGCGCTGTCGGCGGCGATTCGCACCGGCAACCGCTTCGGCGCCGCCCACCTGACCGACGTGCTGCTGGGCAACCAGACCGAGCGCGTGCTGGGCCTGGGCCACCACCAGCTCCCCACCTTCGGCGTCGGCAAGGACGTGCCGGAGAAAGCCTGGCGCAACATCCTGCGGCAACTGGTGGCGCTGGGCTACCTGACGACGGACGCCGCCGGGCACGGCTCGCTGATCGCCTCCGCGAAAGCCAGACCGCTGCTGAAAGGTGAGGAGTCGCTGTCGCTGCGCGAGGACATGCTCACGCCGCAGAGCCAGAAACGGGGCCGCGCCGAGCGCCGGGGCAAAGGTGCGCCGGGCGGGGCCATGTTCGAGGCGTTGCGCTCAGTCCGGCTGCGGCTGGCGCGGGAGGGGGGCGTGCCGCCGTATATCATTTTCCACGACGCCACCCTGCTGGAAATCGCCGAGCGGCGCCCGACCTCGCTGGCGGTGCTGGGGACCATCAGCGGCGTGGGCGCCAGCAAATTATCGAAATACGGCGAGGCGTTTCTGGAAGTGCTGCGCGGCGACGTTCCAGAGATTGAAGAGGTCGGCCAGGTGAAGAACAATCTGCTGCTGGGCATTCTTAACCGGCGGGGTGCCGATGAACCGGCGCCGGAGTTGCCCGCTGGTCGCCTGTTCGACGCCAATGACGCCGAGCCCGATATCGACGTGCTGGAGCGGCTGAAAGCGGTGCGGAAAGCGCTGGCGAAAGAAACCGGCCTGAGCGCCTTCCTGATCTTCCCCAACGCCACCCTGGACGCGCTGGCCGAGAAGCTGCCACGCCGCGTGGACGACCTCTACGGCCTGCCGGGCCTGGGCGAGAAGCGGATCGAGGCGTACGGGGAAAGAATCGTGGCGGCGGTACGGGGGGAGTAGCAGCTTCTTTCTACCCGACCCATGGCGGTGCGAGCTTCACCGTCCCCTGCACAGAGACGCCGCCCGGCCTCTCCCCCGTTCTATCCTGGGCCATGATGACGGGCATAGACCATGTGCTGATAGAGGCGCCGCCCGGCTGCGAACCCTCGGCGCGGCAGTTTTTCGGCGACTTCCTGGGCCTGCCGGAGCTGCCCAAACCCACAGCCCTGGCCTGGCGCGGCGGCATCTGGTTCGCGCTGCCGGACGGGCGGCAACTGCACATCGGCGTGACGCAGAACTTCACGCCCACCGACAAGGGGCACGTCGCGCTGCGCTGCACCGACCTGGACGAGTTGACTGAGCGGGCTGCCGCGCACCACATCCAGCTCAGCCCTGACACTGAACTGGCGCCGCTGCGGCGGGTATTCGCGCGTGATCCCTAGGGCAACCGGCTGGAGATCGTGGAGACGCCTTGAGCGCACCGGAGGCAAACCGACCCCACCCGCCACTCTAGAATGCCTGGCATGTCCCTCCCCGACTCCCCCGCGCCCCGCGAGATCAGCCGCGAGCACCTGGTCGCCTGGCTGGCCGACTACCTCCAGATCAGCGCCTTCAAAGACCCCAGCCTGAACGGCCTTCAAATCGAGGGTACGCCGACCATCCGCCGCATCGCCGCCAGCGTGGACACCAGCGCCCGCAGTTTGCAGGACGCCGCCGACAGCGGGGCCGACCTGCTGCTGGTGCATCACGGCCTGTTCTGGGGCCAACAGATTGCCGTGACCGGGCCGCACGCCCGCCGCCTCCAAATTGCCCTGAGCGCGGGCCTGAACCTCTACGCGGCGCACATTCCGCTCGACGCCCATCCGGAGGTCGGCAACAACGCCATGATCGCGAGTGCCCTGAGTGTGCAGAACCTCGAACCGTTCGGCGAGTGGGCGGGTGGCAAGATCGGCTTGGCAGGTGAACTACCCTTCGTCCAGAGTTTGCAGGACTTCGCGGACCGGGTGCAGAAGCTGACCGGCGAGATCTGCCTAGTCCACGGCGGCGGCTCGCCCAACGTGCAGAGGTTGGGCATCCTCAGCGGCAGCGGCGCCGGAACCATCGCCGAGGCCGCTAGCATGGGCCTGGATACGGTCCTGACCGGCGAGCCCGAACACAAGCACTTCCACGACGGCTTCGAGTACGGCGTGAACGTCGTGTATGCCGGTCACTACGAAACCGAAGTCTTCGGCGTGCGGGCGCTGGCGGCCAGAATCGAGGACGAGTTCGGCATTCCCTGGCAGTTTCTGCACCTGCCGACGGGGTTGTGATGGCGGCCCGGAGCGCCGGGGAGTGGGAGGTAGGAAGTGGGAAGTGGGAACGACACCGGGTCTTTTCCCACTCCCTACTCCCCACTCCCTACTTCCGCGCCACCAGGCGCGTATGAGCCTCTTCGTCACCTTCGAGGGACCGGAAGGCTCCGGCAAGTCCACCCAGATCGAGCGGCTCTCGGCGCGGCTGGAGCGGGCAGGCGTGGTGTATCAGCTCACGCGGGAGCCGGGCGGCACACCGCTGGGGACGCGCATCCGGCAGGTCGTGCTGCTCGAAGCCGAGCTGGAGGTCAGCCCGCTCGCGGAGTTCCTGCTCTACAGCGCCAGCCGCGCCCAGCTCGTGCAGGACGTGATTCGCCCGGCGCTGTCGATGGGTCAGGTGGTCATCTGTGACCGGTACGCCGACAGTTCCGCCGCCTACCAGGGCGCCGGGCGCGGCCTCGACCCCCGCTTCGTCGCCGACGTCACCTGGGCCGCGACGGGCGGGCTGCGGCCACACATCACCGTGCTGCTGGACCTCGACCCGGCACTGGGCCTCCGGCGGGCGGCGGCGCGGGGCCAGCCGGACCGACTCGAACGCGCCGACCTGGCCTTTCACGTTCGGGTGCGGCAGGGCTTTCTAGACATCGCCGCCGCCGAGCCGGAGCGCTTCGTGGTGCTCGACGCCGAGCGCACGCCCGATGAACTGGAGGCCGACATCTGGGTCGCCATCGGCAGCACCCTGAGCGCGATGGGCAAGCTGGAAGGCGCGGCGTACTGAGCGGGAGCCACAATGATCCAGACTTCGGCCCCGCTCCAGATCACCCGGAGCGGGGCCGTTTCACCGTTTCAGTTCAGGCGACGGGAATCTGGTCGTCCGTGGGGGCGCCCTCGGCGGCCCGCGCCACGGCGGCCATGCCCTCGCGAGCGGCGGCCTCGGACGAATAGTGCTCGCCCATGCCGATGACCTGGCCGTTGCCCGCCTTGAGCACGAAGTACGGCTCCTGGCTGCCCTGGCGCAGCTCGAAACGCCCCGGATCGGCGGCGTTGGTCCTGACCGACTCGATGCCGTTCAGGGCGCTGGCGCGTGCCTCGTAGCGCTCGCTGGTGAGCACCACCTGGCCGTTCCCGGCGTGAAGGTTGAACATGAAGCCGTCGGTTCCCGAACGCTTGAGCACGAACTTGCCTGCCATACGCGACCTCCTGAATGGTGACCCTGCCTGAGTTGTGGAACTGCCAGGAGTTTAGCGGGTCTTCATCTAAAAAGGTAGTGGGCGGCGCTCAGCTCAGCCGGTAGTCGTGCCCGGCGCCTTCCAGGCCCAGCATCACGTCCAGGTTCTGCACCGCCGCGCCGCTGGCCCCCTTGCCCAGATTGTCGAGCCGGGCGACCAGCAGCGCCTGGCCGTCTGCGCCGCCGTACACGAACAGTTCGAGCCGGTTGCTGCCGTTCAGCGCCTCCGGACCCAGAATGGCCGGGTTCTCGGCTTCGGGGATGACGGAGACGAATCGCTGGCCCGCGTAATGCTGGCTCAGGGCGTTTCTCAGATCGCTCACTGTCACGCCCTCCAGATGCAGCGGAATCTGCACCAGCATGCCCTGTGCCCAGCTCCCGACGTGGGGCGTGAACAGCGGGGCGTGGTCCAGACCGCCGCGCAGGGCCATTTCGGGTCGGTGTTTGTGGTCCAGGGTCAGGCCGTAGCTGCGAAAGGGTCCGGCCAGCGGGTGAGGTGTTCCCTGCTCGTGGGCGTCCACCAGCACGCGCCCGCCGCCGCTGTAGCCGGAAAAACCCTGGATGCTCAGGCGGGCGCCGCGTGAAATCAGTCCGGCGCCGGTCAGCGGGCGCAGCAGGGCGACGGCCCCGGTGGCGTAACAGCCGGGATTGCTGACATGGCGGGCGCTGCGGATGAGTTCGGGTTGCTCCGCTTCGAGTTCGGGAAAGCCGTAGGTCCAGTTCGGGTCGGTGCGGTGGGCACTGGAGGCGTCCAGCAGGCGGGTTTCGGGATTCTGGATCAGGCTCACGGCTTCACGGGCCAGGTCGTCGTGCAGGCACAGGACCGCCACGTCGGCGGCGTTCAGCAGCTCGCGGCGGGCCTGCGGGTCTTTGCGCCGCGCCGGGTCGATGCTCAGCAGCTCGATGTCGCTGCGGCCAGCCAGCCGGGCACGAATTTGCAGGCCGGTGGTCCCCGCCTCGCCGTCGATAAAGACTCTGGGCGTCATATACCCTCCTGCCACTCGCTTCGCAGCAGCGCGTAATGGGCGTCGTCGGTCCATTCGGCCCGGTGCCAGTACGCCTGGACGCTGACGCCTTCGGCGCGGAAGCCGCAGCGCTTCAGCAGGGCAGCGCTGCGCTCGTTGCGCGGGTCGAGGCTGGCCTGGACGCGGTGCAGATCGGCGCCTGTGAACAGCCACTCCACCAGCGCACTCAGGGCCTCGTGGGCGTAGCCGTGGCCCCAGGCGGCCCGCGCCAGCGTGAAGCCGACCTCGGCGGTGCGGTGCCCAGTCAGGCGCAGTGCCAGATGGCCGAGCTGGTGGCCGAGCTGGTGGCCGGGCTGGTGGCCGAGCTGGTGGCCGGGCAGATCATCTTGGCGGTGAAGCGTCAGCGTCGCCCAGGCTTCGCTCAGCACGGGCGCCAGTTGCGTCTGGCGGGCGTGGGCCTCGGCTTCGGCTGCCGGGTAGGGCACCTCCCAGCTCTGGTAACGGGCCACTTCGGGGTCGTCGTGATAGGCGACGTAGGCGGGCACATCAGTCAGCGCAAAGGGCCGGATACTCAGGCGCGGCGTGGCGAGGGTGGGGAGCTTCACCGCAACACCTCGATCACGGGCGCCGCGTCCAGACCGGCCAGCACCTGACCCGCCAGCGCCGCCCAGGGCCGGTCAGCCGTCAGCACGGTGGCGGAGCGCTCCAGCCCCAGCGCCAGGCAGGCCCGGTCACCCAGGCTCAGACCGAGGCTGCGGGTGTGTGACCGGAGCTGCGCGGCGATCAGGGCGTGCCGGGGCGTGAAGTCGACCACTTCCAGATCGAGTTCCAGCACGTCGCTCAGTATCCGCTCAGATGACTCACCGCGCTCGGCAAACTTGCTGATGACCTCACAGAGATTGACGCTGCTCAGCAGCCCACCTTCCAGCACCGCCTGAATCCGCTGGCTACCCGGCTCGTTCAGCAGGTAAGCGATGACAGCGCTGGCGTCGAGGACGACGGGCGCAGGGCTCACTCCCGCTCCGATTCAGCGCGGCGCTCGGCGTACAGCTCATCCAGAAGGCCAGGAAAGCGCCCGGCATACCTGGCCTGAATCGCTCGCTGCTTCTCGCGCAGGGGCGTGAGCACCAGCCGCCCGCCGTCCAGCTCGACGCTGAGCGCTTCGCCTTCGCGCAGACCGAACTGCTCGCGGAATTCCTGCGGCAACACCACCCGGAACGCCTTACCGATCTTGAGGGTCGTGGTCATGACACCAGTTTAAACCCTGACATGCCTTCAGATATTGTCACCACTCACCAGCGTGGTTTCAGGGCGCCCATCAGGTGATACAGCAGCGCCTTCTGGGCGTGCAGGCGGTTCTCGGCCTGATCGAAAACGCGGCTCTTGGGGTGCTCGGTGGCCTCCGGCACGGTTTCCTCGCCGTAGTGGGCGGGCAGGCAGTGCAGGAAGATGCCGTGCGGCGCTAAGCGCTCCAGCATCTGCGGCGTGACCTGGTAGCCCTGGAAGGCCCGGCGGCGGATGTCGGCCTCGGCTTCCTGGCCCATCGAGATCCAGACGTCGGTGTACAGCACGTCGGCGCCGTCGATGGCGCCCAGATCGTTGGTCAGCGTCACGTCGGCCCCGGCCTTGAGGGCGCCCTGCACCACGCCGCCATTGGGTTCGTAACCTACCGGGGTCACCACCGTGAGCGAGCTGCCGGAAAGCTGGGCCATGTGGATGTGGCTGTTGGCGAGGTTGTTACCGTCGCCGATGTAGACCACCCGCTTGCCCTGCGCGGTGCCCAATTCTTCCTCGACGGTCTGGTAGTCGGCCAGGAGCTGCACCGGATGGAGCATGTCGGATAGGCCGTTGATGACGGGAATATCCGCATGGTCCGCAAGTTCATGCAGCGTTTGTTGCAGATACACCCGGCCCATCACGCCGTCCACCCAGCGCTCCAGGTTGCGGGCCACGTCGCTGACGCGCTCGCGCTTGCCCAGACCGATCTCCTGGTTGGATAAGGTGATGGCGTGGCCGCCGAGCTGGTACATGCCCACATCAAACGTGGTGCGGGTGCGCAGCGACGCCTTCTCGAACACCAGCGCCAGAGACAGCCCGGCTAGGGGTTTGACGCCTCGCCACTCGCCGCGCTTCATCGAGGCGGCGGTGTCCAGTACGCCTCGCAACTCCGCCGGGCTCATGTCGAGGTTGGACAGGAAGTCACGCCCGGTCAGCAGCGGTGCGGGCAGGGTCTGTGGGGTGAGCAGCGTCGGCGCGGGAAGGGTCGTCATGGGACAGGTAGTGTAGCGGCTGCGCTTATGGTTATGCAAGTTTGATGTATGAAAATGCAGTAGGCGGTTGGGTTGCGTTGCTGGAAGGGAGTGGTTGACTGGAGTGTGTCACAGGAAGTTCTAAGGACGCTGGATACAACCCCTCCGTCTGCTTCGCAGCCACCTCCCCTTAGAGCAGTACTCCGAATTACGCCACGGGGAAAACAGCCTCCCCGCGCCTCCATTCTGCGTCCTGCTCAGTTAAAACTACTCGCTCCGCTCGGTCATAAAAAGGGTCTTTTTATGACATCTGCTCTAAAGGGAGGCAAAAGCGCTAAAGAGCGTCTGAGAGAATGTTTTTGGCTCCCTTTTCAGGGGGGCTCCCGCGTAGCGGGTGGGGGGTGATACCAGGCGTCTTCTGACCGCCGCGAAACACCCTTCTGTTCCCACTCCCTATCTCTTCCCGCGCACCGCGCCCCGCCTCCCGCGCCCTTCCCACACGCCACACGCCACAAGCTACACGCCACAAGCCATTCCTACTTCACCGGAAAGAAGAACACCGCGAACGCCAGAATCACGTAGACGGCCAGCAGCATCAGGCCTTCCAGCCAGTTGGTTTCGCCGTCGCGGACCACCGAATTGACCACCAGCACGGCGCCGCTGACGGCCACGAGTTCCAGGGGCGTGACGACCAGATCGAGGGGTTTGCCGAGCACGACGCCCGCCAGCACCAGGAGCGGCGCGACCAGCAGCGCGATCTGGACCGAGGCGCCCAGGGCGATGGTGATGGTCAGTTCCATGCGGTTTTTCAGAGCGAAGGTCACGGCGGCGGCCATCTCGGCGGCGTTACCGATGACGGGCAGCAGGATCAGGCCCACGAAGAATTCGCTCAGGCCCAGCGAGGAGGTGGCGGCGTCGATGCTGCCCACCAGCAACTCGGACATGAAGCCCACCGCCACCGTGGCGACCAGCAGGGCACCCGCCGCCAGCGGCAAGCTCCACTGGGGGCTGTGCCCGTCGGCGTTTCCGTCTGCCTCATCCACGCTGGCGAGCCGGTCACTGTGGGTGCGCAGGGTAAAGATCAGGTAGCCGACGTACAGCAAGATCAGCGCCACCGCCGCCGCGTCGCTGAGCTGGCGGTCCAGGCCGACGACCCGCGCCGGGTCCACGTTGCGGGCGGTCACGCCGAAGATGGTCGGAATCAGCAGGGCCAGCACACTGATAGTTAGCAGGCTGGCGATGGTTCCAGCAATTTTGACGCTGAACCGCTGCTCCTTGAACCTGAAGCCGCCCAGCAGCAAGGACACGCCCAGCACCAGCAGCAGATTGCCCAGGATGCTGCCTACGATGCTGGCCTTGACCACCTCTATCTTGCCCGCCGAGAGCGCCAGGAAGGCGATAATCAGCTCGGTGGCGTTGCCGAAAGTGGCGTTGAGCAGCCCGCCCACCGTGCTGCCCAGCCGGTGCGCCAGTTGCTCGGTGGCGCGGCTCATAAGGCCCGCCAGCGGCACGATGGAGAGCGCCGAGGCCGCGAAGATCAGGGTGCCGTTGCCGTGCGTGAACTCCACAAAGAGGGCCAGCGGAATGAAAATCAGCAGGATGTTGAGCCACTTGGACATGGGGCAGTCTACGGGGCGGCGGGAAGGAGACGGTTCCGAGCGTGGTTTACGGCTGATGCACTGTCACGTCGCCGCTGTCACTGGACACGTTGAGCATCAGCGGCGCGTCGCCGAGTTGCACCTGACCCTCTCCCCGACTCTGGCTCCCCGGACGCTGCACCGTCACCCGGCCCGACTCGCTGCGCAGGCTGCCGCCGTAGCTCGCCCCGCGCGGAAGGCTGAGTTGCACATCGCCCGAACCGCTCTGCACCGCGACCTTGCCAGCAGCAGGCGCCTTCGTCCAACTGGCGGTGATATTGCCTGAATCGCTGCGGGCCGTCAGCAGGCCGCTCAGACCCGCCAGATTCAGGTTGCCCGAATCGCTGCGGGCCACCACGGCGCCGCCCGACTGCACCTGGATATTCCCCGAGTCGGTGCGGAGCGTGAGGTGCGGCGCCCCACCCTTGACCTGAATAGTGCCGGAATCCGATTGGAGCGTCATAGACCGGGCAGGCACGGCGACGGTGATGTTGCCGGAATCGGTGACCAGATCGAGGGTCTTGCCCGGCGGCAGCCTGACTCGGACGTGGCCGGACAGCGAGCCGATGTTGATACTGACGTGGCTCGGAGACCGGATGCTCAGGACGCCGCCGCTCAGACTGACGACTGGAATGAGCGTGCCAGGACTAATAACGATGCCCAGCACTTTTGTGTCGGTAACGACGCTGACCCGCTCGCCCAGCACCACCTCGACCTCGATGTCGTGAAAATCCACGCCGATTCGCAGGGTGCTGACCTGGGCGGCGGGAAACTGCCGGGTGGTGGTGCTGGTGCCTGGAGCGGCCAGGGACGTGCCCAGCAGGGCGGCGGACAGCAACAGGACGCTGACTTTGTAGTTCATGTTCTTATCGTATAAATGTGGGAACAGTTCGGCGTCCGCCTTTAGTCGCACGAGCCTTCAGGTACAGAGGCCGGACCCACCGCCTGCACGTTTTTCCTCGCCCGGTCCCGCTAGACTGCCCCCGATGCCGACGCTGAGCGAACTGCGCGACAAACTCCGGCGCCCCCTGGAACTCGAACGCCTGCGCGGCTTCGAGAACCGGGCCGTGGCGGGCGGCCTGGAACGCTTGCTGGAGGGGCCGATGGCGTCCCCCTTTCCGAAGGTGCGTGAGGTACTGCGCGGGTACGCGACGTTGAGTGTAGGCGAGCGTGAGCAGGCGCTGGAAACGGCGCTGGACCTCTTACAAGACAGTGACCAGCCCCGCGCCCCGCGCCCGGCGCCCGTCGTCGCCCGGCATGACCCGGTGCTGGCCGCGTCCGGCAAGAGCCTGCCGCCACAGACGCCGCTGGCCCAGCTCGACTGGGGGCACGGCGGCCTGAAAAAACTGCACTCGCTGGGCCTCCAGACGCTGCGCGACCTGCTGCACAATTACCCGCACCGCCACGAGGACCGCCGCGCCCTGCCCTCGCTAAGTCAGATCGAGGACGGCCAGAAGGCGACGGTGGCCGGTGTGGTGCTCAGCAAGAATCGCCGCAGCCCCAGGCCCGGCATGCAGATTCTGGACGCGGTGCTGCTCACCTCCAGCGGCGAGAAGGTCAAGGCGACCTGGTTCAATCAGCCGTGGGTCGAGAAGAATCTGCGCGAAGGGTCCAACCTGATCCTGACCGGGCGGGTCAAGCGTTTCGGCAGCTCAGCCCAGCTCGGCGTGGAGCACATGGAGCAGGTGTCGAGTGGCGCCAGCCTCAGCACCGGGCGAGTGGTGGGCGTCTACGACAGCAAGGAAGGCATCAGCCAGGAATTCCTGCGCAAGTCGGCGCAGACGGCCCTGACCCACCACGCCGCCGCCGATTACCTGCCGGGCCACTGGCGAGCCCAGTGCGAACTGACCGACCTGAGCGACGCCCTGCACGGCATCCACTTTCCGCACGACGAGGCGCACCTGGCCCGCGCCGACCACCGGCTGCGCTTCGATGAATACCTGTTTCTGGAACTGCGGCTGATGCTTCAGGGCGACGACGCCGTGCTGCTGGGCAAGCGCTTCACCGCCACCGACCGTGATATGCAGGTGTTCGAGGCCGGGCTGCCCTTCGCCTTCACCGGGGCGCAGCGGCGCGTGCTCCACGAAATTGCCGATGACATGCGTAGCGAGCGCCAGATGGCCCGGCTGCTTCAGGGCGACGTGGGCAGCGGCAAGACGGCGGTGGCCGCCTGCGCCCTGTTCCTGGCCTGCCAGGACGGCTACCAGGGCGCCCTGATGGCCCCGACGGAGATTCTGGCTCGCCAGCATTACGTGAGCCTGCGTCATTATCTGGAACCGCACGGCCTCCGGGTCGGGCTGCTGATCGGGGCGCTGACGCCCAAGCAGAAGTCGGAGATGCAAAACAGCATCGCGAATGGTTTAATCGACGTGGTGGTGGGCACCCAGGCGCTGATTCAGGAAAACGTGAGCTGGGCCAATCTGGGCCTGGCCGTCGTCGACGAGGAGCACCGCTTCGGCGTCTCGCAGCGGCGTAGGCTCCTGGCCGGGCGCCCCGACGTGCTGGTCATGTCGGCCACGCCCATTCCGCGCAGCCTGGCGCTGACGGCTTACGGCGACCTCGAACTCAGCATCATCGACGAGCTGCCGCCGGGCCGGACCCCGATTGAAACCAAGCTGCTTCAGGGCACCCACCGGACCCAGGCGTATGGCTTTGTCATGACGCAGCTCCGTGAGGGGCGCCAGGCCTTCGTGGTCACGGCGCTGATCGAGGAGAGCGAAACCCTGGAACTGCTGGCCGCCACCCAGCTCGCCGACGACCTGCGGATTATTTTGCCCGAAGCCCGCATAGGTTTATTGCACGGCAAGATGGCGGCCCAGGAAAAGGACGGCGTGATGGAGAATTTCCGCGCCCACCAGTTCGACATCCTGGTGTCCACCACCGTCATCGAGGTCGGCGTGGACGTGCCCAACGCCTCGGTGATGGTCATCGAGAACGCCGAGCGTTTCGGCCTCTCGCAACTGCACCAGCTCCGGGGCCGGGTCGGGCGGGGCAGCGCCAAGAGTTATTGCCTGCTGGTGGCGGGTGAGCACTCCCAGAAGACGCGCAAACGCCTCAAGATCATCGAGGGCAGCACCGACGGCTTCGTCATCGCCGAGGCCGATCTGAAGTTGCGCGGCCCCGGCGAGCTGCGCGGCACCCGGCAAAGCGGCCTGCCCGACCTGCGGCTGGGCGATCTGGTCAGCGACGTGGAGATTATCGAACGGGCGCGTGAGCTGGCCAAGCACATCCTGAGCCACGACCCGACGCTCAAGCACCCGCGCCTGGCCGGGCTGCGGGCCGAGTTGCAGGCCAGAAGCAATCAGGTGGCCTACCGCGACGTGATCTAGCAGGGAAGTCGCTCGGTATGTCCTTACTGACATTTCGGGCTTGTGCTTCTTGGGAAGGGCGGCACCTACCGGGCGTCTGCACCTGTCGGGCGTCCTGGCGAGAGCGGCACTTACCTTGCCTCGCCTCGCCTTGCCGCCTGCCCGCACACAGCGCTCCATGCCCTCTCCTTCGGAGCTCTGCGAGTCCACGCCAGCCAGCGGGCAGGCGTCTGCTGGACGTCCGTTGTGCCCAGGAAGGAGATACGTTCTTCCTCACTCGCCTCTTGGGCACAACGGACTGTCGTCGTGAACGGACTGTCCTCGTGAACGGACGCCCATGAGGACGCCACTCGTCCCCATGAGGATGCCACTCCTCTCCTGCGGAGCTTTGCAAGTCCGCCTGGGCACGCCTGCCCGCGTCTT
>NZ_JANYGJ010000021.1 GCF_025362455.1 Deinococcus sp. | reverse complement strand
CCCGCGCTACACTTCCCCCATGCGTCTCGTGCAGTTTCTGCAAGTTCTACTCCTGCTCTCACTCGGCGGCTACCTGTTGCTGGTGTCGCTGGAAAATCCGGGGCATGTGCGGCTGCCGCTGCCCTTCGTCGGCGGTGAGGTGCTGCTGCCCACCGGCCTGGCGCTGGGTGTGGCCCTGCTGACCGGGGTGGCCTACTGCGCCCTGCTGCTGCTGCCGCCGCTGGCGCAGACCCGGCAGCGTCGCCAGAGCGATCTGCGCCGCCGCCGCGAGGCCGAGGAGAGATTGCAACTGACCCTGCGTGCCCGGCTCGGCGAGGGCCAGCCGTGAAACTGGTGCAGCAAAGCGCCCGCTGGCTGCTGAGCCCACCCGCCAGCCGTGAGGAACTGCTGCGTGTCATGGCCGAGTTCGAGGTCTCGCCAATGCTGGCCCAGGTGCTCGGTGCGCGGGGGCTGCGCCGCGCCCACCTCGGCCCAGAGCTGGCCCTCACGCCCAATCCAGCGCTGCTGGAAGCCGCCCGGCGCCTGGTGGTCGCTGTCAAGGCGGGCAAGCGCATCCGCATTCACGGCGACTACGACGCCGACGGCGTGAGCGCCACCGCCATCCTGGTATGGGGCCTGCGCGAGCTGGGGGCCAAGGTCCATGGCTTCATCCCGCACCGGCTGGTCGAGGGGTACGGTGTGCATCCCGATAGGGTGCAGGAGCACGCCGACAGCGCCGATCTGATCGTGACCGTCGACTGCGGCGTGACCAACATCGAGGAGGTCAGAACGCTGCTGAGCCTCGGCGTGGACGTGATCGTCACCGACCACCACTCGCCCGGCCCGGATTTCCCCGACTGCCTGGTGGTCCACCCGCACCTGACCCAGAACTACGACCCCGATCTGCACAACCTGACCGGCGCGGGCGTGGCGTACCACCTGCTCTGGGCGGTGCATCACGAACTGGGCCTCCCGGCGCCGCTGCACCTCTCGCCGCTCGCCACGCTGGGCACGGTGGCCGACGTGGCGCCGCTCCTCGGCGAGAACCGCGCCCTGGTGGTCGCCGGGCTGGCCGAATTTCCCCGCACCGAGCTGCCGGGCGTGCGTGCCCTGATGAACGGCGCCAAATCGGTCAGTGCCCGCGACGTGGCCTTCGTGCTGGCGCCGCGCATCAACGCCGCTGGCCGGATGGGCGAGGCCGACGCCGCCCTGGAGCTGCTGACCACCACCGTGAGGCCCGAAGCCGAGGCGATTGCCGTCTATCTGGAAGTCAAGAACGGCGAGCGGCGCGTCTTGCAGGACCGGATGTTCAAGGAGGCGCTGAAACTCGCCGACCCGTCCGAGCCCGCGCTGGTGGTCACGCACCCTGACTGGCACGCGGGCGTGATGGGCATCGTGGCGAGCAAGCTGGTCGAAGCCTTTCACAAGCCGGTCTACATCGTGGCGCAGGGCAAGGGCTCGGTTCGCAGCACGCCGGGCATCTCGGCGGTGGGCGGGCTGCGGCACGCGGCGCATCTGCTCAGGCGCTTCGGCGGGCACCCCGGCGCGGCGGGTTTCGCCATGCTGCCGGAGAATTTCGGCGCCTTCCGCGACGCCATCCACGACTACGCCCGCCAGTTTCCGACCCCCGTGCTGTCGGTGACGCTCGACGCCGTGCTGCCGCCGCCTTTTGCCAACATGGAGCTGTGCGACGAGACCGAGCGCTTCGAGCCCTACGGTGAGGGCCACCGCCCGCCGCTGTGGCACTTGCGCGCCGAGCTGGACGAGACGCGGATGGTCGGCAAAGACGGACGCACGCTGAGCTTCAAGGTCGGCGGCGTCAAGGGCATCAAGTACGGCGACCATCACCGCACGGGACTGCACGATCTGGCCGTCAACCTGCGCCGCAACGCCTGGAACGGGCGCGAGAACGCCGAGTATTTTGCCGAAGCCCTGCGCGAGCCCGCCCCGCTGGGCCTGGTCGGTGAGCCCGGTTCACAGCTACTGGAACGGCTGGACCCGAAGACCGCCATGGGCCACCTTCGGATGGGCGCCTCGGTCTACGCGGCGGGCGAGGTGGCGACCTACCTGCTGGGCAACGTGCCGGGCCTCAAGGTGCTGAATGACACGGGCGACCTGCGCGGCGAGGTGGTGCTGTACGCCCTGCCGCCCGAAGACGCCCTGAAGCGCTGGCTTACCCAGGGCCGGGTGTCGTTCGCCTGGGGGCCGAAGACTCTGGGTGAGCTGGACGGCCTGAGCCTGGGCCGCCGCGCCGTGCTCAGCGGCCTGGACTGGAAGCGCCCGGAAGTGCGGGAAAGCAGCGCCGAGCTGTACCGCCGGATGCAGTGGGCGCACTTCTACCGCAGCCTCGACGACGACGGCTTTGCGCGGGCGGTTCACTCGATGCTGGGAGTGCCCGTCGATGTGGATGTGCTCCATCCAGCCCAGACCCAGCCGACTCGGACCCAGCCGACTCAAATACAGGTGGAAGGGAGCAAGACATGGGCCGCCGACTGACAATGCTGCTGGGCCTGCTATCGGAACAGCTCCGGCGCCCGCCCCGGCATCTGGGTCGTCGCCTGCTGCTCGGCGGCGCGGCGCTCATGCTGGGCACGGTCCTTGTGTCCAACACGCTGGTCAACTCCAGCGCACAGGGGCGGCTGTACAGCGACGTACAGGCCATTCCGGCGCGTCCGGTGGGGCTGCTGCTGGGCACCAGCAAGTATGTGGACGGGCGCATCAACCTGTATTACCAGTACCGCATCGACGCGGCCCTCTCTCTCTACCGGGCAGGCAAGGTCCGCGACCTGATCCTGTCGGGCGACAACGCCCACGCCAGCTACGACGAGCCCACCACCATGCGGGCCGACCTGATCGCCGCCGGGATTCCCGCCGGGCGGCTGCACCGCGACTACGCCGGGTTCCGGACGCTGGATTCGGTGGTGCGGGCCAGCCAGGTCTTCGGGCAGCGCGAGATCACGGTCATCTCGCAGCGCTTTCACAACGAGCGGGCGATTTATCTGGCCCGCTCACACGGCCTGGACGCCATCGGCTTCGACGCCCGTGACGTGACCGGCGCGGGCGGCGCGAAGGTTCAGAGCCGCGAGTACCTGGCCCGTGTCTCGGCGGTGCTCGACGTGCTGCGCGGCACGGGGCCGAAGTTCCTGGGCGAGCCGGTGCTGATCGGCCAGACGCCCGGCCCGGACGGTCAATCCACGCCCTGAACGAATTCGCCTGGAACATCTGAACTCTTTGACGGGAAGTGGCGTACCTTGTTGGAAGGCTCTGCATTGTTAATCGGTCTGGTCGGCATCGTCGGCTCTGGGCACTTCACTGGGTTCAAAAGGAGAATCACCATGAAGAAGATTCTGTTCGGATTGATCGGTCTGGCGGCGCTCGGCGCGGGTCTGGCGCTGGCGACGGCGGTGCCCACCACGGAAACGACGCCCTCGGCGGCGACCATGAGCGACGGCATGAAGGACGCCACAAGGGCGGCCACGCCCTACGTCACCTACACCAAGGCCGCCTTCGACGCGGCGGCGGGTAAGCAGCGGGTGCTGTTCTTCGCCGCGAGCTGGTGCCCCAACTGCCGCGCCGCCGACAAGGACATCAACGCCAAGCTGAAGACCATTCCCGGCGCCGTGGTGATCTTCAAGACCGACTACGACACGGAAACGGCGCTCAAGACCAAGTACGGCATTACGCACCAGCACACCTTCGTCTACGTGGACAAGGCGGGTAAGGCCCTCAAAACCTGGGCGGGCGGCGGCACGGCTGAGATTCTGGCGAACGTCAAAGCCACGACCAGGTAGCTCCATGCTCACCACCGCGCTGTTCGCCTTTCTGTCGGGCATCGTGACGGTGGCCTCGCCCTGCGTGCTGCCGGTGCTGCCGTTTCTGCTCTCCGGCTCCATCGGCGGGCGGGGGCGGCCCTACGGCATCATCGGCGGGTTCATTCTGTCGTTCACGGTCTTTACGCTGATGCTGGGCGCCATTCTCCAGGCGCTGCACCTTCCGCCTGACGCCACCCGGCTGATCTCGGTGGTGCTGCTGCTGGCCTTCGGCGTCACGCTGCTCCTTCCAGCGCTGCACACCGTTTACGAGCGCTTCAGTTCGCAGTCGGCGGGGAAGCTCAGCGGGCGCATCGGGAATCAGGCGCAGGGCAACGGTTTCCTGGGCGGCCTGGGCGTGGGCGCTACCCTGGGCCTGCTGTGGAGCCCCTGTGTCGGGCCGATCATGTCGGCGGTCATTACCCTGGCGCTGAGTGGCAACGTGACGGTGCAGGCGCTGCTGGTCACGCTGGCTTTCGCGGTCGGCACGGCCATACCGATGCTGGCGGTGATGCTGGGCGGGCGCGGCTTCCTGAACCGGGTGCCCTGGCTGATGAATAACCTGGGCAACGTTCAGCGCGGCTTCGGGGCCGTCATGGTGGTCTTCGCCGTCGGTATTTTCTTCAACGCCGACAGAGCGGTGCAGACCTGGTTTCTGGATACCTTCCCCAACTACTCCGATTCGCTGACCCGCTTTGAGAATGGTGCCCCGGTCAATGGTCTGGACGTGAAGTGAACCGCGCCTTCATCTTAGGGTCAGAGATGACGGGAAGTGAGAAAATTTAGGGGCGAAGTAGGGCTAGGCGCACGTTGCAGGCTCGTCCATGATGACGGCATGAAACTCAATTCAAAAGTGGTTCTGAGCGCCTCGCTTGTGAGTTTGACGGCGCTGCTCAGTGCGTGCGGAGGCGGGGAAGTGATCGTGGAGCCGACGCCCACGACGGTTGTGACGGTTATTGCTGGAACGGTGACGCCCTGGACGGCTGGGCAGACGAGCACCATCGCCCCGGCTCAGAATATGCGGCCTACGACAACGGTTAATGGGTCGGGCAATTTTGATTTGCCGCTGCCTGACATCGCCACGATGACATCCGCCTATTCAGGCGATTTGACTGATGGCGCCGCATTCAGTAGTGGATGTGGAAATGCAGTGGCGATCACTCCAGGTTTGAAGATCGGCGTGATTGTTGATATGGCGGTGGGGAACATCAAATCTACTTATTACACCTATTCGAGCTATCAAGGTGGTGTTCTGACCTACACCGGCTGGTGGTTCGCCAATACGGATGGTACAGTGACCTCCACAAACGCCAATTGCGGCATCAACGCCTTCATTGGTAAGGTGACGGCCAACCTGAGTTTGAAAGCGGGCTGGAATATTGTCAATTATACCCAGACGTCGAGCGGCTCAGGTCTTGCTTATCAGGTCTCCACCGCAGCACCGGACAACAATCGCAGAAGCTGGCGTCCTAATCCAATCACAAATAGTTCGCTCTCCAAGTTAAGCCGCCAAGCAAATCCCTGGGGCTTTATCAACTGAATCCACCCTTTCAACCCTGACCCCGCCCCATGCAGGCGGGGTTTTCTGTTTTCCCCACTTCCCACTTCCCACAACCCACTCCCCACTTCCCCCCTTCCGCAACCCTCTCCCCCTCACCCTCGTATGCTGAACCATGAGCAACGATAAGGACTTCTCCAGCGACCTGAGCCCCCTGACGCCCCCGGAGATGCTGACGGCGCCGAAAGCCGTACCCAGCATCAACCCCGACCAGGGCCGCGACATGACCCCGCTGAGCGACGCCGACAAGGCCCGGCTGGCCGAGATGGCCCGCGCCTTCGTGCAGGACGTATCAAAGCTCGACGCGCACGGTGAGGGCTTTAAACGCAAGCTCGATTCGGTGCATGCGCTGGGCATGGAGGAGCAGCGCTCAGCCGCCCAGGTCAGCAACCGGATGCTGGAACGCCCCCTGCGGGCCACCAAGGCGGGCGTATTCGACGAGGGGTCGAGCATCATCAAGGGCCTGACCGATTTGCGCCACACCGTCGAGGAGCTGGACCCGTCACGCGGCACGCCCGCCAAGCGCTTCTTCGGATTGCTGCCCGGCGGCAAGAAAGTGCAGGGCTACATGGAGCGCTACGCCAGCGCCCAGGACCACCTCAACGCCATTCTGGACACGCTGTATCGCTCGCAGGACGAGCTGCGAAAGGACAACGCCTCGATTGAGACCGAGAAGGTGGCGCTGTGGACCGTGATGCAGAAGCTGCGCCAGTACGCCTACGTGGGTCAGGCGGTGGACGACGCCCTGACCGAACGCCTGGCCGTGCTGGAGAATGAAAACCCCGAAAAGGCCCGGATGGTGCGCGAGGAACTGCTGTTCAGCATCCGCCAGCGCGTGACCGATCTGCTGACCCAGCTCGCCGTCAGCGTGCAGGGCTATCTGGCCCTCGATCTGGTCAGAAAAAACAACCTGGAACTGGTCAAGGGCGTGGACCGGGCCACCACCACGACCATCAGCGCCCTGAGAACCGCCGTGCTGGTGTCGCAGGCGCTGGGCACGCAGCAGATGGTGCTCGAGCAGGTCACGGCCCTGAATACCACCACCGGCAACATGATCGAGAGCACCTCCCAGCTCCTGAAAACCCAGACCACCCGCATTCAGGAGGGGGCGGGCAGCGCAACGGTGAACGTAGAGCAGCTTCAGAACGCCTTCAAGAACGTCTACGCCGCGCTCGACGCCATCAGCGAGTACAAGGTCCGGGCGCTGGAAAACTTCCGGCAGACCACCCAGATTCTGGCCAAGGAAGTCGGTCAGGCCCAGAGTTACCTCGACAAGGGGCGCCAGCAGGCCAGCCAGGAAATCGCCGACAGCCTGGATGTGGAGAGTAGCCTGGTCAGTGGGGGAGAGCTGAAGCTGTAGGT
>NZ_JANYGJ010000077.1 GCF_025362455.1 Deinococcus sp. | reverse complement strand
GGCAGCCGCCAGGGGTAAAGGGCCGCTCAAGGCCAGACATCACCGCCCCAACCGTGCCGCCCACCCCAAACCCGGCTCAATTGCGAACTTCTTCGGGCCTGTGGGCCGGGCGCCAGCTTAGAGCAGATTTCACAAAAAGGGTCTTTTTATGACCGAGCGGAGCGAGTAGTTTTGACTGAGCAAGGCGCAGAATGGAGGCGCGGGGAGGCTGTTTTCCCCGTGGCGTAATTCGGAGTACTGCTCTAGGCTGAGGCCATGACCCTCGTTCGTCTCTTCGCCCGGACTGGCAGCGCCACTCATCTGCGCCACGAACAACCTCTGCGCCTACCGCGCCAGCAGCGCGACCAGGGCCGCTGCCGGTGAGCACCACACTGGTCATCGGCGCACTGGGGCAGATCGGTTCGGACCTGGTGCCCGCCCTGGCACGCCAAGACGGCGCCGCTCAGGTCATCGCCGCCGACGTGCGCTTACCCGGACCGGCCCTGAACGTTCCGTTCGAGTTGCTCGACTGCACCGACGCCGACAGCCTGCACGCGCTGGTGGTCCGCCGCGAGGTAGGCACCATCTATCACCTGGCCGCGCTGCTGTCGGCCAGCGCCGAGGAGCGGCCCCACGCCGCCTGGCGCCTCAACATGAACGGGCTCCTCACTGTGCTGGAGGAAGCCCGCCTGGGCGGCTGCCGCCTGTTCGTACCCAGCAGCGTCGCCGCCTTCGGGCCGCTCACGCCGGTCCACGCGCCGCAGGACACGGTGCAGCGCCCGGTCAGCATGTACGGCGTCACCAAGGTCAGCGGTGAGCTGCTGTGCGACTACTACGCGGCGCACTTCGGCCTGGACGTGCGCGGGCTGCGCTACCCCGGATTGATCTCGTCGAGCGCGCCGCCCGGCGGCGGGACCACCGATTACGCCGTGGAGATCTTTCACGCGGCCCTGGAGCACGGCCACTACACCTGTTTTCTGCGCCCCGATACCCGGCTGCCGATGATGTACATGCCCGACGCCATCCGCGCCACGCTGGAACTGATGCGGGCTGACCCAAAACAATGGCGCCACCGCAACGCCTTCAACGTCCAGGCGCTGAGTTTCACGCCCCAGGAGCTGGCCGACGCCATCCAGCGCCACCTGCCGGGCTTTACCATGCGCTACGAGCCCGATCCCGTGCGCCAGGCCATCGCCGACTCCTGGCCGCAGAGCACCGACGACTCGGCAGCCCGCAGCGAGTGGGGCTGGCAGCCCGCATACGATCTGGAACGCCTGTGCGCCGACATGCTGGAGCGACTGCGTTCCCTCACCCCAGCTTTGCAAGGACACCACTATGCCAAGTGACCGCCTTCAGACACAGCTTCAGAGTCAACTCACCGAACTCGACGGCGAAGGCCGCCGCAAGGGCGCCGAGCGCGTCATCGAGGCCGTGTTGCCCGCCACCGGGTCGCGGGGACCACGGGTCGTCATCGGGGGCCGCGAGTTCGTCCGGATGAATTCCAACTCGTATCTGGGCCTCTCGCAGCACCCCAGGTTGATCGAGGCCGAGCACGAGGCCGCCGTGCGCTATGGGGTCGGGCCGGGCGCCGTGCGCTTCATCAGCGGCACGCTGGCGCCGCACGCCCAGTTGGAACAGCGCCTGGCCAGCTTCCACGGGCGCGAGGCGGCCATGCTGTTTTCCAGCGCGTATGCCGCCGTGCTGAGCACGCTGGTGCCGCTGATGACCGACCAGACCGCCGTGGTCAGCGACGCGCTGAACCACAACTGCGTCATCAACGCGCTGCGGCTGGCCCGGCCCCGGTCCAAGGCGGTCTACGCCCACCTCGATTTGCAGGGTCTGGACAGGGCGCTGACCGACCTGCGCGGCGCCGAGCGGGCCGTCGTCGTCACCGACGGCATCTTCAGCATGCGCGGTGCCCACGCGCCGCTGGCCGAGATCGCCCACCTTGTGGCCGGGCACGATCAGTACTTTCCGCACAACGCCCTGCTGGTCGTCGACGATTCGCACGGCGTCGGCGCCTTCGGCCTGTCCGGGCGCGGCACCGAGGAGTTCACCGGCACCCACGCGGACCTGCTGATCGGCACGCTGGGCAAGGCCTTCGGGGTCAACGGCGGCTACGTGGTGGGGCCGCAGACCCTGATCGACTTCCTGCGCGAGACGGCGCCGATGTACATCTTCTCCAACCCCATCACGCCGCCGGAAGCCTGCGCCGCCCTGGCCGCCCTGGGGCTGCTGGAGAGCGACTGGGGCCTGGAGCGCCTGGCCGGGCTGCGCCACCTCACCGAGCGCTTCAGGGGCGGCCTGCGCGACCTGGGCCTGGAAACACTGGACGGCGCACATCCGGTGGTGCCGCTGTTTTTGCGTAATACACAGCGCACCCGCCAGACCGTCGCCCGGCTGTACGAGGCGGGCATCCTGGCCACCGGCCTGACCTTCCCCGTCGTCCCACGCGGCGACGAGAGCATCCGATTTCAGGTCAACGCCGACCAGACCGAGGGCGACATCGACACGGTGCTGGGGGCGCTGGCAGCGGTTCCGGCTTGAGAACACTATCTCTTCAGAGCTGAACTCTTCAGAGCTGAATTGATTTCTAGACGAGAAATGGTGTCGTTCTGAGCGTAGCGAAGAATCTCGTCAAGTAGACCCTTCGCCAGACTCAGGGTGACAAATCTAGTGGTTTTGGATGGCAAAGCTCTGCAAACAACTCGAACCAAATCATCGTTGGACCAAAAAAAGCCCCGCCTTCTCAAGCGGGGCTTTTTTTTGCCTACTGCCTATTGCCTACTGCCCTTACTTCACGAACAGCATCTGCCTATAGGTCGGCATGGGCCAGTGCTTGGCGGCGACCACCTTCTCCAGTTTGTCGGAGGCGACGCGCACGGCCTGCATGGCGGGCAGCACGTGATCGCGCATGTGGTGGGCCTTATGGTGAATCTCCTCGCCGCCCTCGGCAGCGTTGTGGGTCCGGAGGGTGCCCAGCGCGGCATACAGCTCGTCGGCGGCGCTAGCCACCTCACCGGCGATGGCTCCAGCCGCCTTGCTGACGGTGACGCCGCTGATCTCGGCCAGGTACGCCAGCGCGGCGGGCATGATCTGGGTGGTCGCCACCGACTCGGTGGTCTCGCCCTCGATGTTGACGGTCTTGAAGTAGATGTCGAACATGATTTCCTGGCGGGCGGCCAGCTCGCGGGCGTCCAGCACGCCGTACCGGGCGAACAGCTCGGCGTTCTTGGCGGAGGTCAGGTGCTCGATGGCGTCCAGGCTGGTGCGCATGTTCAGCAGGCCACGCTGGTGCTCGGCCTCCTGGTGCCAGGCGTCGGCGTAGCCGTCCCCGTTGAAGACGATGCGCTGGTGCTCGTCGTAGGTCGCCTTGACCAGCGCCCCGACGGCGGTCTGAAGGTCGGCGCCCGCGTCCAGCCGGGCTTTGAGGTCAGCGGCCAGCGCCTGCACGGCGTCGGCCACGATGGTATTGAGCACCGTGATCGGAAACGAGATGCTCTGCGAGCTGCCCACCGCGCGGAACTCGAACTTGTTGCCGGTGAAGGCGAACGGGCTGGTGCGGTTGCGGTCCCCGGCGTGGCGCGGAATTTCCGGCAGCACGCTCGACCCCAGGCCGAGGAACCCGGCTTCCTGGCCGCGCCCGCCCTGGCCACTCGAGATGCGGTCCAGAATCTCGGTCAGTTCGCTGCCCAGAAAGATGCTGATGATGGCGGGCGGCGCCTCGTTGGCGCCCAGGCGGTGGTCGTTGTTGGCGCTGGCCACGCTGATACGCAGCAGATCCTGGTGATCGTCCACGGCCTTGATGACCGCCGAGCAGAAAAACAGGAACTGGAGGTTTTCGTGCGGGGTGGCGCCGGGCTCCAGCAGGTTGTCGCCCAGATCGGTGCCCATGCTCCAGTTGCAGTGCTTGCCTGAGCCGTTGATTCCGGCAAAGGGCTTTTCGTGCATCAGCGCCACCAGACCGTACTTGCGGGCGGTGTTGCGCAGGATCTGCATGATGAGCTGCTGGTGGTCGGCGGCCACGTTGCTCTGCTCGTAGATCGGCGCGATCTCGAACTGGCCGGGCGCGACCTCGTTGTGGCGGGTCTTGACCGGAATGCCCAGGGCGTAGAGCTGCGTCTCGGCGTCGGTCATGAAGCTCAGCACCCGGTCGGGGATGGCGCCGAAGTAGTGGTCTTCGAGTTCCTGGCCACGCGGCGGCTGGGCGCCGAAGAGCGTGCGGCCCGTCATCACCAGGTCGGGGCGGCGATAGAAATAGTCCTCGTCGATCAGAAAGTATTCCTGCTCGGCGCCCAGGCTGCTGGCGACCCGTGTGGCCTGGCTGCCGAACAATTTGAGCGCCGGAGAGACCGCTTTGTTCAGCGCCTCGGCACTGCGCAGCAGCGGGGTCTTGAGATCCAGCGCCTCGCCGGTCCACGACGCGAAGGCCGTGGGAATACACAGGGTCGCGCCGTTGGCATGCCGCATGATGAAGGCCGGGCTGCTGGGGTCCCAGGCGGTGTAACCCCGCGCCTCGAAGGTCGCCCGCAGGCCGCCCGACGGAAAGCTGGAGGCGTCGGGCTCAGCCTGAATCAGTTCGCCGCCGGAAAACTGCGCCAGCGCCGAGCCGTCCGCCGTGGGCGACAGGAAGCTGTCGTGCTTCTCGGCGGTGCTGCCGGTCAGCGGCTGAAACCAGTGGGTGTAGTGGGTGGCGCCCTTTTCCATGGCCCAGGTCTTCATGGCCAGCGCCACCGTGTCGGCGATGCTGGGATCGAGCGGTGTGCCCTGCTCCAGGGTCGCCTGAAGGCTCTTGAACACCGGCTTGGACAGCCGGGTGCGCAGGGTCTCCAGGCTCAGGACGTCTTGCCCGAACACCTCGCTGATGATCTGCTGGGGGGTGTGGCCCTGCTCGACATCGACGCGCCAGTTGCGCGCCGCCGCGACGACTTCAAAATCCTGGTTCATGTGCTCTCCTGTTGGACCGTTTCTGTTGAACTGGTGCTGTTGAGCTGGTGCCGGTGAAGTGGTGTTGATGCCCTGTGCTCGGCGCGTGCATTGTTCGCTGACCCTCGTTTTGCTGACCCTCGTTCCTGGTCCGGCTGAGCCGAGTATAGGGGTGAGCCGAAATCAGCGTCAACGATTTGTCAGACAACTTGCATGGATGGGTGGGTCAGCAGGCGTATCAGCCCGGCTCAGGCTGCGACTTGAGCGCCCGGCGCTGAACACCCGGCCATATTCAGTCGCATTCGGGAATTACGGGCTCGGTGGTTCCGGGCCTGGTGGTTGCGGGTTCAGAGTTGTGGGTTCAGGGGTGCGGCATACTTCCGGGTATGACTTCCGCAACGGGCCGAACACAGGCTGAGGTACTCACGCGCCTGCAAGAAGACCGGGTTAATTTCCTGCGTCTGCAATTTACCGACGTGCTGGGCACCGTCAAGAACATCGAGGTGCCGCGCAGCCAGTTCGGCAAGGCGCTGGCCGGGGGCATCATGTTCGACGGCTCCTCGGTGCAGGGCTTTACCCGCATCGAGGAATCCGACATGCTGCTGCGCCCGGATCTGAGCACCTTTTTGGTGTATCCGCAGTTTTCCAAAGAGGAGGGCGAGCGCGGCAAGGTCGCCCGCATCATCTGCGACGTGACGCTGCCGTCGGGCGAGGCGTTTACCGGCGATCCGCGCCACGTGCTGCGGCGCCAGATCGAGCGGGCGGCGCAGATGGGCTTTACCTTCTACGCGGGCACCGAGCCGGAGTTCTTCTTGTTCGAGCGCGGCGCAGACGGGCGCGGCACCACCCGCACCGGCGACCTGGCGGGCTATTTCGACCTGGCGCCCATCGACAAGGGCGAGCGGCTGCGGCGCGAGATCACCAACAAGCTGCTGGAGATGAACTTCGAGATCGAGGGCGCCCACCACGAGGCCGCGCCCGGCCAGCACGAGATCGACTTCCGCTACCAGGAGGCCATGGACAGCGCCGACGCCCTGAGCACCTTCAAGTTCGTGGTCAAACGCATGGCGCTCGAACACGGGCTGCTGGCCAGCTTTCTGCCCAAGCCGGTGGCCGGGGTCAACGGCAGCGGCCTGCACACCCACCTGTCGCTGTTTAGGGATGGCCGGAACGCCTTTTACGACCCGGCGGGCGAGTTCGAGCTGTCCGAGACCGCGCTGCACTTCATCGGCGGGCTGCTGGAGCACGCGCCGGGCATGTGCGCGGTCACCAACCCGATTGTCAACTCGTTCAAACGCCTGGTGCCCGGCTTCGAGGCGCCGGTCAACGTGGCCTGGAGCACCTCGAACCGCTCGGCGCTCCTCCGGGTTCCGGCCAAGCGCGGCAACTCGACGCGGGCCGAATTCCGGCTGCCCGATCCGAGCTGCAACCCCTACCTGGCCCTGGCCCTGATGCTGGCCGCTGGCCTGGACGGCATCGCCCAGAAGACCCTGCCGCCCCCGGCCATCCAGCGCAACATCTACCAGATGACGGTGCGCGAAAAACGCCACCACCGCGTGCGCGACCTGCCCCGCGACCTCCACGAAGCCCTGGACGACCTGGAGCGCGACGAGGTGATGTCCGCCGCCCTGGGCGAGCACGCCCTGGAGCACTACCTGCGGGCCAAGCGGGCCGAGTGGCGCTCCTACTCGGCGGTGGTGCATGCCTGGGAGCTGGAGCAGTATCTGGACCTGGTGTGAGGGCACAATGGACAGCGAAGTCAAATGGACAGCGGATCAAATAGACAGCGAAGTCAGTCGTCGCCTCTGGTGCAGCGCGGAGGATTTTGCGGTTTGGCGACGGAGATTTGTCGTCGTCAGGTCGGGGACTCAGGGCTGAGCAGACTCGGTTGCTTCTCTACTGTTGCTTCTTTACTTGCTTCTCTACTCAGGTATATATTCTAAAAGCGCCGCACCATCACCCGGTACTCCGGGCCGACTTTCTCGCACCAGGCGACCACCACCCGGCCCTGAGCGTCTGCCGTGATAGAGGCGGAGTGGGCGTCCTGGCGGGCGTCTTGGTTGAGTGGCCCGCCGCCCAGAAGCTGCCAGCGCTGACCGGTCCAGCGTTTGGCGTAAACCCGGCGCCCGCCCTCCTGACCCTCCGACCAGGCCAGCAGCGGCTGACTGCGGGCGTCCAAGGCCAGGTTGGGCCGCTCGGCCAGCGCCTTCGGGTCCGAGTTGAGGCTCGTTCCGAGTGACACCCAGGTTTGCCCGGTCCAGCGCTTGGCGAACAGGTTGTCCACGCCGCCCTGGTCTTCCAGCCAGGCGGCGAAGAGCGCCCCACCCGCACCGGCCCGGAGCTGCGGCGCGAAGGTATACGTATTTGGACGCAAGTTCAGCGCCCCGCCCAGGTTGGTCCAGGTGCCACCTTGCTCCTGGCGGGCCACATACACATCGCTATGCGACACGCGGCCTTCGAGCCAGGCGGTGTAGACGGTGCCCTGCGGGCTGCTCGCCGCCGCCGGAAAAAACGCGGCGTTGGCGACGCTGTGATTGAGCGGTTTGGCGTTCTCGGCCCAGCGCCTGCCCTGCCAGGTGAACGGCTGCACCACGCCTGCGCTGGCACCGGGGTAATAGATGTTGGTCCAGGTCAGATACGGCTCGTTCTGGGCGGTCACGGCGAAGGCCCGCGACTTTCCGGCGTCGCTGAGGTTGCGCCGCACGGCGTATTTGGAGGGGTCGCTCCAGGCACGCCCGTCCCAGCGCGAGATCAGGTAGGAGTCCACATGGGCGGTGCCCGCGTCCTCGGACCAGCCGAGCCAGGGCTGACCGCCTGGGCCGCGCACGGCGCTGAGCTGCGCGGCGTTGTGGGCGGGGTTCTCGTTGAGCACGCCGCCCAGCGGCTGCCAGCGCTGTCCGTCCCAGCGGGCCGAACGCAGTCGGTTAAAATTCCGTCCCCCCGACGGTCCCTGCTCGACCCAGGCCAGCACGGGAGCGCCGCCTGGGTCGGTGGTCAGGGCGGTCAGCGAGGCCGAGTGACCCACCACATTCAGCGGCATGCCCAGCGCGGGCAGCGGTCCGGCGCCCCCAGCCAGGCCGCTCAGACTTATCAGCATCAGGGTGGTGCAGGCCATCAGGTGGTTTCGCATGGTCCCTTGAGTCTCAGGCATAACGCCCCGGCACGCAATCCGAGGTCTGATCTGCCGGGGGCCGAAAGCGTGTTGGACACTCTGCAAGCCCCGCCTAACGGCTTTGATGTCCAAGTCTTAAGGCGTTCAGGTCGCCACGGACCACTGCTGTGACTATTGGCCCTGCTGCTGAATGAGAATTGCTGATAACCACTTCAGCAGGCAATAATCTCCAGGCCACAGACTTGCTGAGGGTAGCTGCGTTGCCGGGCAGGTGAAGGGTGGGCGATGAGTCTCACATTGACTTCCTGTGAAGCCGCTCCTACACTACCCTTAGTCCCGCTGCACCCCTGCCTGACGGCAATCCTCTGGAGGAATATGAAGAAGACCAGCTTTCTCGCCCTGACCCTGCTCACGAGCCTGGCGCTCGGCTCGGCCAGTGCCCAGACCGTTATCAAGATCGCCAGCATGTCGCCCCTGACGGGTTCCAGCTCGGACCTGGGCCTTCAGATCCGCAACGCCACCGAGCTGGCCATCAAGGAGCAGAAGGCCGCCTTCGCCAAGGCGGGCTTCGACCTCCAGTTCGTCGCCTACGACGACCAGGCCGACCCCACCACCGGCACCGCCAACGCCCGGCGCATCGCCGCCGACACCTCGATTCTGGCGATGGTCGGCACGCTGAACTCCGGCGTGGTCATTCCGTCGAGCGAGGTGCTGGCCCCGGCGCACGTCGCCATCGTCTCGCCCGCCAACACCAACCCCAAGGTCACCGACCGGGGCCTGGCCAACATGAACCGCATCTGTGCCCGCGACGATTCACAGGGTCCGGCGGGCGCCGATTTCCTGACCGATACGATCAAGGCCAAGAAGGTCTACGTCCTCAACGACAAGACCCCGTATGGTCAGGGTCTGGCCGACGCCGCCGAGGCGCGCATGAAGTCCAAGGGCGTCACCATCGCCTTTTCCGAAGGCAGCGACGAGAAGAGCGACTTTTCCTCGATCATCACCAAGATCAAGAGTTCGGGCGCCGACGCCATCTACTTCGGTGGTCTGTACGGCCAGGTCGGCCCCTTTTCCAAGCAGCTCCGTGAGGCGGGCCTGAGCATTCCCGTGATGGGCGGCGACGGCTACGACAGCCCCGACCTGCTCTCGCTGGCCGGAACCGGCGCCAAGGACATCTACTTCACCACCGTCGCGCCGCCCATCGCAGCGGTGCCCGGCGCTCGCCTGATCGCCAGCCGCTACAAGGCGGCCTACAAGAAAGACCTGGCCGGATTCGGCATCATGGGCTACGACAGCGCCAAGGTGGTGCTGGCGGGCGTCATGGACGCCATCAAGCAGAGCGGCGGCAAGCTGCCCCCCCGCACCGCCGTCGAGGCTGCCGTGCGCAAGACCAACATAGACAAAGGCACCCTGACCGGCGCCATCGCCTTCAACAGCGCCGGGGACCGCACCAGCGCCAAGATGTTCATCATCCAGGTCAAGCCGGTGTCGGGCAAGCTCGACTTCACGACCGCCGGAACCGTGATCGTCAAGGTCGCCAAGCAGTAAGCGCCCGGCTCTGAGTACCTTCTTGTCAAGCTCTGGGTTTACCGGGCGGAGCGGGCAGGCGGCGAGGCCCGGTGGCTGCCGCTGTGCCCAAGACGCGGAAGCCCGAAACGTTAGCCAGGACATTTTTAGCAAGGACATGTTTAGCCAGTGGGGCGGGCCGGAGGCGTGATGCCCCGGCCCGCTTCAGCGTACCGGGCGCCCGGCCCGGACCACAGCCTGGATCAAACGGCGCCCCGCTAAAGCAAAGGGGCCGCTGCATTGTAGACTTGTCGTCATTCATACCAAGTCGGCGTTCGTCGCGCACCGCCCTCGCCTTCCCTGTGTTACCCCGGCGTTACCCCGGCGTTACCCCGGCCTTGTTTCCAGCACCCCCTGTTCCATCACCCTCTTTCGATGTCCGGTCCACTCCATCCCAGCGCTGAAGGTTGAGGTACACGCGTGGAAAATCTGCTCACCGCCATTCTCATCAACGGCCTGCTCCTGGGCACCCTCTACGCCATCATCGCGCTGGGCTACACCATGGTCTACGGCATCTTGCAACTCATCAACTTCGCGCACTCGGAAGTCTTTTTGAGCGGCGCGGTGGTCGCCTTCGAGGTTTTCCGGCTGCTCGGCCCGGCCCCCGACGCGCCGCCCGGCAGCGGCATGAACCCCTACCTGGTGCTGGTGATCGCGCTGGTGGTGGCCATGCTGGTCTGCGGAACGCTCAACGTGCTGATCGAACGCCTGGCCTACAGGCCGCTGCGAACCGCGCCCAAGCTGGTGCCGCTCATCAGCGCCATCGGCGTGTCGCTGATCTTGCAAGACGTCATCAAGTTTATCGAGGGCACCCAGGGCCGCTTCCAGCTCGCGGTCAACGTGCCCACCGCCTTTACCCAGACGGTCTTTTCGGTGGCCGACAACAACATCAAGGTCCGCGACCTGGTGCTGATCGTGGTCGCCGCCGTGATGCTGTTCGGGCTCGACCGTCTGGTCAACCACAGCCGGGTCGGGCGGGCCATCCGCGCCGTCGCCCAGGACCGGGTGACCGCCGGGCTGATGGGCATCGACGCCAACCGGATGATCGCGTTGACCTTCGCCATCGGCGGGGCGCTGGGCGGGGTGGGTGGGGTGCTGTTCGCCCTGAAATTCCCCAACCTCGATCCCTACAGCGGCACGGTGCCGGGCATCAAGGCGTTTAGCGCCGCCGTGCTGGGCGGCATCGGTTCCATTCCCGGCGCGGTGCTGGGCGGGCTGGTACTGGGGCTCGTCGAGAACCTGCTGGGCGTCATCAGCTCGTTTTCGCTGATCTTTCCCAAGCTGGCCTTCCTGGGCGCCATCAAGGCCGAATACAAGGACGTGGGCGCCTTCATGGCCCTGATTATCATCTTGATCTTCAAACCCAGCGGGCTGCTGGGCCGCAGCACCACGGAGAAGGTATGAACGCCTCCCCCCTGCTTCCAAAGAGAGCTGGCCCCGGTGCGCCGGACCGGACCATCCTGCTGCTGCTCTACGCCGTGACGACCGGCCTGCTGCTGTTTTACGGCACGGGCCGTCTGGTGCCGGGCTTCACGCTGCCCGCCATCGCCGTGTCGTTTATCTTCGCGGCGTTTCTGGGCAGTTTGCTGCTGGCCTACCAGTGGCGGGCGGCGACCTGGGCCAAGCTGCTGGTCGGCGGCGTGGGGTTGCTGCTGGTCATCCCCGACATCGGGCGCGGCAACGGCAGTTTCTTTGACCTCGCCATTCAGATGTGCATCTTCGCCGCCCTGGCGCTGGGCCTGAATATCGTGGTGGGCCAGGCCGGACTGCTCGATCTGGGCTACGTGGCCTTCTTCGCGGTGGGCGCCTACCTGTGGGGCGTCTTCGGCAGCGGACAGTTCCAGACGGTCCTCAAATCGGATCTGCCCTACAAGCCGCTGGGCGTGATCGACTGGGGCGTGCCGCTGCTGCTGACCCTGCTGGGCGCGGCTGGGCTGCTGTGGCTGCGCGGCATCAACCGGGCCAACCCCGGCTCGGCCAAGCCGGGCGGCGGCGTGCGGGCGGCCCGCGCCCTGTCGGTGCTGCTGATCGTGGTGGGCGTGATAGCCGCGCTGGTGCTGGTCGCCACGCTGCTGACCGCCGCCATCACCGACTACTACACCGGCAGCCCGGCGGCGCTCGAAGCCCTGGCTACCGGCATCAACCCCAATTTCTTCTGGCTCTTCATCATCCTGGCCGTGGCCGTAGCCGCCATCGTGGGCGTGCTGATCGGGCTGCCGGTGCTCAAGCTCAAGGGTGATTACCTGGCGATTGTCACGCTGGGACTGGGCGAGGTGATCCGGGTCTTCGCCAACAACCTGACCAAGTACACCAGCGGCCCCGGCGGCATCTCCCCCATCGCGGCGGCCCCGGTGTCCTGGCTCGACAAACTGGCCGATGCCCTCAAGTTCCCGCCGGAGCAGTTCAAGCTGTTTTTCCTGTACTTCCTGGTGCTGATCGTCATCGGTGTTGTGATTACCGTCAATATCCGGCTCGCACGCAGCAGCATCGGGCGGGCCTGGATCGCCATCCGCGAGGACGAGATCGCCGCGCAGGCGATGGGCATTCCGCTGGTCCGCACCAAAATCATGGCGTTTGCCACCGGGGCCAGTTTTGCGGGCGTGATGGGCGTGATCTTCGCCGCCAAGCAGGGCAGCATCACCCCTGAGAGTTTCACTTTCTTTCAAAGCATCAGCGTCCTGACGATGGTGATTCTGGGCGGCATGGGCAACATCGCGGGCGTCATTCTGGGCGCGGCGGTCGTCACGTGGCTCAACCTCTCTAGCCTGACGGCGCTGTCCGAGACGCTCCAGACGCTGCCGAACTTCAACAGCAACCTCGACCCGGCCAAGTACAACCGCCTGATCTTCGGCGTCATTCTGGTGATGATGATGCTGTTCCGGCCCGAAGGCTTGCTGCCCAGCGCCCGGCAACGGCTGATGATGCACGAGGACGATCCTCCCAATGACACTTCTCCCAATGACACTTCTGCCGACAGTTCTGGGGATGATGCATCGTCCAGGGACGCCACCGCCGGGACGCTCAACCCGGAAAACGCCGCTGAAGTCTATTCGCCGGGTACCGCCACCCAGGCCGACAACGAGCGCGGCGGGGGCACCAGATGAGCCGCCCCAGCAGTCCGGCAGCGGCCCGCACCTCACAGGCGCCCGGCAGCCGCGCCGAAAGCCGTTCGCCGACCATCCTGAGCATCAAGGGCCTGAGTAAAATCTTCGGGGGCCTGACCGCCGTGAACGCGGTGGATCTGGAGATCCCGCGCCAGAGCATCGTCAGCGTCATCGGCCCGAACGGCGCCGGAAAAACCACCTTCTTCAACATGATTACCGGCATCTACGAGCCGAGTCTGGGCAGCATCGAACTCGACGGCCTGAGCCTGGTGGGACTACGCCCCGATCAGGTGACGGCTGCGGGTATTGCCCGGACCTTCCAGAACATCCGGCTGTTCGCCTCGATGGACAGCCAGGAAAACGTGATGGTGGGCCGCCACTCGCGCCTCAAGGCCGGGTACATCGACGCGCTGCTGCGCACCAAACGCTTTCACGAGTCCGAGCAGGAGGCCCGCGACGTGGCCGACCTGATGCTCGATTTCGTGGGCCTGAAGCGCTTCAAGCACGAGCTGGCGACCAATCTGCCCTACGGCGACCAGCGGCGGCTGGAGATCGCCCGCGCCCTGGCGACCAGCCCCAAGCTGATCCTCCTCGACGAACCGGCGGCGGGCATGAACCCCCGCGAGACCGAGGAACTCAAAAGCCTGATCCGGCGCATCCGCGACGACCTGGGCGTGACGGTGTGCTTAATTGAGCACGACATGCGGCTGGTGATGACCCTGAGCGAATACATCACGGTGCTCGACTACGGCTCCAAGATCGCCGAGGGCCTGCCCCACCAGGTCCGCAACGACCCCAAGGTGATGGAAGCCTACCTGGGGCGCGGCGCGGCGGCGGGCGAGTACGGTAAGGAAACGGGCGGCGCCAATGCCTGAGACCTCAACGGCGACCACCCACATGCTCGAACTCACAGGCGTGCATACCTACTACGGCCACATCCACGCCCTCAAAGGCGTCGACGTGAAAGTGCCGGAGGGCGAGATCGTGGCGCTGATCGGCGGCAACGGCGCGGGCAAGACCACCACGCTGCGGACCATCAGCGGGATGCTGAGACCCCGCCAGGGCAGCGTCACCATGCAGGGCCGCGACATCTCCGGCGTTCCGGCGCACCAGATTTTGCAAATGGGCATGAGCCACGTACCGGAGGGTCGGCGCATCTTTCCGCAGCTCACCGTGCGTGAGAACCTGGAGATCGGGGCGCACACCATCACCGACCGCAGGCTGATCGAGGAGCGCATTCAGGAGGGCTTTACCTACTTTCCGCGCCTCAAAGAGCGCGAGCACCAGCTCGGCGGCACCATGTCGGGCGGCGAACAGCAGATGCTGGCGATTGCCCGCGCCCTGATGGTCAATCCCAAACTGCTGCTGCTCGACGAGCCCTCGATGGGCTTATCTCCGCTGTTCGTGGAGGCCATCTTCGACATCATCGTGGAGCTCAACGCCAAGCGCGGCACCACCATCTTGCTGGTCGAGCAGAACGCCCAGATGGCGCTGAGCGTCGCCAAACACGCCTACGTGCTGCAAACCGGCGCCGTCAAGCTGTCGGGCGAGGCGGGCGCCATCGCGCAGGACGAGAGCGTGCGCAAAGCGTATCTGGGCGAGGATTGAGACGGGATTGAGAGACGGCTCACGCTTAAGCCAGCCTCCCGCACCTTAACCTTGCGCCAGCCACACTTGAATCAACTCCTACAGTTCTCACGCTGACCAGCTTGTCTGATCCGCCCCTTTTCCCCGTGAACCTTTTCCTTTGTTCTGGAGGTCCTATGAACCGAAACCCCATCTTTACGGCCCTGCTGCTCGGCGCCCTGCTCCTCTCCTCCGCGAACGCGGCGGGCACGCTGGTCTACGGCGGCAACGGCGACCCGGTGAGCCTGGAACCCGGCAACGTCACCGACGGCAACAGCCTGGACGTGCAGCGCCAGATCTACGACACGCTGGTGAGCTTCAAGCCCGGCACGACCACGCCCACCCCCGGCCTGGCGACCAGTTGGAAGGCCAACGCCGACGCGACCTCGTGGACCTTCAACCTGCGCCGGAACGTCAAGTTTCACGACGGCACCGCGTTCAACGCCGACGCGGTGCTGTTCAACTGGAACCGCTTCTGGGACCCCAAGGCCGAGCTGAACCTGCGCGACCAGGGCCGCACCTTCGAGATCATGGGCGACCTGCTCGGCGGCTTCAAGGGCGACAAGAGCGCCGTTATCAAAAACATCGTCAAGGTGAACGACTATACGGTGCGCTTCGATCTGACCGCGCCCAGCACGGTGATTCCCTCGGTGGTCGGCTCGGCTTACTTCGGCATCGCTTCGCCCACCGCCATTCGCAAGGACGGCGGCAAGTACGGCACGCCCGCCAGCGTCGCGGTGGGCACCGGCCCGTTCAGCTTCGTGTCGTGGAAGACCGGCGACAGCGTGACCATGAAGGCCAATCCCAGTTACTGGGGCGCCAAGGCCAAGGTCGATACCCTGGTGATGCGCTCGATCAAGGACACCTCCCAGCGCCTGAACGAACTCAAGGCCGGGACCATCGACTTCGCCTCGGACCTCTCGCCGGACGACCTGAAAGCCGTGCAGGCCGACAAGAACCTGGTGGCGCTGAAAAAGCCCAGCTTCAACGTGGGCTTCCTGAGCCTCAACGCCAGCAACCAGTACCTGAAAAACGACAAGGTGCGCATGGCGATCAGCATGGCCATCAACAAGAAGGCCATCGTGGACAACTTCTGGAACGGCCTGGGCGTGTCCAACGCCAGCTTTTTGCCGTCGGTGTTCAACTGGGCCAACTCCAAGAATGTGCCCGCCGATTACACCTACGACCCCGCCGCCGCCAAGAAGCTGCTGGCCGACGCGGGCTACGGCAACGGCATCAGCCTGGATCTGTGGTACATGCCGGTCAGCCGCCCCTACTTCCCCAACCCCAAGCCGATTGCCGAGGCGATGGCCGCCGATCTGAGCGGTATCGGCATCAAGGTGAACCTCAAGACCGAGGACTGGGGCAAGTACCTGCAAGACCGCAACAAGGAACCGGGCTTTGACATGTACATGATCGGCTGGACCGGCGACTACGGCGACCCGGACAATTTCTACGGCGCCTACTACGGCCCCAATGCCAGCGACGACATCAACTACCGCCCCGACGAGCTCAACAAGCTGCTGGAGCAGGGCCGCGCCGCGCTGACCCAGGACGCCAAGGCCAAAATCTACGCCCAGATCCACGAGATCACCTACAAGGCCAACCACCGCTTAGTGATCGTGCATAGCCAGCCGCTGTCGGTGACGCGCAGCTACGTCAAGAACTGGGTGCTCAGCCCGCTCGGCGTGCAGCCGTTCAACAACGTTTCCATCGACGGCAAGAAGTAAGCCGTGAGCGTCAGGGCGGAGCGCGGGTGATGGCTCCGCCCTGCGCGTTGGTTGGACAAGAAGAGATAACAGCCTTTCATCCTTCGAGTGGAAACGCTGCTCGGTAGGCCCTCACCCCGTTGCTGCGCAACGCCCCTCTCCCAGGGGGCGAGGGGTCAATAGCAAGAAATCTGGGCGTTCCTCGATTGAATCAGGTTCCTCATTTGAACTACGAGATCCTTCACTTCGTTCAGAATGACAACCAAAAGAAGTTATAGATACTAGCTCGACCAGCATCAATAGTTCATCCACTTACTACCCACAAAGGAGTTTCACTTGGCGGCTTATCTTCTTCGGCGACTGCTGCGTACCCTGCTGGTCATGATCGGCATCAGCGTGGTGGTGTTCGCCTTCGTGCGCTCGATTCCGGGCGATCCGGCGACGACGATTCTGGGCGAGCGCGGCACGCCGCAGCGCATTGCCCAGCTCAACATCCAGCTTGGGCTCGATAAGCCCTGGTTTTTCAATTACAAAGACCCGGCGCACCTCTTCGACGCGCAGTATCCCAAATACATGGGCGCACTGCTCCGGGGCGATCTGGGCGAGGGCATCAAGAGCAATATCCCGGTCTCCGACGACATCCGCTCGCGCTTTCCGGCGACGGCGGAGCTGGCCATCGGCGCCGTTTTCTTCGCGCTGCTCATCGGGCTGCCTGCGGGCATCATCGCGGCGCTGCGGCGAAACACGGCCTGGGACAACCTGGCCACCGCCGTGAGCCTGGTCGGCGTGAGCATGCCGGTGTTCTGGCTGGGGCTGCTGCTGTCGTGGTTTTTCGCGGTGGTGCTCGGCTGGCTGCCGCCCAGCTCGCGGCTGAGCACGGGGCTCGACATTCAGCCGATCACCGGCCTGTACGTGCTCGACGGGCTGCTGCGCGGGCAGTGGGGCGCCGCCTGGGACGCCTTCAAGCACCTGCTGCTGCCGTCCATCGCGCTGGGCACCATTCCGATGGCGATCACCGCCCGCATCACCCGCAACAGCCTCCTGGAAGTGCTCGGCCAGGACTATGTGCGCACGGCCCGCGCCAAGGGCCTGGCTCCCCGCAGCGTGACCCTCAAGCACGCGCTTCGCAACGCCCTGCTGCCGGTGGTGACGGTGGTGGGCCTCCAGATCGGGGCACTGCTCGGCGGCGCAGTGCTGACCGAAACGATCTTTAGCTGGCCGGGCCTGGGAAGCTGGCTCTACGACGCCATCAGCCTGCGCGATTATCCGGTGATTCAGGG
>NZ_JANYGJ010000014.1 GCF_025362455.1 Deinococcus sp. | reverse complement strand
TGTAGACACGAACCTGAATAGCGCCCTTACTGGTAAGCTCTTCGAGAATGTGCTGCTGTTCCAGGGTCAATTCAACTGGGTGAATCTGCTTTCGTCTTGGCATCACTTAGGATATCATAAATTCAGAATCAATGTACTTAGCTCAGCAGTATGTTATCGGCGGCCCATCATCGAGACGGGCGCGGTCTGAACCAGCAGCGTCTGGGCGCGGCCCTGGAAGTAGGCGCTGGCGCCGGTGTTGCTGTCGCGGCCCCGGTGGGCGAAACGCCACAGCATCTTGCCCGCCTGGGTGTTGACCTCCACGCGGGGATCGAGTTCTCTGGTCATGGTTTCGCGCAGAATTTCGAGGTCGGCCTTCCAGTCGTCTTTGCTGACCTCGGCGCTGTGGTGGCCGTAATCTTCCAGGATTTTGAGGTAATATCCACCATTGCGTTGCTCGGCGGTGTAGCGGCCCTGGAGTGTTTTCATCCCCGGAGTCTACAGCGGCGCGGCGCGGGCAACTGAGCATGGAGCACGAAAGAGGCGGGGCGGCGCAACGATTTGTAGCGATGAACCGCTGTTCGTGCGAGCACTGCGGCGGGGTGCTAGTTTTGAGCGATGAGGACTCAGGCGGGCGCGGCTGCCAGTTGCAAAGGAGTTGCCGGGTGACCGTCCCAGACCTGGCGCGGCTCGATGCCCTGAATGCTCGCCTGCGTTCATTGCCGCTCCCGCCCGCGCTCGCGGCCAGTCTGGACACCGACTGGGAAGTGGTCCAGACCTATAACTCAAATGCCACCGAGGGCAATACCCTGACGCTGGCCGAAACCAAAGCGGTGCTGCTGGACGGTATCACGGTGTCCGGTCACCCTCTGCGTGAGCATCTGGAGGTTGTCAACCATAGGCAAGCCTGGCGATTGATGCGCCGCCTGGCCGCGCAGCCGGGGAACGTGACCGAGGATGAGGTGCTCTCACTGCACCGGGTCATCCTGACGGGCATCCAGACGCTGGACGCGGGGGTCTATCGCCGAGACCGGGTACGGGTGATTGGGCCTAGCCGGATCTCCCCGAATCCGTTGAAGGTGCCGGAGCTGGTGCCGCCGTTTCTCTTGGAGATCAACGCGGATCAGGCGCATCCAGTCCTCGTAGCGGCGCGGCTCCATTACGGTCTGGTCGCCATTCAGCCCTTCAGCGGCGGCAACGGACACACTGCCCGATTGCTGATGAACCTGTGGCTGATCCGTTCGGGCTTTCCGCCCGCCCTGCTGCCGGTCACCGAGCGGGCGAGCTACTACGCCGCGCTGGAGGAAGCCAATGGCGGCAAGCTGGCTCCCTTTGAAGCGTTGATCGCCGAGCGGGTGCGGGTGGCGTTGCTGGAACTGCTGGAGATCGTCGGCGGCTGACCTGAGACGTGAGGCACAGGAGTCAAGGCAAAAACCCCGCCCTGAGACGAGGTTTGTGTGTGGTGCACCCTGCTGGACTCGAACCAGCGACCGACCGCTTAGAAGGCGGTTGCTCTATCCAACTGAGCTAAGGGTGCCTAAGAGCAACTTAAGCCTACGTCAGCGCCTGCAAGAGAGGTGAGGGGCGGTCAGGCCCGGTAGGTGCCGTTCTGCCCAAGACGCCGTCCCCGAACCTACGGCCACCAAATCGTAGCCGAACACTAGTTGAGACTGAAACCCGCCCCCGACCCTGGGGCCACCAGACAACGAACGAACCTCATTCCAACCAAAAACCAACATCTTGCCCCCACAAACGACGCAGCCCCCACACCGGGGGGCCTTGGCCTGTGCTGGAGCGGGATCACGGATTCGAACCGAGGCCAGAAGCTTGGAAGGCTGCTGTGCTACCACTACACCAATCCCGCAGTTGCGCGTTACGCTCTGGTCGAGGCGACAGGATTCGAACCTGCGACCCTTTGGTCCCAAACCAAATGCGCTACCAGGCTGCGCTACGCCTCGTCGGTAACGCGCAGAGGGGAGTATACAGGACGCGGCGCCCCGGCTCAAGCCCGCCGTAACGGCCTAGGCCACTTGGCCCTGAATAAACCGGGGCGCGGCGCCTACCCTGAGACATGTTGCCCTTCTTGCCCAGTGGCCCGGCGCATTCCTCGCCTCGCTCCCTCGCCTGGCAAAGCCGCCCCACTGCTCCGGCCCTGCACCCCCTGACCCGCGCACTCCTCGAAGACCTGGCCGCCGACGATCCGGAGGTCGCGGAGAGTATCTTGCAGGCTCTGCACGAAGCCGGAAACGTCCAGGCGCTGCTCAATGTCGGGCTGAGCCATCCGTCCTGGCGGGTGCGTGAGCGCTGCCGGGCGCTGCTGGAGCAGCCTTGACCTCGTTCGTCCGTCCGAGAGCCCTACAACCCGGCGACACGGTGGCGGCGCTGAGCTTATCGAGCGGCTTTGTCACCGAGGTGATGCACCGCTACGAAGCTGGGCGAAGACAAATTCAAACGGCCCTGGGCTGGACCATCATCCCCGCCCCAAACGCATTGCGCGGCGCCGACTACCTCTACCGCAACCCCCAGGCCCGCGCCGACGACCTGTACTGGGCGCTGGAAAATGACGAGGTGGCCGGACTGCTGAGCGTCATCGGCGGCGACGACAGCATCCGGCTGCTGCCGCTGATCGACCTGAATATCATCCGCGCCCACCCGAAGGTCTTCCTGGGCTATTCCGACAGCACCGTGACGCTGATGCAGTTCCTGAGAGCCGGGGTCTGCGCTTTCCACGGCCCGGCCCTGCTGAGCGACTTCGCCGAGCACAGCGGCATTCGCCCGGAGGTGGCCCGCAGCGCGGCGCAGGCGACCATGCATGCCGGGCCGTACACCATCGAGCCCAGTGCCGAGTGGGCGGCGGGCGGTCCCGACTGGCTGGACGCCGAGTTGCAGAACGTGCCCCGCCCGTTCACGCCGTCGGACGGCTGGGTATGGCTCCAGGGCACTCAGGTCGCCGAGGGTCACCTGATCGGCGGCTGCCTGGACGTGCTGGATATGCTCAGTGGCACGCCCGGCTGGCCGGAGAGCGAACTCTGGCGCGGCGCCATGCTCTGTCTGGAAACCTCGAACGACGTACCGCCGCCTTCGCAGGTCGGCTACTGGCTGCGAAACTTCGCGGCCCAGGGCATGTTGCAAAGCGCTGCCGGACTGGTGCTGGCCCGGCCCCGCGACTACACGCCCCAGATGATTACCGAACTCTATGGTTGGGTGAGCAAAGTGCTCTGGGAGGCGGGCCGCGAAGACCTGCCGGTGCTGGCGAACGTGGACTTTGGGCATACCAGTCCACAACTGACCCTCCCGTTCGGAGCCCTGGCCCGGCTCGACCCGGAGCGGCAAACCTTCAGCGTGCTTCACGGTGGAGTGTCGCCAGGCTCGCTATGATGCATCTTCAACACCAGGTGAACTGAACTCGGTTTGCCCGGCCCAAGGAGCCCGATGCCCGCTTTACCCAGACAACCAGTTCTTAAGCCCGAAAAACCGTATAGCCGTAGAAACGACGTCCTGAGCAAACTGGGCGCAGGCGGAGCGATCATGGCCACTTCGATCATCGTGGTCGCCTTCTCCCGGCCTGCCAGCGAGGTCAAACTGCGTCAGGCGGCGCTGAACGTGCTCGGCAAGGGGCTGCCCAGCCGCCGCCGCTTCGCCGTGGAACTCTGGGACGGCACCCGCATCGCCGCGACGGGTCCAGAAGACGCCGTGCTGCGCCTGAATTCGCCCAAGACCCTGGGCCGTCTGCTGCGGCTGCCGCTCGACGTGGCCATCGGTGAGGCGTACATCCGGGGCGACTTCGATATCGAGGGCGATTTTTCGGCCATCGTCGAACTCGGCGACACTTTCGACGCCGCGCCCGGCTGGGCCGCCGCCCCCGGCCTGCTGCGCGACGTGGACAGGCTGCGCCGGGGAGCCGGGGCGCCGCCGCCCTCGCCGCGTGCCAGCCTGGAAGGCAACACCCACAGCCGCGAGCGCGACAGGGCCGCCATCGAGCACCACTACGACGTGTCCAACGATTTTTATAAACTGTGGCTCGATGAACGGATGGTCTACTCCTGCGGCTACTTTCCGAACGGCGACGAAACGCTCGGCGAGGCCCAGGCCGCCAAGCTCGAACACGTCTGCCGCAAGCTGAGGCTTCAGGAAGGTGAACATCTGCTCGATATCGGCTGCGGTTGGGGCGGGCTGGCCATCTACGCCGCGCAGCACTACGGCGTGCGGGTCACGGGCGTCACGCTCTCGGCGGCGCAACTGCGCGAGGGTCAGGCGCGGGTGGAGGCAGCCGGGCTGGGCCACCTGGTCAGCCTGGAGTTGCGCGACTACCGCGACGTGGTGGGGCCGTTCGACAAGATTTCCAGCGTCGGCATGGCCGAGCACGTGGGCCGCAAGAACATGGCCGAGTATTTTGAAACCGCCTACCGGGTGCTGCGGCCCGGCGGGCTGATGCTCAACCACGCCATCTCGTCGGGGCTGGCGCAGGCGCACGTGACCAGCCTGCTGCAATCCGGCAACTTCGCCCGCCGCTATATTTTCCCCGACGGCGAGCTGCTGCCGGTCTGGGAGACGCAGAAGTTCGCCGAGGCGGCGCTGTTTGAAGTCCGCGACGTGGAAAACCTGCGCGAGCACTACGCCCAGACGCTGGGCCACTGGGCCAGAAACTTAGAGGCCCACGAGCAGGAGGCCCGGCAGCATCTGAGCAAGGCGCGTTACCGGCTGTGGCGCATCTACCTCAACGCCTGCGTGTACTACTTCAGCGCCGGGCACCTGTCGATTTTTCAGACGCTGCTGGCCAAGCCGGATGAAGCGCGGCATGTGCCTTTGCCACGCAGCCGGGCGGATTTGTACCGATAGGGCTTGTGGCTTCGAAGGACCGCTGGCGAGCGTGCCCGGCGGTCTTTTCGCTCTATAACCTCAGCAGCGAATATCCTGTTTGAAATACTTCTGGCTCAGTTTGGCGTAACTGCCGTCCTGCAAGATCTTGGCCAAGGCGACGTTGATGCTCGTGCGGAGTTCAGTGTTGTTTTTGGCGACCACCATCCCGATCTCCTCGCGCCACAGCAGCGGCCCGACCCTCAGTTTGCTGTCAGGAAAGCGTTTCACGGCGTCCAGGGCGGCGAAGCGGTCAGTCACCAGGCTGGCGACCTGGCCTGAAACCAGCCCGGCGTAGCTTTTGCCGCTGGTGGCGTAGGGTTTGACCCTGACTGGAAAGGGCAGCTTCCTGAGATACCCCTCGTAGGTGCTGCCCGCCTCGGCGCCCACCGACTGATTCTCGAACGCTTTGCTGTCCAGTGGCCCCGCCGGGGTCGAGAGGGCCACACCGCCCGTGCAGTAGTGCGGGTTGGTGAAATCCACGAGTTTGGCCCGCGTGCTGGTGATGGCATGCGAGGCGATCAGCACGTCCACATCGGGGTTCTTGATGATGTCTGGAATCAGCGTATCGAAATTTTTGACCTGCCAGACGGGCCGCAGCCCGATCCTTTTGGCGATCAGGTTGCCGAGTTCGACCTCGAAGCCCACCGGCTTGCCCATACCTCCCGTGATCGAACCCAGAATCGAGCTGAACGGCGCAAAGTCCGCACTGGTGTAGAGGTGCAGCGTACCGTCGGCCTTGATCTGGTTGAGGTTCCGGGCCTGGGCGGTGCCAAGGGTCGCCAGGACGGCGATCAGGATTGTCTGTACGTTTCTCCGCATAACAGATAGTAGAGTGCAAGCATTATTACAAAAATCATTCATTGACGCTTAATTCAAGGAGGTGAGCGCATGGTCATTCGGAGAATAGTGCCGAAGTGACGGCCCAGTCAGTATCGGGTCAACCCAATACGACATATCAATTGGGCGACGCTCCTCCGGTTGGAGGGTACTTCGGTTTCTCGGCTGGCCTGATCGGCTGATGTGGTCAGGAGTATCAGCGCTGCCAAACCCGCGCCACTTCGGTGACCAACTCCGATTACAGCGCCGCCGCCACCCTCGCAAACAGCGCTGGCACAGCCGGATGCGCTGCGCCGTTGACCCAGCCGAAGCGCCCGTCGCGCAGCGGGCCGCCCTCGCCGGTGCCCATGCCGTCCGGAAAGAGGGCACGGTGGTCGGACGGGGCGCCCTCGCCAGCGTCTCCGAAGGCCGCCAGCACCGCCTCGACCTCGCGGGGCTGGCCAAAGTGCAGCATCTGGAGTTGCCCCTGATCGTCCCAGACGAAGCGGGCCTTGCCCAGCGGACCGTTCATGTTCAGATCGGGAAGCCTGCCGGGCCGACTGACATGCGCCGCAGCCAGTCCGGGCCGCAGCCGCAAGGTGACCTCCAGCGCGCTCCCCAGGTGCCCGAACGAGCCGACGAACAGCCGCGTCAGGTCGTAGCCCTGCACGTTCTTGACGACCTGTCCGCCCGCCCTGACCGTGCGTCCGCTGGGGGCCAGGAAGGTCACGCCCAGAATCTCGCTGGCGAAAAAGAAGTTCTGAGCGAAACCGCCGCGCTCCAGCAGCCCACTCAGGCCCCCCGGCAGCTCGACGGGTGGGAACGGTGGATACAGCCCGGCGGGCAGTGCGGCGTAGATGTCCAGCAGCGGCGTGTCCCCGCTGGCGATGAGCAGTTGATCGGCGGCGCTGAGCCTAAGGACGGGCATCTAAACTAATCTCATCTAAACTAATCTCATCTGACCTGATCTCGTCTGACCTGATCTCATCTGGCAAAATCTTGCCGGGGTTGAGCCGTCCCTGGGGGTCCAGGGCGTGCTTGACCGACCACAGGGCGCTGATGGTCACCGGGTCCACCGCCTCGGCCATGAAGCCGCGTTTCATGGCGCCGATGCCGTGCTCGCCGCTGAGCACCCCGCCGTGCCGGATGGCGACCTGCGCGACCTGATGCGCCAGCTCATGCACCTTCTCGCTGCTTTCGCGGCGCGGGTCGAACAGGATGTTGGGGTGCAGGTTGCCGTCGCCGATGTGCCCGAACTGCACCAGCCGCAGCCCGGACGCCTCGCCCAGCGCTTTGATCTCGCGCACGACCTCGGCCAGGCTGCTGCGCGGCACCACGATGTCCTCGTTCATGCGCTGCGGGCGGATGCGGCCCAGCGAGGGGCTGATGCTCCGCCGTGCCCGCCAGAGTGCGGCGCTGTCGGCGTCGCTGGCGGCCCGCCGCACTTTGCCGCCATGGTGCAGGCAGGCCGCTTCGACCAGCGCCAGTTCCTCTTCCACGGTGGCCAGGTCTTCGCCGTCGGTATCGACCAGCAGCACGGCCTCGGCTTCCCTGGGCAGCCCGATCTGGAGGTAGTCCTCCACGGCGCCCACGCAGGCCCGGTCCATGAATTCGAGCTTGGACGGCACGGCGCCCGCCGCAATCGCCTCCGAGACCGCCTGCGCCGCCTGCCCGACCTCGGCGAAGTGACTCATCAGCGTGCGGGTAAAGCGGGGTGGGGTGCTCAGGCGCAGCGTGGCCTCGGTAATCAGGCCCAGGGTGCCCTCCGAGCCGATCAGCAGCCCGGCCAGGTCGAAGGCGCCCCTGGTCAGGTGATGCACCTCGCCGTCCGCGTCCACGAATTCAAGCGCCTTGACGTAATCGCCGGTCACGCCGTACTTGAAGCACATCGGCCCGCCCGCGTTCTCGGCCAGGTTGCCGCCGATGGTGCTGGTGCGGAAGCTGGCGGGGTCCGGCGGGTACACCAGCCCGTGAGGCCGCGCCGCGTCGCTGATCGCCAGCGTGATGACCCCGGCCTGTGCCCGCGCCTCGCGCTGAGCAGCGAAAATCTCCAGCCGGGTCATGCGGGTAAACGCGATGACCAGCGATTCTTCGAGAGGCGCCGCGCCGCCGCTGAGCCCGCTGGCCGCGCCGCGTCCGACAATCGGCACCCCGGCAGCCCGCGCCGCCCTGACGGCTGCCACCACATCCGCCGTGCTTTCGGGCAGCACCACGCACAGGGGGGTCTTGCCGACCAGAATGGCGTCGTAGCCGTAGTTGAGGCGCTCGGCGCGGCTGCTCAGCACCTTCTGCGGCCCCAGCAACCGGGTCAGTTCGGCAGCCAACGGACTCAGCGGTCTGGACGTGGAGACCGGCTTGGGCGTGCGTTTGGTCGTCATCAGACTCATAATTCCCCCCGGTAGGCCAGATCCAGAATCTCTATCGTGTGATGCACCGGCACCTTGCTGCCCTGCCGCCGTAGATGGCTCTGAAGCTGCGTGTGGCAGCCGATGTTGCCGCTGGCGACCAGATCGGGTTTGGTGCTCAGCACATTCCCCGCCTTGCGTGCCCCCAACTGGCTGGCCAAATCCGGCTGCTCCAGGTTGTAGGTGCCCGCCGAGCCGCAGCAGAGGTCACCCTCCGGCACCTCCAGCACGGTGACGCCGGGGATGAGCCGCAGCAGCGCCCTGGGCTGTGCCCGGATGCCCTGGGCGTGCGCCAGGTGGCAGGCGTCGTGGTAGGCGACGCTCAGCGGGCGCGAGGTCGGCTCGAACGGTTCCAGGCCGCCGTCTTCGCTCAGGTGCGCCAGGAAGGTGCTGATGTCCATGACCTTGGCCGAGAGCGCCTGGGCAGCCTGCTCCTCCGGCAGTCCGCGCAGCACCTCGGGGTACTCGCGCAGCCCGGCGCCGCAGCCCCCGGCGTTGCTGAGAATGGCGTCGTAGTCGTCGGGGTTGAAGGCCTTGAGGTTGGCCCGCGCCAGTTTCAGCGCCTCGCCTCTGGCCCCGGTATGCAGCGCCGCCGCCCCGCAGCAGCCCTGGCCGCCTGGAATGACCACCTCCACCCCGTTGTGGGCCAGCACGCGCAGGGTCGCCGCGTTGAAGTTGGGCGCCAGCGCCTGCTGGGCGCAGCCTTCCAGAAACGCCACCCGCGCCCGTCTTTCGCCCTGGGCCGGGGTGAAGCGCGGCAGATTCTGCATGGCTGGAACGTGCTCCGGCAGCAGATCGAGCGGGGATCTGAGCGCACTCGGCAGCAGCGGAGCGAGCGGTTTGGCATACTGGCCGATCCGCGCTGCCACGCTGAACAGTTTGGGTGCGGGCAGAATCTTGAGAATAGCGGCCCGCTTGGCCTTATCGAAGGCACTGCGCTCACGCTGGGGCTCGCTCCAGCCGCGAAAACTGGTAATCAGTTCGCCGTAGGGCACACCGCTGGGGCAGGCGGTGACGCAGCCCATACAGCCCAGGCAGCGGTCCAGGTGCGGCGCGGCGTCAAAGAGCGGCAACTCGCCTTCCAGCACCTCTTTCATCAGGAAAATGCGGCCACGCGGGCTGTCCATCTCGTCGCCCAGCAGCGCGTAGGTCGGGCAGGCGGGCAGGCAGAAGCCGCAATGCACGCAGGCGTCGATGGCGTGCGCCATGATCTCGCCCTGCGCTCCGAGCTGCCCAACCGGAATATCGTGATTCATGCCTGCGCCCCTGCCGGATTCATGCACTGAGCTTGCCACATGAAGGCCGGGACAATGGTGCGCTGCGAAGACAGGGTGGGAAGTGGGGCGCGGCTGCGCCGCTTGTGGGGAGTGGGAAGTGGGGAAAGATGGGGAGTGGGCAGGGATAAGGACGTAGGCTTTGTGTTTCCGCTGGAGTAGAACACTACATTCCAGCGAGGTCAGTTATGTGCAGGTGCGGAGCACGAGCGCCCTACGTGAGCTACACGATGTGGAGAACGCGGTGAGACAAAGTGCGGCTGGAACGAACTGGAAGTACCATGCACAGCGCAGCGACAAACCCCCTCCAAGGTTCTATTGACACGTCAGCTAATCAAGAGAGGTGAGGGGCGGGCAGGCGTCCTCAAGGGCGTCCGTTCACGACGAAGGGCCTGCCCGCTGGGGCTTATCGTTACCCACAAGTCAGTCATCGACCGAAGAAGAGCCGAGACTGAAGGATGACAACGGCACAATGGCAGGATGAAGTGACGTGGGCGGCGGGGATCTGGGGTGCAGCGGATTTAGGTGATC
>NZ_JANYGJ010000270.1 GCF_025362455.1 Deinococcus sp. | reverse complement strand
ATCAGCCTGGAGCGCACCGGCCTGAGCCTGCGGCGAGATGGGCGCGATCTGCTGGCCCTGCGAACTCGCTTGCATGCCCTGCAACCTGACCTGGTGCTGGCCTACACCATCAAGCCCGTCGTGTATGGCCTGATCGCGGCGCGGGCGGCAGGCGTGAAGCGCCGCTACGCCCTGGTCACCGGCCTGGGCTACAGCTTCCAGGGCGCGGGCATGAGGCGCCGCCTGCTTTCGGCGCTGACGGCTGGCCTGTACCGCACGGCGCTGCACGGTGCCCGGCGCGTCATCTTTCAGAATCCCGACGACTGGGCGCTGTTCGTGGAGCGCAAGCTGGTGACGGTAGCGCAGACCGCCCTGGTCAACGGCAGCGGGGTAGACCTGAACCAGTTCGCGCCGGTTCCGTTACCCGAAGCGCCCGTGTTCCTGCTGATTGCCCGACTGCTGCGCGACAAGGGCATCAGCGAGTACGTCGAGGCGGCGCGGCAGGTGCGAGCCCGGCACCCCCAGGCCCGTTTCCAGCTCGTGGGGCCGCTTGATCCCAGCCCGGATTCCTACACCCAGGCCGATCTGGACGCCTGGCAGGCCGAGGGCGTCATCGAATATCTGGGTGAACTGCGCGACGTGCGCCCGGCGCTGGCTGAGTGCCGGATCTACGTGCTGCCCTCCTACCGCGAGGGCACGCCCCGCACCGTGCTGGAGGCGATGGCGCTGGGTCGCCCGGTCATCACCACCGACGCGCCCGGCTGCCGCGAAACCGTCACCGAGGGCGTCAACGGCTTTCTGGTGCCGGTGGGCGACGCTGGGGCGCTGGCTGACCGCATGGACGCCCTGATCGGTGACCCGGCGCTGGCGGCCCGCATGGGCGCGGCAGGGCTGGCGCTGGCCCGTCAGAAATACGATGTCGAACTGGTCAACCGCAGCATGCTGGTGGCGCTGGAGCTGCTGGCTCCGGAGCCGAGGGTCAGCCTCTCCCGCCCCGGCGACCTTCTCAAGCGCGTGTTGGACGTGGCGCTCTCCGGGTTTGGTCTGCTGGTCCTGGGTCTGCCGCTACTGCTGCTTGCCGCCCTGGTGCGCTGGCGGCTGGGCAGCCCGGTGCTGTTTCGCCAGGCGCGCCCCGGTCTGCACGGACGGCCCTTCGTCATGTTCAAGTTCCGCAGCATGACGGGTGAGCGTGGGCCAGGCGGCGAACTGCTCCCCGACGCCGAGCGCCTGACCCGCTTCGGGCGGTTTCTGCGTGCCAGCAGCCTCGACGAGCTGCCGGGGCTGTGGAACGTGCTGCGCGGTGAGATGAGCCTGGTGGGGCCGCGCCCGCTGCTGACGCGCTACCTGCCGCTCTACACTGCCCAGCAGGCCCGGCGCCACGAGGTCCGGCCCGGCATCACCGGCTGGGCACAGGTCAATGGACGCAACGCCATCACTTGGGAGCGAAAGTTCGAGTACGACGTGGAGTATGTGGACCGCCGCAGCCTGGCTTTTGACCTGCATATTCTGTGGTTGACCCTGCAAAAAGTGATCTGCCGCGACGGCATCAGCGCCCAGGGCGAGGCCACCATGCCGCTATTTGAAGGGAGCGACACTCCATGACTGCTCTGCACATCGTCGGCGTCGGGGGCCACGCCAAGGTGATCGTGGCGCTGGCCCAGGCGCTGAAGCTGGAGATCGCCGGACTCTACGACGATCACCCGCAGGCCGGGGCAGTGCTGGGCTGCCCGCTGCTGGGCCGCGTGACTGATCTGCCGGATTCACCTGACACCCTGGCCGTCCTCGCCATCGGCAACAACGCCCTGCGCCGCGACCTGGCCGGACGCTTCTCTCAGGTGCGCTGGGCCACGCTGATTCATCCGGCGGCCTGGGTGCATCACAGCGCCGTACTGGGCGCCGGAACGGTCATCATGGCCGGGGCGGTGCTCCAGCCGGACGCCCGGCTCGGTCGGCACACCATCGTCAATACCGGCGCCACCGTCGATCACGATTGCCAGCTCGGCGACTATGTTCACGTCGCGCCGGGCTGCACGCTGGCGGGCAATGTCACTCTGGGCGAGGGCACCTTCCTGGGCGTAGGGGCGCGGGTCATTCCGGGCTGCACCATCGAGGCCTGGTCGGTGGTCGGCGCGGGCGGCGTGGTCGTGCGCGACCTGGCGGCGGGCGTCACTGCCGTGGGCGTTCCGGCGCGGGTCCGGCAAGCCTAAAGACATCCGCCCTGCTCGCATTGCCCCGCCTCCGCTACAGTCAGCGTATGACCACCACCTTCTTCGTCGGCCCGGTCGGGCAGGATGTGGGCCTGACCAGCGTGGCCCTGGGCCTGGCCCGCGCCCTGTCGCGCAGCGGTGTGCGCGTCGCCTTTCTCAAGCCGGTGGCCCAGTCGCAGAGCGGCCCGGAGCGCAGCGCCACCTTCGCCCGCACCTTCTTGAGCAACGTGCCCGAACCGCTGAGCCGCGCCCACGCCGAAACGCTACTGGGCCGCGAGAGCAGCGATGACCTTCTGGAAGAAGTCGTCACCCTGGCTGAGCAGGCCAAGGTCGGCGCCGACGTGCTGGTGGTCGAGGGCCTGAACCTGACCGGCGGCTCGGCCTACGCGGGCAACCTCAACGCGCTGATGTCGCGCACCCTGGGCGCCGAGGCCGTGCTGGTCGCCTCGCTCAAGACGATGGACGCCGGGGCTTTGGGCGACAGCCTGGAGATCACCGCCCGCGACTATGATCACTCGGACGGCGGCGGGCTGGCCGGGCTGGTCCTGAATCATGTGCCGCTTCAGACCGACTTCGGCGCGGCGCTGGCCGAGTTGCGCCGCCGGGCGCCCAGCCTGGCCGGGGGCAAGCTGGCGCTGCTGGGCGTCATCGGTGAGCAGGCTGACCTGTACGCCCCGCGCACCGCCGACGTGGCCCGGATGCTGAATGCGGCGGTGCTCAACGAGGGCGAGATGCGGACCCGGCGCGTCATCAGCACTGTCGTCTCGGCCCGCAGCGCGCCGTACGTGGCCGATCTGCTGCGCCCCGGCGCCCTGGTGGTCGCGCCCGGCGACCGCGAGGACATCGTGATGGCGGCCAGCCTGGCGCACCTGTCGGGCATTCCGCTGGCCGGGCTGCTGCTCACGGCGGCCAGCGCCCCCGACGACTCGATAGCCCGGCTGTGCCGCGCTGCCCTGACCGGTTCGATGCCGGTGCTTCAGGTCGCGGCCAACACCTACACCACCGCCGGAATGCTCTCGCAGATGGAGCGCAAGATCCCCCTGGACGACCTGGAACGCCTGGAGCGCACCCTCGAATTCGTGGCCGACCGGCTGGACGTGCAGCCGCTCGTGCGCCGCCTGGGCGCCTCTCCGGAGCGCCGCATGACCCCGCCCGCCTTCCGGCACTACCTGATCGAGCAGGCCAGGGCCGCAGGCAAGCGCATCGTATTGCCGGAGGGCGACGAGCCGCGCACCATCAAGGCCGCCGTGATCTGCCATGAAAAAGGCATCGCCCGGTGTGTTCTTCTGGCCGACCCGGTGCGGGTCCGGGCGGTGGCCGAGGCCCAGGGTGTCAAACTGCCGCCCGAACTGGAGATCCTCGACCCCGAAGCGGTGCGTGGGCGCTACGTCGCGCCGATGGTCGAGCGCCGCAAAAGTAAGGGCCTGACCGAGCCGATGGCCGAGGCCCAGCTCGAAGACACGGTGGTGCTGGGCACCATGATGCTCGCACTCGGCGAGGTGGACGGGCTGGTGTCGGGCGCTGTCCACACCACCGCCAACACGGTGCGCCCGGCGTTGCAGCTCATCAAGACCGCAGCGGGGGCCGCGCTGGTGAGCAGCGTGTTCTTCATGCTGATGCCGGAGGGCGTGCTGGTCTACGGCGACGCGGCCATCAACCCCAATCCCAACGCGCAGGAGCTGGCCGACATCGCCATCCAGTCGGCGGATTCGGCCTCGGCGTTCGGCATCGAGCCGCGCGTCGCCATGCTGAGTTACTCGACGGGTACTTCCGGCAGCGGCGAGGACGTGGAGAAGGTGGCCGAGGCGACCCGGCTGGTCAAAGAGCGCCGCCCCGACTTGAACGTGGACGGGCCGCTGCAATACGACGCGGCGAGTGTGCTCAGCGTCGGCCAGCAGAAGGCGCCGGGATCGAGCGTGGCGGGCCGGGCCACCGTGTTTATTTTTCCGGATCTCAACACCGGTAACACCACCTACAAGGCGGTCCAGCGGGCGGCGAACGTGGTGGCCGTCGGGCCGATGCTTCAGGGCCTGCGCAAGCCGGTCAACGACCTGTCGCGCGGCGCCATAGTCGATGACATCGTGTACACCATCGCGCTGACGGCTATCCAGGCTATGCAGGCCGAACACGTCCAGCCCGTTCCCAGCGTTCCCGCCTGATTCACCCGGAGGTTACACATGGTCACCGCTATCGTCCTGGTGCAGGCCGAGAGGCACCGCATTCCCGAAACCGCCGCGCTGCTGGCGCAGGTCAAACACGTGGGGGAGGTCTACAGCGTGACCGGCGAGTGGGACATCGTGGCGGTGCTGCGGCTGCCCGAATACGAGGCGCTCGACGAGGTGGTCACGGCGCACCTGCGCAAACTGCCCGGCATCGTCAGAACCCAGACCATGCTGGCCTTCCGCGCCTACGATGGCGCCGCGCTGGGCGAGGGCTTCGGCATTGGGTTGGAGGAGTAGGGACGGGGACGAACAGCCTGTCCAGACCCAGCGCACCTTCCTTGCCCGCCGCTGCCCGCTCAGGTTAGAATGGCGGCTGTTGCCGACGCGGCCCGCTTTCTGCGGCCCCGGCTCATTCCATTCTGGTTCGAGCAGGCCCGGTTCACGCCTGACTATCTACAGGCGCCGCAACAACCGGGCACCATTCAAGGAGAACATCACATGATTAGCGTCAATGAACTTCGTAACGGCACCAAAGTGGAAATGGACGGCGGCCTGTGGGAATGCCTGGACTACTCGCACCTCAAGATGGGCCGGGGCGGCGCCAAGGTGGTCACCAAGTTCCGCAACATGGAAACCGGCTCCATCGTCGACCGGACGTTTAACAGCACCGAAAAGTTGCAGGACATCTACGTGGAAGGCAAGTCGATGCAGTACCTCTACAAAGACGGCGCCGATTACCTGTTTATGGACATGGAAACCTTCGAGCAGATCAGCTTGCCGCCGGTGCTGGCCGGTGACGCCGCCAAGTTCTTTAAGGAAAATATGGAAGTCGAGGTTGCCATGTACGGCGACAAGGCCCTCAAGATCACCCTGCCCAACCAGGTGATTTTGCAAATCGTGGAAACCGACCCCGGCGTGCGCGGCGATACCGTGTCGGGCGGCACCAAACCCGCCAAGCTGGAAAGCGGCGCCACCGTCCAGGTGCCCCTGTTCGTCGAGAACGGCACCTCGGTGAAGGTCGATACCCGGACCGGCGAATACCTCAGTCGCGCCTGAGCGTCAGCAGTGTTTGATGGGGCGGCTGGGGAGACCTGGTCGCCTGTTTTCGTTGGGTGGTGGGATTTGATCACACCCAATTCCAAAAGGTCGTCACCCTGAGCACAGCGAAGGGTTTACCGAAGTGGCCGCCCGGCTCGACTCTGGACGACACTTCTTGAGTGCTCCTGCCGAGTCTTCAGCCCTGAACCCATTCCCCTGCCCACCACTCCGCGTGCGGCATCCCGCGCTCACGAATGCCCGCCTGCACGGCCCGCACATCGTAGGGCACGCGGCGAAACTGCACCTGCTCACCGTCTATCACCAGATACTCGGCGCGGCTGAGGTTAATGTACCGCTCGCCGCGCCGCTCATACGCCAGGCCCACCGAGCCGGGGTTGAGCAGCCGCCAGCCGCCCAGGCTGCGCAGCAGCGGCGCATGGGTATGCCCGCCGACCCAGACCGGATGCTGCCCAAAACGGAAGCGCAACTCGTCTAGCTGCGCCTCCGGCGTTTCCGCGCCGATGCTTTCGCGGCAGCTTTCCGGCGAGCCGTGGAAGGCCAGCAGATTGGGTAACTCGATCACTGGCTGGTAGCCGCGCAGCAGTGTCAGTTCCGCCTCGCCGAGCTGGAGCCGCCCCCACTCGTCCAGATCGTAGATCTCGCGCTCGTCGGGAAACAGGCCGCGCGGCGCGAACGGTTTCGGGTTCAGGGCGTCCTCGTCGGCGTTGCCCAGCACTGTGTACGCCCCGGCAGCGTACAGGAGCTGAATGCACTCGGCGGGCCAGGCGTTCATGCCCGCCACGTCGCCCAGACACAGCAGCGCGTCGGGCGCCTGACCTTTGATGTCGGCCAGCACGGCGTCCAGCGCGGGCAGGTTGCCGTGGATGTCGGCAATAATGGCCAACCTCATGTCAGCACTGCTCACTCCAGCGCTGCCGGGTGGTCCGAATCCGGCGCGGCGGGCCTGGCCGGGCCACTGCCGGTCATCATCAGCCCGAGTTGTGTTTCGGTCGCCTGCGCGGCGGGCACCTCACCGGCTATCTGGCCTTCGAACATCACCAATATTCGGTCAGACAGGTTCATCACCTCGCCCAGATCGGCGCTGATCAGCAGCACGGCCAGCCCCTGATCGCGTGCCTGGACGATCTGCTTGTGAATGAACTCGATGGCGCCGATGTCCACGCCCCGCGTCGGCTGCGAGGCGACCAGAATCTTGGGGTTCCGCCGCATTTCCCGCGCCACGATGATCTTCTGGGCGTTGCCGCCCGAATAGCGCCCGGCCTGGAGCGCCGCCGAACGAGGCCGCACGTCGTAGGCCTCGCTGAGCTCATGGGCGTTCTTCTCGATCAGGTCCAGGCGCAGCAGCCCCAGCGGCCCGGCATA
>NZ_JANYGJ010000258.1 GCF_025362455.1 Deinococcus sp. | reverse complement strand
CAAATACGCCCGCAGCGCCTCCAGCTCGTCCTCTCGGCTGTGAAGTTGGCCGGAGCGCCTCAGTTCGGCCAGATGTGCCAGTGCCGCGCCGATGCCCGGTCCCGGCGCGGCGCCCAGGGCCAGCACGTCTTTGCCCGTCAGCGGCACATAGGCGCCCGGACGGAGCAGGCCGCGCAGCACGGCTTCCTGGCTGCCCGGCGCGGCGTAGTCGAAGCCCAGGGCGCGGGCGAGCAGCGCGGCGGGGCGCGGTCCCAGGGCCAGGCGCAGCTCCAGCCCCTGCGGATCAGGTGAGGCAGAGATGAGCGCCGCCGCGTACACCGCCTCGGCAGGGCGCTCCGGCAGCGCGTCGAGCGTCTCCAAGAGTGGGAGGGCGGCGGGCAACAGTTCCCCGGCGCCCCAGCTCTGCAATGTTCGCAATACCCGGCCCGGTTTCGGCTCGGCCAGCATCAGCCTCAGCTCGGCGTCCAGGCGGGGCGTCACGGCGGCCACCGCCAGGGCGTTCGGCACCTGGGCGAGCAGGTCGGGGTGAGCGTTCAGGTCCAGCCGGGCAGCCAGCCGGGCAGCGCGGACCAGCCGGGAAGCGTCGTCGGTCAGCGACTGGGCGTGAAGCGGGCGCAGCACCCGGCCACGCAGATCAGCCAGGCCGCCAAACGGGTCGCGCAACTCCGGGCCGTCGTCGCCGATGACCAGCGCCAGGGCATTCAGCGCAAAATCGCGCCGCCGCAAATCCTGCGAGAGCGTGCCCGGCCAGGGCAACGGCGAGGCGCCCGGCACGGGGTAGCGCTCCAGGCGGGCGCTGACTAGATCGGCGGCGCGGCCTTCCGGCAGGCTCCCATCTGGCAGACTCCCATCCGGCAGACTCAAGGTCGCGTTGCGGTAGGCCGGGTGGAAGACGAACGGCAGGCCGGTGGCGCGGGCCAGCGCCTCCACGTCCTCGCCCACCACCACGATGTCGAGGTCGAGCGGCGTGAGGCCGAGCAGGGCGTCGCGCACGGCGCCACCGACCAGGGCGAGCTGACCGTGTGTAGTCAGAGACGCGAGCCGGGTCAGCAGTTCGCGGTCCAGCTCACTCAGCGCGGCCCAGACCTGGGCGGCCAGCGCGGAGGGCAGCGGAAGCGCCAGGTCAGCCGGGGTCAGCAACGCAGCGAACTCGCCGCCTCGCCGCACGGCGACGGCGGGCACGTTCGGCAGCCAGCCGCGAGCGAGCTGCACCGACTCCGCCGCGCTGAAGACCGGCACCCAGACGGTCTCGGCAGCGTTCGGAACGAGCACTCCAGCCACCTTCTCACCGTCACGGGCCAGCACCACGTCCAGGTTCCACTCAAGCAGGAGTTCAGCCGCGCCCAATTCACCTTGCGGCGTCGGGGGCGGCCCAAGCGGGAGCAGTCGGGCGAGGCGCACCGTCACAGGGTCTCACAGCCGGATCGTCAGGGCAAGCTCGGCGCTCAGTCAATTGGTGCTCAGTGAACCGGTCCTCAGCGAGTGGGGACCGGCGTGGTCGTGAACGAACTCTGGTCGAGCGTCACGGTCACGCTGCGTTTCTGCCCGGCATTCACGACTTCGAGCTTCACCGTGTCGCCCACGGTCTTGGCGATGTACACGGCCTGGAGATCCTGCCTGCTGTCAACAGGGTTGCCGTCGGCGCTGACGATCACGTCGCCGCCCGCCGCCACCTGGCCACCGCCCACCGTTTCAGCCGTGCCGCCGCGCAGGCCCGCTGCCGCCGCCGGGGAACCGGGCAAGACCTTGCCGATCAGAAAACCGCTTTCAGGCAACTTGTAGCGCGTCCTGGCCTGACTCGACAGGGCGCTGGTGCCCACCTCGACCTTGAGGGCGCCGTTGCCGGTGTCCTGAAGGACGAATAGACCCGGCTCCACACCGATAGCTGGGGCCAATACGACGCCGCCGTTCGCCGCTTTGAGGCGTTCGAGCAGGTTTTTCGCCGTGTTGATGGGGATGGCAAACCCTACGCCCGCGCTCTGGCCCACGCCGCTCTGGGCGCCCGCCGGGCTGATGATCTGGGTGTTGATGCCGATAATGCGCCCGGTGGAGTCGAGCAAGGGGCCGCCGCTGTTGCCGGGGTTGATGGCCGCGTCGGTCTGAATGGCGTTCTGGGTGATGCCCTCGGCGCTGCGAGCCCCGGAGCTGAAGCCGATTGGAATCTGACGGGACGCGCTGCTGATGATGCCTTCCGTGACGCTGAAATCAAAGCCGAAGGGTGCGCCCATCGCCACGGTTTTCTGGCCGACTTCCAGGGCGGAGCTGTCGCCCAGCGGAATGGGTTTGATGAGCGCCTTGTCGATGTTTTCGGGCCGGATCAGCGCCAGGTCGTACTGCGGCGCCAGACCGATGATCCTGGCCTTGACCGGCGTTTTCTGGCCCTGAACCCGCACGGTGATGGTGGCGCCCAGCGTCTGACCGCTCTCGGTGACCACATGGAAATTGGTCAGGATGTCGCCCGCCGCATCGATAAAAAAGCCCGATCCCACGCCACCCTGACCGCCGCTCTGGCTGCCACTTTGACCGAACGGATCGGTGCTGGCAGGCGCCTGCACGCTGACATACACCAGCCCCGGCTCGTACTGCTTGACGATGGCGATGGTGTTGGCCTCGTTTTGCAGCTTGGCTCCGGCCTCGCCGAGCGGCTGCATGGCGCCGCCGGGCTTGAAGGTGGCGTCGATGGCGCTGGGGGTCAGCACCTGGGCTTGAGGTTGGGCTTGAGTTTGGGCGCTGCTGGTGGGTACGGCGCCGCGCAGGACGGTGGCGCCCAGGCCCAGCCCGATGACGGCGGCGGCGGCGACGATGACAGGAGTGGAGGATTTGCTCATGGCTGAACGTATTAGAGCAAGTCTGCCATGAAGTTCTGGTCAGGAATCATGAAGATCGTGCGAAGCCGCCGCCGCGTGAAGGCGCCTGTGTCTGCCGCTGCGTCTGCTTCTGCTTCTGCCTGTGCCCGCCCTTGAACGTGCCCGCGCCTGAACGTGCCCGCGCCGCCGTCTGCTACCCTGACGCTCATGATCGCCTACGCCGTCGAGCACGCCGTCAAGCTGGCCGCTGACGCCTTCGCCCACCAGGTCGCCAAGGCCATCTACGCCCACAGCGCCGTGCTGAGCGTGCGCCCACACGCCCACTGGAGCAGCGTCGCGGCGCGCATCGAGAGCCGGGTGCGCTGGGACGCGCCGGTCAGCGTGTTGCCCAGCGAACTCAAAGCCCTGGCCGAGAGCGCAGGCCGCGTGCTGAGCGGCATCGAGGAGGTGCTGCCAGCGCAGCCCCCCACCATACAGCCCCCCACCATACAGCCGCTGCCGGTGCAGCCCTGATGGCCCGCAAGCTGCGCCGCCCCGCCCACGACCCGATCCGGGCCACCAGCATGTGGCGCGTCGATCAGGTGTTTCTGAGCCGCAAGGGCCAGCGCGTGGAGGTGATCGCCAGCCTGGTCAACGATCAGGGCGGCCTGCGCAACCTGGTCACAGTGGCCCCCACCGACGACCCCGCCGAGGCCGTGCGCCACGCCGCCCGCTTCGTGGCTGGCAAGGGCAACGTGTACGAAGCCCGCAACGCCCGCGTTCGCTGGACCCGCGCCCAGTCGGCCACCGCCCAGGACGAACTGGTGCGCGACTTCGACCTTGAAGACGAGTTTTTAGACGCCTTTCTGGATACGCTGGGCGCGATTCGGGATCAGATGAGGTGAGGGGCTGACGCCCGGCTTGTGGCGCGTGGCTTGTGGGAACAAAAGGGGAGTGGGAAGTGGGTTGTAGGTTGTGGGAAAGGCGGATGGTACGCGGGAGGCGGTGCGCGGAGAGGGCGGAAAGTTGGAGGGCCTGAGCTGGCACTCACTGACCCTCTGCAAGCACTCGTCGTGAACGGAGCGGCCAGCGGGCAGGCGTCCCCAGGGGCGTCCGTTCTGCCCAAGAACGCGCCTGGGCACGCCACTCCTCTCCTTGAGGACGCCTGGCCGCTGGGGGGTGGGGGAGCCGACGCATTCGCCCAGTGCCGAAGCCTAGAGAAGCAAGCCAGCCGCCAACAACACATCCAGCCCTCAGCCCGCCGCCACCCGCCGCGCCGCGCCGCCCCGCCAGGCACTCAGCAGCAGCAGCAGGCTCAGCGCCGCGCAACCCCAGGCCAGCGGATCAAAGCCGTAGTGGCTCAGCAGCAGGCCACCGAAGAAGGTGCCGAAACCCGCGCTGAGGTAGGCCAGTGCGTCCACCTTGCCCTGGGCGCCCCGGTGCGCGACCAGGGCCTTGCTGCCCGCCAGAAAGCCCAGATTCCAGCCCAGACCCAGCAGGAACATGCTCGGCGCCAACCACAGCCGCCCCGACGGCGCACTGATCGCGGCGGCCAGCAGCAGCGCCGCGCCCAGGGCGTAGCCGAAGCGCACACCCAGACGGTCGATCAGCGGCCCGGTCAGCCAGCCGAAGCCGAACATCCCGGTGATGTGGATGGTGACCAGTCCGGCGATGGCCGGATGCTCCAGGCCCATGTGGTGCGCCCGCAGCGGCGTGAGGCTCATCAAAGTGACCATCAACCCCTGCGAGACGGCCACGGCCAGCGCGGCGGGCCAGACCTCCGGGTGGCTCAGCGGAACTTCGACCACTTCCGCAGTGGCCTGCGCCTGGGCCAGCGCCGGGCGCCACAGCGAGGTCAGGCCCGCGCCCAGCAGCAAAAAGACTGCCGCCAGGCCCCAGCCGATGATTTCTGCGGAGGTATTCAGGCCGCTCGCCGCCGTCGCCAGCGGGCCGCTCAGCGCCGTACTCAGGGCCGAACCGAGGACGGAAGCGAACATCATGGCGCCCAGCACCAGCCCGCGCTGCGCCGGGGCCGCGCTCTCGGCGGCGGCGTAGCGGGCCTGTTGATACCCGCCCTGCGACATGCCCACCAGGGCGGCGCCCAGCAAAAACACCAGCCAGTGAGCTTGCCAGGCGCCCCAGAAGCCCACCAGTGCCCCGACCACGCCCAGCAGGTAGGCCGTCACCAGCCCACGGCGGCGGCTGCGGAGCATCAGCAGCCCGAAAGCGCCCGCCGAGGCCGCCGCGCCCAGCGTCACCAGCGTGCTCGGCAGGCCGGAGAGCGCCTCGCGGCCCAGGCTACTCATCACCAGCGAGGCCAGCACCGTGCTGGCAGTGGTCGCGCCCGTCGCCAGCGACTGCGAGACGAACAGCGCCGCCAGGTTCCAGCGGGCGGCAGCCAGAGGCAGTGCAGGAGCCAGGGGCAGTGCAGGAGCCAGGTCAGCGTCAGGCAGATCGGTGGGCGCGAGCGACATGGGCAGACTGTAGCAGGGCAGGCTGTAGCGGCGCAGAGTCTAGGCGGCGCAGAGTCTGGCAACGCAGACTACAGCGGGGTGGTCGCGGGCGGCAGACTTACTGGCTGTGCAGGTAGCCCGCTACCGCGTCGGCAATCGCCTCGGCCACGCGGTCACGGTAGGCGGGCAGGGCCAGCTTGGAGCCTTCGGTGGGGCTCGTGCCGAAGCCGATCTCGGTCAGGATGGCGGGCGTGGTCGGGTCTTTGATGACCACGAAGGCGTCGGACTTGACGCCCCGGTTGGCGGCCCCGGTGCTGCTCAGCAGGCTGGACTGGACCTTGGCGGCCAGGTCGCGCGAGAAGGTCAGCTTGGCCTGCGCCACCAGGTCGCCGAGCAGGTTCTGGGCGGTGTTGCTGGCCCGCTTGGTGAGTTCTTCGCCCAGGCTGCCGCCGCCGTTTTCGGCCACCGCCAGGCTGCGGTTACTGCCGCCCATCGGCGCCCCGAAGTAGTAGGTTTCGATGCCGGTGGCGCTGGCCGGGCCGGAGTTGACGTGGATGCTGATAAAGGCCCCGATCTTGCTGTTGTCGGCGAGGTGGGAGCGGGCGTACAGGTCCGAGGCCCAGTCAACCTTGAGCTGGGTGTCGCTCTGGCGGGTCATGACGACGCTGATTCCGTGCGCCTGGAGCTTTTCGCGCACCCGCAGCGCCACGTCCAGCGTCACGTCCTTTTCCACGACCCAGCGGCTGACCATGCCCGGAAACACGCCGCCGTGCCCCGGATCGATCACCACCGTGACCGGCCCCCGGACCGAGGCAGGCCGCACCACCGGTCTCGGCGCCAGCTTGGCTGCCGGGCGAACGGTCCTGAGCTGGGCGAGCGGCTTTTGCACTGCCGGTTTCTGGGCGGCTGGTTTCTGGGTCACTGGTTTTTGGGCGGCTGGTTTCTGGGCGGCTGGTTTCTGGACCGCTCCTCTGGGCACGTCCACCACCAGCCGGGCGGGCAGTTTGCCGCTGGCGGGCAATATCTGGGCTTTGGGCTGGCCGCCGCCGCTCAGGGTCAGGGTCAGGCGCCGCCCAGCGGTCTGGTAACGGCTGACACCCGGCGCACTGAGGCTGCCGGACGCCGAGCTGACCGGGCGGCTCAGGTCCACGGTGAACTGCTGCCCACCAACCCCAGACTTCAGGGTATTGGTTCCGCCCTGAGCGGCAGGGAGACCGAAAACCAGGCGGGTGTAGCCGTCGTGCTGGCCCACACGGGGCGCGTTCCCTGCCGCCAGGGTCAGCGAAACGCCGCACAACACGGCAACGGCCACACTCAGAATCGGTAAACGCCTCACTAGGTCTGCACTGTAACCCGCCCAGATGAACAAAAGTATGAATTTCCCGCTGCCTGGATCGGCCAGCACCGCCCAGACAGCCGACTGGACGCTCGTCGGGCGCCTGCTAGGCTGAGGATATGAACCACCCTCCCATGCCTGCAAGACTGCTTTCCGCCTCGCTGATTTGCGCCTCGCTGCTGGCGGCGCTGCTGCTGGCACCCGCCGCGCTGGCTCAAACTCCCCCAACGCCGGTGACGACCCTCAGAGGGACGCTGACGTTGAAGGTGCCCGCCGGAGCGAAGACGCTGGTGATCGCCCGAAGCGGCTCGGAAGCAAAGCTGGTCGAGCTGCCCGGCGGCGCGACCCGGATCGTGTTGAGCCTGAATCTCAGACCCAAGCTGTACCGGGATTCGTATACGGTCAAAGGCGTGAGCGTCGGGGGAGCCGGGCTCAGGGAAACGCGAGGCAGCAGTGAAGGCGTCTACAGCAGCGACGGCAATTACGCCGTCAGCCCATTCAAGACCACCACCCTCAATCCGCCCTTGAACACCTGGACCACGCTGTGGCAGGGCACCCAGAAAAGTTCGACCTCTTTTTCGTTCTCTCTGAACGGCAAGAAGATGAGCGGCAGCGCCTCCCCCGACACTTTCAGGGTACAGGTGCTGTTCAGCACGCGCCCGGCGGGCAAGATAGACCCGAAGATTCAGCCGCCCAGACTTCCCTGAGCAGTCTCCCCTGAGCAGTCTCCCCTGACCAGACTGTACTGACCAGTCTGCCCTGACCAGACTGTACTGAGCCCCATCTCCGCTGACCCCACTGTGCTCCGGGCGCTAGACTCGGCAGCGTGATCGATCTGGTCGTGCAGAAAAAGCCGCCCGCCGGGTTGCGGGGCACGCTGCGCTCCTCGCTGGCGGCAGTCATGGACCATTTCGGCGTCTCAGACAAAACCGTGACGGTGGTGCTGGTCTCCGATAAGGCCATCCGGGCGCTCAAGCTTCAGCACTGGGGCGAGGACGCCGCCACCGACGTGCTGAGTTTTCCCACCTACGAGCCGGGCGACCCGTTCGTGCCGCCGCACCTGGGCGACATCATCATCAGCTTGGGCGCCGCCGCCGCGCAGGCCGCCGCACGCGGCCACAGCCTGGAGCGCGAGGTGGCGCTGCTGGCCAGCCACGGCCTGACCCATCTGGTCGGTCATGACCACCCCCACGCCGAGGGCCTGGGCTTCGAGGAAGGCGCCCAGGGGCCGGAGTGGCAGGTGTTTCACGACGCCTGGGCCGCCGGTCAGGGCACTCTGGCCGGGCATCCAGACGCGCCGTGAGCGGCCCTGAACCTTCTGCTGGACCTGCTGCCAAATCCTCGGCCTCGGCGCTGAGCTTCAGGCGCTGGTGGCGCTCGGCGCGTTTCGCACTCTGCGGCGTGCGCCACGTCTGGGCCACGCAAGCCAATTTCCGCATCGAGGTGGCGGCGGGCGCACTGGCCTGCGCTCTGGGGGCGCTGCTGCGCGTCCCGCTGGCTCCGATTCTGACGTGCTGCGCGTTGGTGCTCAGCCTGGAGGCGCTCAACACCGCCCTGGAAGCCCTGACCGATCTGGCCAGCCCGGAGTGGCACCTTCGGGCCAAAGTCGCCAAGGACGCGGCGGCGGGCGCCGTGCTGATCGCCAGCGCCCTGAGCGTGCTGGTCGGCGTGGCGGTGCTGGGTCCGGCCCTGTTCAGGGTGTTGGGGTGGCGGTGAGCGACAGGGCCTGACCGGCGACACTTGGGCGATTCTTGGGCAAGTTGTCACTGCACTTCTTACAGGCGGCCCGAACATGCTACACTGCCGCTCAGATGGACGAGCCTCCCAGTTTCGGTCACCCTGGTGGCCCTGGTGAAGGCCAGGCCGCGTCACCGTGCTTTGTAGCCGCTGGCCATGCGGCGCACGTTCTGGTGCGGAGTTGCCGTGTTGTCCAGCCTGATGCAGATGTAGGCGCAGGCTTGGATGCAGGTTTAGTTAAATACACAGGTTTAGTTGAAGACACAGCGGCGCGTCTGGTGGATATTGCCCCCGCGCCGTCTGAGGCGCTCAGGAGCGCGCCGCAAAGATGAATGACTGGCTTGGGGTCGTGGCCCTGTTCGTGTTGGTGCTGTTCAACGGCTATTTCGTGGCCGTGGAGTACGCCCTGGTGAGTGTGCGCCGCACCCGTATCGACCAGCTCGCCGACGAGGGCTCGGCAGCCGCCCGCACCGTGCAGCGCGTGCTGGGGAGACTAGACCAGTACATCGCGGCGGTGCAGCTCGGCGTCAGCATGATGAGCCTGCTGATCGGTTTTGTCGCCGAACCGGCCATCGAGCATCTGGTCCACCCGCTGCTGACCTCGGCGGGGCTGCCCGAAAGTTTCGTCAAGCCGGTGTCGTTCGCCATCGCCTTCATTCTCTCGACCACGCTGCACATCGTCTTCGGCGAGCTGGTGCCCAAATCGGCGGCCTTGCAGCGCAGCGACCGCATCGCCATGCTGTTCACGCCGCCGCTGGTGGTCTTCACGACGGTGTTCAGGCCGGTGATCTACCTGCTCAACGCCTTCGGGCGGGTGGTGCTGCGCGTGCTGGGCTTCAAACCGGTAGCGGGGCACCACACCGCCCACTCCGAAGAGGAGATTCGCATGATCGTCTCGGCCAGTTCGCAAGAAGGCGTGCTGGAAGACGACGAAAAGGAACTGGTCTACAACGTCTTCGACCTCTCCGACACGCTGGTGCGCAGTGTGCTGACCCCACGCGGCGACATGGTGGTGGTCGACGCCGCAGCCAACATCCGGCGCCTGCTCGAACTCAACACCGAGCACGGCTACTCGCGGGTGCCGGTCTACCAGGACAGCCCTGACCGGATCGTGGGCGTGGCGCACACGGGCGATCTGCTCCAGCAGCTTGAGCACCTCGACACCATGACCATCGCCGAGCTGATGCGCCCCACCTTTTTCGTGCCCGAAAGCATGAGCATCAAAGACCTGCTGACCAAGATGCGCCAGCGCAAATCACACCTGGCCATCGTGGTCGACGAGTTCGGCGGCACCTCCGGGCTGGTCACCCTCGAAGACGCGCTCGAAGAGATCGTGGGCGAAATCTACGACGAGACCGACGAGGAGGAAGAGCCGCTGGTGCAGTCGCTGGGCAGCGGCATCTACCTGATGGACGGCTCGGTGACGGTGGGCGAGGCCGAGGGCTACCTCGACACCAACCTGGCCGACGAGGAAGGCGAATTCGAGACGCTGGGCGGCTTCATGACCAACCACTTCGGTGATATTCCCGTTGTGGGGGCCGACTTTCTGCACGAGGGCTGGGTCTTTTCAGTAGAGGAAGCCGACGAGCGCCGGGTCGGCAAGGTGCGGGTCAGCCGCGCCAGCAACGACGAACTGGGCGCCGCCCTGGCCTGAGCTGGACACAAGTCGACTGCCACAAGTCGGCGGCCACAGGTCAACCTCCGAGGAATTCTGAATGACACAGCAACAGACACCAGCGTCCACGACCATCGACCCTGAACTCCTGAGCGCCGCCCGTCAGGCTTTTGCCAACGCCTACGCCCCCTACAGCGCGTTCCAGGTCGGCGCGGCGCTGCGGGGCATCAGTGGGCGCATTTACAGCGGGGCCAACGTGGAAAACGCCAGCTACGGCCTGGGCCGCTGCGCGGAACAGTCGGCCATTCAGGCGATGGCCAGCGCGGGTGAGCGCGGCTTCACCGCCCTGGTGGTGTACACCGAGGCGTCGCCGCCTGCCAGCCCCTGCGGCGCCTGCCGCCAGATCCTGTTCGAGTTCAGCCCCGAAGCCAGCGTCGTCTGCGTCAACGCCCAGGGGGAGAGCGTCACCGGGAGCGTCGCCGACTTTCTGCCGCACGGCTTCCGGCTGGAACACGGCTGATTTACCGTTCCTGTGCCGCCTGCGTGGCCAGACCGGCCAGATGAGCGCCGAACTCCCGTCATTCGGGTATTACCGACTTGCAACACAGGTTCCTTCACGACCTGACTTTTCGGCTTCATTTCATCTGTTTACAGGCCACCAGACGCCAAACTGAAACGGCCTGGCACACCGGCCTTGCGGCAAGGCGATGACCAGGTGGCAAGAAGTTTTTCACAAAACAGCCGGTGTGTTGTTATATAGCGCACTCCCGAACTCGGTGAGAAAAACGCCGATTCTGAAAGACTACTGCACATCTCCGTTTGCTCAAATGTCGGTGTGTCCAAAACCCTGCTTCTGCGTTCGCTGACCCTGCTGACCCTCGGCGTCAGCCTGTCGGCCTGCACCACCCTGCCCACCCCCAAGGCTGCGCCCGCTTCAACCAGCACCTCACCGGCCATCACCGAGACGGCGCTCAGCAGCGATTTCAGCGTCAGCACCGATCTGAGCAGCCAGGCCGTGGGCAAACAGATTACCCTGATCGCCGGACAGACCCAGCAGATCAATATCAGGGTCGGCGGCGCCCTAGCCACGCCCGGCCAGCTCACCTGGACGAGCAGCAACGCGGCCAGCGTCGGCGTGAGCCAGAGTGGTCTGGTCAGCGCCGTGAAGGCGGGCAACAGCGTGGTGCGGGCCACGCTGAAAGCCTCGCCCAGCGCCTTCATCGACTTTCCCGTGACGGTCACGGTGCCCGGCGTCCCAGCGCCCGCACCAGCACCTACCCCTGCACCTGCACCAGCACCTGCACCAGCACCCGCCCCGGCGCCTGCTCCGGCCCCGGCGCCCGGCACCAGCGCCTACGCCCAGAGCGTGTTGAGCCTGACCAACGCGGCCCGCGCCGTGGCCCGGAGCTGCGGAAGTGCCGCCTACGCCGCCGCTGGACCGCTGAGCCTCAACGCTCAGCTCGGCGCCGCCGCGCAGAGCCACGCCGCCGACATGGCTGCCAAAAACTACTTCGACCACACCAGCCAGGACGGACGCACCTTCGATGCCCGCATCAATGCCACCGGCTACGCCTGGAGCACCCTGGGCGAGAACATCGCCGCCGGGCAGCCGACGCCCGAAGCTGTCGTGGCCGGTTGGATCGCCTCGCCGGGCCACTGCGCCAACATCATGAACG
>NZ_JANYGJ010000240.1 GCF_025362455.1 Deinococcus sp. | reverse complement strand
GCCACCGCCACCGCCACCGCCACTGCCACCGCCACCGCCGGTAACATCCTGAACGAAGCAGCCTTTGACGCTCCCGACAATCGGGTCACCGAAAACGCTGTTCAGGCAATCGACGCCGCCTGTCAGGGTCTGCGACACGTACTTCGTCCCGAAGCCGTAGGAGACGATCTTGGTGCCCACAAAATCGCAGCGGTTCCCTTCCAGGCCGCAGAACGTCGTCCCTGTCGGACCAGCAGGCTGAACCTCGTTGGCACTCAGGAAGCAGGCCTTGACCACGCCGGGGAGCGGGTCTGCGAAGGCGTCGTTGTTACAGGTGAACACGCCGTTGGAGTTGAAGGTCGTGAAGGTGCCCTGGGCACCGTAAGACACGGTATGCGGCGTCGCACTTCCGCAGAACTGATTCTCGAACGCGCAGAAGGTGGTGTTCGCCGGACCGACCGGCAGCACCTGGTCGGTGACGAAGCAGGCTTTGACCACGCCGTTCAGGGGGTCACCAAAGACCAGGTTGTTGCAGTCCACCGTGTTCGTGGCACCCCGGTAGGCGTACGTCCCGTTGGCACCGTAAGCGATCAGCTTGGTGCCGGTGAAGGTGCAGACCTGGCCTTCGTCGGCACAGTAGGTGCTTCCGGCTGGGCCAGGCTGAATGCCTTGAGGCTTGAGGCTCTGCGGCTTGAGACGCAACTGAAGGCTGCGCTCGAAGCCGCCTTTCGCGCCGGGCACACTGAAGTACAGGGTGACGGTGCGCTCGGCACTCAGCCCCGAGGGCAGGACGTACTCACCTTGGCGACCCGATCCGCGCAACTGGCCGAGGTCGGCGGGCTCGATGGTCCACTGTGACCCGTCAGGGACCGAGGCGGGCAGATTGAGCTTGAAGACCGAGCCGTCGGTATACAGGTTGAACGCTGTGCTCAGCGGTTCACTGTTGACGTGGCTGGATGCTTTCGCCGGGGTCGTTGCCTGGGGTGCTGTCGCGGGGGTCGGGGTCGGTGCCGCTCCACAGGCGGCAAGAATCAGACAGAGCAACCCGAGCAGCAAGGGCAGCGCCCTGAATCTCGGCGTAAGAGGTTCAGGGCGGTCAGGGAGTTCTGCTGGTATATGGCGCATGTTCACCTTTGTATCATAGTTCTTAGAAATCTGTGTCAGGAATCGGTCTTTCTCCGATTATTTCGAGGTCAAACTATCTCATGCTGAGTAAAAATATGGGATTGCTTCAATGTTAAAACATTCTTGACCGCTGGACCGCCTCGGATCAATCAGGCCAAAAATCTTGATAACAGACATTATCAAAAGGGTTTTTCGGGGAGATCAGGGCCGACTTAGGCGGCGCGACGGCGCGTCAATTCTCAACTCCCATACCTGCCGACAAGAGGCCGGACGGCCTAATGCAAAACGCTATAGAGCGTCCTGCCCAGATCAATGCCGAGGGCGAGGATCACCGCATAACAAAGGACCATCCAGATCGGTTTCTGATTTTCTGGGACGTTCTGCCACCACACTTCAAAATCTTTCATATCATGGTGATTCTATCCCGGCGAATGTCAGGGGATTAGCTGGCTTCCCCTCAGATAAATATCGTCTTCCTGCCATGCCATTTCACTTGGCTGCGAACCGGCCCCACGCATCGGACGCATGGTGCTTGACGGCGGCTGCATACCGGGCTATATTGTAGGAATCAAGGCGGCCTGCGGGTCGTTTTTTTTGTGCCTTCTGCGGCGGTCGGGGGGTCGCCTTCCCCACGCGCGTAGCGCCCCTGTGAGGCGGCTGTGGCGTGAAGTCGGCTCACAGGCTGAAGTCCCAGTGGGCGGCCCGCTCCTGCTCGATCTGGGCCTGCGCCTGGTCCTGCTCGTAGCTGCGCTCGTGCTGGTGTTGCTGGCTGAGCTGCTGCGCGTTGTCGGGATGGTCGTGATAGACGCCCAGCTCGTGTTGGTGCTCGCGCTGGGCGTCGTAGGCCTGGCGGCTGAAGGTTCGCAGGTCGGCCAGCTCGTCTTTCTGCAAAGTGCGCGAGGTGGCCGCCAGCAGGTGCACGTGGTCGTGCTGGCCCTGGTCGGTATGGCTGACGCCTGCCCAGCTCCGAACCTGAACGCCGTGGGTTTCCAGTCGGGTCATCACCTCGGTGGCCCAGGCGCGGCGCTCGTCCTCGGAGAGGTCGGCGTGGTGTTCGCCGGGGTTGAGGGTCAGGCGGTAGAAGTAGGTCTTCTCGGCGCTGCGGGCGGCCTGGTCGAGCTGGGCGTAGACCTCCTGGCGGCTCAGTTCACCGTGGGCGCCGAACAGCGGGCGGGCGTGGCGCTCGGCCTGTTCGCTGTGGCGGTACTGCATGTAGCGCACCGAGGCTTTGGCCTCGCCGCCGCTGCGGGTATAGCTGGCCTTGACCACCGCGAAGGTGCGCGGCATCAGCGGTTGAACAAGCCTTTGGGCTTGTTCCGGAATTCTTCTTCGGCGTGGTTGAGGGTTGCCACAGCGGAGAGGACGGCCTGCTGCATCTGCCGGATGCGGCTCTGCAATTCGGTGAGCTGGGTCTGGGTGACGTGCTCCTGCTCTTCGAGGGCGGCGACCTGTTCGGCCAGGGCGGGGACGGCGGCCAGGGTCGATTGCAGCTCCTGGGTGCTCTGGGCCAGGTGGGAGAGCAGACCCGGTTCCAGGTCGCCGCTACTGGCGGCGATCTCGTTGAGGGACTGGCGCACGCCGGGACTGGGATTTTTCAGGCGCTCGACCGCCTGGGTCCAGCCGCTGGCGTACAGCTCGCGGGCGCGGTCCTGATCGCCGTAGAGCTTGAACAGGATCTGGCCGCTGGTGTTGCGGGCGGCCATGCTCTCCAGGGCGGTGCGGGCCAGCAGGTGAGAGAGCCGGTGGGCCTGGCCCTGGACCTCGCGGCGGACTTGCTGGCCCAGGTCACCGACCAGGCCGAGCAGCTCCGCGCGGAGGGAAGCCAGGGCGTCGGTTCGCAGGTCCTCGTGGGTCTGGCGTTCTCCGGCCTCGATCAGCCTGACCATCACCGTGGTCAGGCGCTCGCCGCGCACGTCGGCCAGGCGTTCGACGCGGGCGGCCAGGGCGGGCGGCAGCACCACGCTGACTTTGCGGCTGCCGCTGGTGGTATGGACGTTCTCGGTTCCATCCGACTTGGTTTTGCGCGGTGGCATGGGAAAAGTCTAGGCTTTTTTGATGACCGGGTGGTTTGGTGAGTTCGCGTCCGACTGGGAAGCTGGGCTTGGGGCAAGTGTTGAGCGGGTGATCCTGAAAGGATCAGACGAAAAACTTATCTTGCTTACTTTTCCGGACCTGGGTTTAGTTGGCGTGGATGCCGTCTGGGTCGTCGTGCAGCCCTGGAGGGAAACGTTACCACGCTCCGGCTCTGGCCTCCTCCCTAGATTCTTCGTCCGGGTCAGATTTACTCCCTCTACCGTCGCTTCAACTGACCGATACGGGCTATTCTAAATTAAGCTGTATAAAAACCCAGTATTCTCTTAAATGCTCGGGCACTTCGCTTTCAGGATACATCTGAACTATATTAAAGCCTAAATCATGATAAAGAGCATGCGCTGCACCCCAAGATTTTGGACTTTCTAACAAAAGTTGTGAGTATCCTATATTACGCGCACTTTCAATAGCTGTTTCGAACAGTTTACGTGCAATGCCACGTCTTCTGTATTCATCGCGGACGTACATTCGTCTAATTTGCCCAACGCCCTGCCGGAGTTTGGTTAAGAAGATCGTACCGATGAACAGTTGATCTACCTCGGCTAAAAACATTCCTCCGTCAGGGGGAAAGTATATATTCATATCGTTCATGTCTTTAGTAATCATCTTCTCGATGTCTAAAGTAATTTGGAATTCACTATTCAGTCGATTATTTACCCAATTAAAATACTCGGACTCAAGTTTCCGAATCTGGTCTTCCTGACTTCGGTCTATAATCTGCGTGATTTGCGTCATTTGTTGTTTACTATAGATCTCCAGAGGCGTTTTTTCTAGGAGCTATTAGGTCAAGACCACCAGTCCAGAATTTTAGTGCGCTAGAAACTTGGCTTGCTAAAATTCTGGGATCGTATCTGGACCCCTTCGACAGCGTTGAGGGTTAAGGGATGGTCGTTCATAAGGCTCCTTTCAGCCGGGCGGCCAGCACCGCCCCCGGTGATCGCCACGGCGCGCCCTCCACCAGATCAGCCACAAGCCGGTCAAGCTGGCCGATCAGGGCGCTCAGTCCACCTGTGCGGCCCTCGTCCTGGGCGGTCAGCGCCTGCCAGAGGACCCGGCACCAGTACCGCCGCCGTTCCGGCTCGATCAAGGCAGCGGCGATCTGGGAAGCCAGTACACCCACGGCGCGGGGGCGCTTACTGCTGTGCAGTCGCCAGAGCGCCGCAACGCCGTCTATCACGCCTCGCAGGCTGGCCGGGCCGAAAATGTCCGAACTGGGAGCAGCGGGGGTGCTGGACGCGCCAGGAACAGCGGCCCTGGCTTTTGCTGCCCTGTACTTGTCTTCCGGCTCGACGTGCTCTAAGAGTAGTTCGGACATTTCCAGAGCTGCGCCGGTTTTGCCCACTACATCGGCCTCGAAGGTCGGTCGCCAGTTGTGCCGCCAGTCCTCGGCCCGGATGCGCGGCGGCTCGGTGTTGGGGATCATCAGCACGGCCCATAGCGTGCCGTCGTACAGGCTCCGCGCTCCGATCTGCTGGGCGTGGCCGCCACAGTCGAGCAGACCCGCCCGCTCCAGGCCAGCCACCAGGCGGCGCAGGTGCCGGTCCGTGATGCCCAGCACGCCCGCGATAGTGACGGCGGGGCAGTGGTAGACGACCTGGTGTGGGGTCGCTTCGTAACGCCGTTCACGGGCCACGTCCACAGCCAGGCGATGCAGGAGGCGGTACGCCCGCCGCTCGGCTGCGCTGAGCTTCACGGCGCCAATCAGGGCCTCAAAAGATGGGAACAGGGCCAGGATTCGGGGTGGTGGTGGGTCCATCAAGCGTGGATCGGGCCTGATCTGCACAGGGACCGGGCGAACCGGGGCCGTCAGCTCAGGGAGCTTAGAATGGCTCTGGGCGCGGCTCTGGACGGCGGCGCGGGTACGGCTGAGGACTTCTAATAAGGAAGAGTGCAAGGGGACCCCTTGAACCTTGCGCCGTAGCCGCTAAACTACTGGTACAGGGTGCACCCTGGCCGCTTGAAATCGCCTACTTCTTTGACAGGATGGGGGCGATTTCGCTTTTGCCGTGAGGCTGCTGAGGTCAGATTAGCCTATCAGCACGCCCAGCGCTACCACAGCCTCAGACCACATGGCCGTAGACGCGGCAAAAAGCGCAAGATCAGTTGTTGAGTGAGGGTATATTGGGGTATGGTACAGTGCCGCGTTAGTGCTATGATACCGGCACTATGCGAACGGTTGAATTCACCCTGAAACACTACCTGGATACGCACGGCCTGAGCGCCTACCGGCTCGCCCAGGCGGCACAGGGCCGGGTCAGCCGGGGCACGGTCTATGCCCTGGCGCGGGGCAGCGTGGCCCGTGTGGACCTGGGCACCCTGGGCGCGGTCATGACCACGCTCGAAGAATTGACCGGCCATGAGGTCAGCCCCGCCGACCTGCTCACGGCGGTTACAGTGACTGACCCTGACAGCGAGGCCCGCGCCTGGCTGGGCAGCGACGCTTCACGGCTGGGCGAGTTTGAGCCGTATGACTGGGGCGAGGCGGACCCCTACACCCTGGGCCAGCCGGTCAGGGTGGGCGCTGACGGTCAGTTGTTGATCGGTGGGGAGTGACGGGCGCCGCCCTCAGCCTGGGCGCCGTGTTCGTGGCGAACTTCCCCGAACATGACCCCAGCGGCCATGAGCAGGAAGGGCCGCGCCCGGCGGTGGTGGTGGGTCTGCCGTCGAACGCAGGGCGCCCCCGTTTCCCGGTGCTGCTGCTGGCCCCGGTGACCACCTTTCGGGGGCAGGGCTGGGTGAGCGCCGCTCCAGACCTCTATCCCGTCTTGCCTGCCGGGTCGGCGGGGCTGCTCAGCGACTCGGTGGTCCTGATCGATCAGGCGCGGGCGCTCGACGCCTCACGCCTCTTCCGTTTCCTGGGCAACCTGACCCCCGGTGAATACGGGCCGCTGCATGAGGCCATGCGCGTGGTCTGCGAGCTATAGCGGCCACATCACTCCGCTCGTGGCCTGCCCTGGGCTGCGCTGAGGGTGCCACATCGGCAAATTCTGCGCTGCTTTTTACTTCCTCTCCCGGCTGAGGTACTCGATCAGCGCCGCTTCAACCACATCCCCCAGCGTCTTCCCCGTCAGTCCGGCCAGGCCCGCCGCCGCCCGCTTCAGCTCTGGTCGAATACGGACGTTGAGCTGTTCACGCGGAATGTCCGTGCGCTTCAGACCCGGCTCCGTGCGCCGCCCCTTCCGTTGAGGAGGCAAAGCGTATTGCGCCGGGTCAACCAACAGTGACGGAAGTGCTAACACACCCGTCCGTTTTGAGATTGTCCCTGTTAGTGCTTGCTTCGGCTCTTTGTATGCGACTGACTGCCGATTTTTGGCCTGTTTACCGGGTTTTCCAGTTTGTGCTAGCACTTCCTGCTTACCCGGCACTTCCGGCTGTTCCCCTTGCAGATAGGTGTACCGCCCTTTCTTGGTCATCCGGCCACCTCACGCGCTACGCCCTGAATGTCAGCCCACGCCTCACCGGCTCTGGGGTCGCGCACATCGCGCACCAGCCCGCCCAGCTCGGCAGCCCGCTCATGGGCCGCATAGCGCCTCACCACCGTCTCTAAGGTCTGTACCCCGGCAGCTCGCAGGGCGTCCCTGGCGTCTATTCCAGCGCGGGCGTTGGGCAGTGTCCGGGTAAGGACCAGGCGCACGGCTTCTACGCGGCCTCTAGCATTGAGCGCTCGCCACAGCGCCAGCCCGCTTTGCAGCTCCAAGCGTGAGGGGCCGCAGGGAATCAGCATCACCTCGACGGTGGCCGCCAGCTCGGCCAGGTCGTCAACACCGGGGCGGCCCTCACTGTCGATCACCAGGAAGTCAGCACCGGGCAGCGCCGCCGCCGCACCGTCTGGACCGACCACAGCAAAGGGAACAGGGGCGAGCGCGGCCCATTGGAGGCAGCTCTGAATGCGGGCG
>NZ_JANYGJ010000221.1 GCF_025362455.1 Deinococcus sp. | reverse complement strand
ATGAACGACACCACGAAGATCACGCCCACGACCACCAGGATGTATTTGTCGAGCACGTCCCTGGGCAGCAGCTTGCCCAGCACCAGCCCGGCCACCGGAATGCCCAGCCCCCACAGCACGGCCCCGGCGGCGTTGGCGACCATGAAGGTGCGCTCATTCATGTGGATGGTTCCGGCCAGCGTGGGCACCAGCGTGCGGATAATCGGGATAAAACGGCCCAGAATCAGGGTCGAGTTGCCGCGTGAGGCGAAGAATTCCCGCGCCTGCTCGACGTATTCGGCCTTGAGAAAGGGCACGCGGGCAAACACCATCGGCCCGAACGTGCGCCCGATGTAGTAGCCCGATGCGTTGCCTAAAAAAGCCGCGACCATGACAATGAGCGCCACCAGCCAGATGTTCAGGTCGCCGCGTGCCGCGAACAGGCCCGCCGTAATCAGCAGTGTGTCGCCCGGCAGAAAAAAGCCGATCAGCAGCCCGGTTTCGGCAAAGATGATGAGAAACAGCCCCAGGTAGGAAAACGTTTTGAGCAGGTATTCTGGATCAAGCATTCGGGCAGTCTACGCTGCCGCCCGCCCGGCGCCGTCAGCCAAAAGTCTGTGCTGAGCTGTGCTGAAGGTCTGGGCCAAAAGTCTGTGCTGAAAGTCTGGGCCTGTATCAGTCCTGTGCCCACCCGAACATCCGCACCAACGCCAGGCGGCCCTTCCCGGTGTGGAAGGGCCGCCTGAACGGAGAGAAAGCTGAACAGAGGGAAATCTACGCCTGGTGCGGCTCGGCGTCGGTGCTTTTGCTGAGGTTGACCGGCTGCGAGGCAACCGGCTGGGTGTTGACCGGCGCGGCGCTCTGGGCCGGGATCAGGCTGACCGGGGCGGGGGTGCTGGCCAGGATGGTCTGGGTAGCGGGCACGGGCGGCGCAGCGACGGCCTCCTCTTTGAATGAGCCTTCCAGCTCCTCTTTCAGACCCGCCGTGCCCTTGCGGAACTCGCGGATCCCGTTGCCCAGGCTGCGGCCCAGGTCGGGGAGCTTCTTGGGGCCGAACAGCAGCAGCGCGGCGACCAGGATCAGCAGGATTTCGGGCATTCCAAGGTTGGGCATGGGGTGGACCTCCAGAGAGTTTGAGGGTGATGGGGCTCGGCTTATTCCCAGTTTAGGTCAGTTGGGGAGGGCGAATATGGAATGTGGCCTCTTCATTCGGATATACGCCGCCCGGCTCCATCTGGATGTAACCGAACCTAGCGGTAAGCCTTGAGCGTGCCGTCCATAAAGGCGATGTAAAGGCTGCCGCCGTCGGCCAGCGGGGTGGCCTGGACGCCGCGAGCTTCCCGCTGCTGCCACACTAGCCGCCCATCGTGAAGACTCAGCGCACACAGCTCGCCCATTTCGGAGGCCAGGTAGACCTGCGCCCCGCTGATGACCGGGCTGGCGGTGACGCGGCCCTCCAGGCGGTGTGCCCACAGGTCGTCGCCGCCCAGCAGGCTCAGCGCCTGGACCTGACCGCCCCAACCGGCCACCACCACGCTTGAGTCCTGCACGGCGGGCGCGGCCCACAGCTCGTCTTCCAGGTCGTAGCTCCACAGCACGGCTTCGGGGGCGAGTGCCGCCCGCCCGGCCTGAATCTGGAGGTGCAGCGCGTGAACCTCACCTTTCCAGGTCGCCACGATCAGCGCCGCCTCACCCCGGCCCAGCGGTGCCAGCGCAGGCGTGGCGTGCGTCACGCCGACCTCGACTTTCCAGAGCTGCGCGCCGCTGAGAGCGTCCAGGGCGTGCAGCCAGCCGTTCTCGTCGGCCACGAAGGCGGCGCCGCCCCAGATCAGCGGCGAGGCGGCTACCGGGCCGCCCGTTCGGTAGGCCCAGGCCAGTTCGCCGGTTTGCAGATCGACGGCGTGCAGGTGCCCGTCGCGGGAGGTGACCAGCACCCGGCCTCCCCACAGCGTCGGGGCGCCGGTCAGTTCGGCGCGGGTCTGGTGGGTCCACTGCGGCGTGCCGTCGAAGCGGGCGCGGCGCAGCGCTCCGTCCCAGGCGCCGTAAATGACGCTGCCGTCCAGCAGGGTAGCGGGCGCGGTCACCTCGTCCTTGGCGCTGAAGGTGGTATGCAGGTCGCCGCTGCTGCTGACCAGCGCCAGGTGGCCGCTGCGGGTGCCCACCGCCAGCAGGCCCTGGCCGCCGATGACCGCCGAGGGCCAGGTGACCTCGCCGGGCAGGGTCATGCTCCACCGCTCGCGCAGCTCGCCGGGCCAGGCCGGGCCGCCGCTGTGCGACCCGCTGCGGCTACGGCCCCCCCGGTACTGGGCGGCGCCCTGGGCGGCGGCGTCCTGGCGGGCCTGGGTCCACAGTTCGGCCAGCGCCTCGGCATTGGGCGGACGGTCCGCCGCTTTCTTGGCCAGCAGGTGCAGCAAAATCTGCGCCACGCTGTCGGGAATGGCCGGATTCAGCTCACGCGGGTCGGTGGGCGACTCGTAGACATGCTGAAACAGCACGCTCTGGTCGTTGTCGCCCACGAACGGCGGACTGCCGCAGGCCACCCGGTAGAGCACCGCGCCCAGCGCGTACAGATCGCTGCTCGGCCCCACACCGCTGCCGCGTGCCTGCTCCGGGGCCATGTACTGGGGCGTGCCCAGCGTGACGCCGCTGCGGGTCAGGTGGCGGGTGTGCTCGCTCATCGAGACCAGCCCGAAATCCATGATGCGCGGCAGCCCGTCCTCGCCCAGCAGCACGTTGCCGGGCGTCAGGTCGCGGTGGACCAGCCCGACGGCGTGAATGTGTCCCAGCGCCCTGGACACGAAGGCGGCGGCGCCCAGGTAGCGCCCCAGGCTGCTGGGCATGTCTTCGAGCGGCCCCAGCGTGCTGATCGGGCCGCCGGTCAGCAGCGGCATGGTAAAAAAGTCGCGGCCCTCGTGCTGGCCCAGGTCGTGAATGGCGACCACGCCGGGATGGGTCAGCCGCGCCAGAATCCGGACCTCGCGCAAAAAGCGTTCACGGTCCAAGAAATGCACCTGCTCGTGCAGCAGCTTCAGGGCCACGTCGCGCCCCAGGTGCAGATCGGTGGCCCGGAAGACCTCGGCGCTGCCGCCCTCGCCGATGGGTTCGTGCAGCAGATAGCGCGTCGATAGGGTCTGCCCGCTGCTCAGCGCCATAGGAGGCGAGTGTAGCGCCTGCGCGGGCGCTGGATTGATCCATGCACCCAGTCATCCATACACCCAGTCATCCATACACCCAGTCAATGTGCTGATCGACACCTCGGCGTCGGCGAGCTTTAACAGTGAAGGGTGAACTGGAGGTGTACCAGCGCAGTCGCGGGCAGGATGAGACCGAAATTGCGCCGCGCGAAAATCTGTTCCGGCACCGCTGGACGGCAGTTCTCGCGGCCCACGGCCTGATCCGGAACCAGCCGGTCCTCAACACGACGACCAAAAACATTGAAGCGCTCAGACGGCGGTTGGAGGTCCGTGTTGCCTGGGCGCTGGGCGGCCTTTTGCGAAACGACTTCCTTGAACGACTTCCTCAGACGTCGCGCAGGTCGTCGGTTTCCAGCAGGGCGCGGTACTCCTCGATCTGCTCGCCCTCGCCCATTTCCTTGGCGATCTTTTCGATGGCCAGCCGGACGACCTCGCTTTTGGAAATCAGGCGCTCCGGGCTGGAGAGTTCATAAGCGGTTTTGGTCAGCAGCGCGTCCTGCTCCTCGCTGATAACCACCTGCAACCGCTTGCGTTCCTTCTTGGGCATGGGTACTCCTCAAATCAACCGCGTCGTTCCGGACTCCATTCTGGACACTTCTGACTGGACACTTCTGAACGACACTTGAGCGACACTTCTAAAGCGGGCCATTCTTCACTGAGCGCCGTTCTTTATGAAGCGTACCACGCCTGTGCTCAGATGCTCAACATGCACACGTGCCTGACAGTGAGTATGGTTGCGCGTTTTGCTTGTCTGGGCGACGCCGGGGTTGTGTCTGTGGGCCGGGGCAGTGTTGATGGGCCGGGGAGGGCGGGGTTAAATAGATGTCCGGCCAGGCGCGTTACGGAATTCTGGGCGCAGGCGTTTATGCTGAAGGCCATACGAACGGCTGACGTCCCTCGCCCCGGTATCCACTTCAGTGCCCACCTCGGTTGCTCTCTGGCGTGCTGGACCTTGCCGGTTGCCAACCTGGTGCGCCTCATTTCGGATAAAGCTTTGTTCCCTGGGCCGTATTTTGGACCCGACCTGGCCTCTTGCTACTGAGCACATGATAGGCACTACTGGACTCACAGTGAGTAAGGTGTGTAAGATGCAACAGAGAACAGTCAGTTAACGCGACGCCGCGCTCAATCCTCCTCCTCTGCTTTACCCTCCGGTCACTGCGGGCCGGACGCCAAAGGACTCCCCATGCTGCAAATCACGCCCCTGCATATCACCGGTGGCCGCCCACTCAGCGGCGAGTTCGCGGTTCAGCCGAGCAAGAACGCCGCGCTGCCGATCATCGTGGCGGCGCTGCTGAGCACGGAGCCGGTGACCCTGCACGGCATTCCGAGGCTGTCGGACATCTACACCATTCTGGATATCGTGGGCCACCTGGGCGCGCAGCACGCCTGGGTCGGCCCCAACAGCGTGACCCTGCACACCCCGGAGATTTTGAACACGGCGGCGCCCTACGCGCTGGTCAGCAAGATGCGGGCCAGCTTCATCGTGATGGGCGCCCTGATCGCCCGCGCCGGGGAGGCCACCGTCAGCATGCCGGGCGGCTGCGCCTTCGGCTACCGGCCCGTGGACCAGCACGTCAAGGCCTTCCGGGCGCTGGGCGTGGACATGGAGGAGGAGGGCGGCAACTTCGCGGCCCAGCGTCCCCGCGCGCTCAGCGGCTCCTACGTCTTCGAGATGCTGACGGTGGGCGCCACCCAGAACGCCATTCTGGCCGCCGTGCTGGGCAGCGGCCAGGTGGTGCTGGAAAACGCCAGCATCGATACCGACGTCGTGGACATGATTAACTTTCTCAAGTCGCTGGGCGCCGATATCCGGGGCGAGGGCAGCAACACCATCACGGTGCAGGGCGTGCCGAGCCTGCGCGGCGGCGAGTACCGCATCATCCCCGACCGCATCGAGGCCGGAACCATCATGCTGGCCGCCGCCGCCACCCGCAGCAACATTACGCTGACCGGCGTGCGTCCGGCCCACCTGCGCGCCGTGAGCATGAAGCTCACCGAGATGGGCGTGCATATTCTCGAATCCGGCGACATCCTGACCGTGGACGCCAGCCGCTCGCGCCTCAAGCCCACCAACGTCACGGCGTTGGAGTTTCCCGGTTTTCCCACCGACGTGCAGCCGCAGATGAGCGCTTTGCTGTCTACCGTCAGAGGCACCAGCGTGGTCGTGGACCGCATCTACCCGGACCGCCTGACCCACGTGGTCGAGCTGACCCGCATGGGCGCCCAGATCACCGTCAGCGAGCACACCCAGGTGATTCAGGGCGGCAAGCTCCACGGCGCCCCGGTCAAGGCCGCCGACATCCGGGCGGGCGGCGCATTGGTCGTCGCGGCGCTGGCTGCCGAGGGCGAAACCATCATCGACGGGATGCAGTACATCAACCGGGGCTACGAGCGCTTCGCCGAGCGGCTGCGTGGCCTGGGCGTGGACGTGCGCCAGTCCGAGCTGACCCTCGCCTCCGCGATGGACTGAGCGCCGCCAGCAGGATGCTCCCCGCGCCAGTGTTGGCCGGGGAGTTTTGCCGCCGTGAAGTTGCACCTGGCGGCGGCGTAGGCTGGACGAATGGACCCTGCCCTGGCCTCGCTGCTGGCCTACTTTCGCCCGCTGGCGACTTTGAACCGCACCTGGCCCGGCGCCTCGGAAGCGTTGCTCTCGCCCGGCGTGAACCTGCTGGGCGCCAACGCCGCCTACCTGGACGCCGAAGCTGACTGGGCCGCCGCTCAGGTCTGGGCACGCGAGCACCGCTGGCCGCTCTTGCGGGCGCGACTGGATGAGGGTCGACACGTCCCGGCTCAGGCCGAAGTGGTCGGCACGGTGAGGGTTGGCACGGTGAGGGTCGGCACGCTTCGCAGCCCCCTTCAGATCGAGCAGGTGTCTCGCCTGACCTTGCCCATCTGGGCCGACGTGCTGGCCGAGGCGCACGCCCAACCGGAGTGGTCGCCCCTGCTGGCCCGCCACCTGGCCGCCCGCCTGGAGACCCTGCGCGACCACGCCCTGCTTCTCGCCTACGCAGGCGCCGAGCCGGTGGGCGCCCTGCTCTGGCAGCCGAGTGGAGCGCACCTGTGGGGCACCCTGGACCCGGCGGTGGATTATCCCCTGCTGAGTGCCGCCGCCGACCTGAGCGGGGGGGCGCTGCTGGTGAGCTTGCCGGACACCTCGCCCGTGCAGGTGGCGGATGAGGTGACGGTGCGCTTTGAGCTGGAAGGGGGTGGGTAGGGGAGTGGGAACAGATGGAGGGCGTGAGTTGCGCTCGCATCCCTGTGCAAGCAGCTCTGCGAGTCACCCGCTGCTGTGCAAGCACTCCTCGTGAACGCACGCCCGTCTTGGGCAGAGCGGCACCCGTATGGGAGGAGTGGCACCCTCATGGGCGTCCGTTCACGACGAAGGGCCTGACCGCTTGGGCAGAACGGCACCTATCGGGCCTTCTTGGCCAGAACGGACGCGCCTGGCCGCTGCCCGCTGGGGGGTGGGGGAGTCGACGCATTCGCAAGAAGCTGAAGCCCACGCAACGCAACCGTCAGCCGCCCGTCCAGCCCGCAGACACTGTGTCCCCGCCCAAGAGCCCATCCAACCCAGACACACCTATTTCGCAAATAGCGTAACTGCGCTACACTGTCTGCATGTCCAGTATCCCCATGTCTCAGCCTGAACACAACGACCCCGCCCTGCGGCCCAAAACCCTGACCGAGTACGTGGGCCAGGTCAAGCTCAAGGATAAGCTGAGCGTCTACCTTCAGGCGGCGAAGGGCCGCAAGGAGGCGCTCGATCACACGCTGCTGTTCGGCCCGCCCGGACTCGGCAAAACGACGCTGGCGCACATCATCGCGCACGAACTGGGCGTGAATATTCGCGTGACCAGCGGCCCAGCCATCGAGAAGCCCGGCGACCTGGCCGCTATTCTCACGAACAGTCTGGAAGAAGGCGACGTACTGTTTATCGACGAGATTCACCGGCTGGGCCGCGTGGCCGAGGAACACCTCTACCCTGCTATGGAGGATTTCAAACTCGACATCGTGCTGGGCCAGGGACCGGCGGCGCGGACCATCGAGTTGCCGTTGCCGCGCTTCACGCTGGTGGGCGCCACGACCCGGCCCGGACTCATCACCGCGCCGATGCGCAGCCGCTTCGGGATCATGGAGCACCTGGAATACTATACGCCGGAGGAAATCGGCATCAATCTATTGCGCGACGCCCGGCTGCTGGGCTTCGGACTGGATGAGGCGGCGGCGCTGGAGATCGGCGGGCGCAGCCGGGGCACCATGCGCATCGCCAAGCGGCTGCTGCGGCGCGTGCGCGACTACGCCGAGGTGGCGGGCGAGAGCCGCATCGGCATGGAGCGCACCCACATGGCCTTGGATAAGCTGGGCCTGGACGCGGCGGGCCTGGACGACCGCGACAAGAAGTACTTAGAGACCCTGATTCACCGCTTCGCGGGCGGTCCGGTGGGCGTGGACACCCTCGCCACCGCCATCAGCGAGGACGGTCTGACGCTCGAAGACGTGTACGAGCCCTACCTGATCCAGCTCGGCTTCATCAAGCGCACGCCGAGGGGCCGGGTGGCGACGGCGCACGCCTACGCCCACCTGGGCTTGCCGGTGTCGGGCCACCCGGACGACGAATTACCGCTGTTCATCAACTGAAGCTGGACGAATAATTTTATCTTTAAAAACTTCATTTTGAGAGCCTCATGATGTGTTTAGCCAGCACATCGTTGTTCAATGATGGTCCACTTAGGTGAATGATTTCAACCGCTTCTTCGTCACTAGGCACACTAAACCCCTTCAAAAATACCTTGAGCATCTCTTCAGTAACTTCAAACTCACCTTCAATTCGTGTAGAATTTCGCACGGTTAAACGTTCTCTAAGTATTTCGGCGTCTACATCTAAATAGTAGATTACGGGATACCCGTTGATATCCTTAATCATCTTCGAAACCAATGCTCGTTCTTCTTGCCGCCAAAACCCATAATCGAGTACTATATTTACGTTTAACTTAACTAACTGTGATACTATATCAAAGATTCTCGTTTTAGTATTTGCCATACGATCGTCAAATTCTTTGCGAGACATATGATGGCCGAAAAGAGATATCATCCACTCGTCTATAGAAAATCTTACAAACAAAAATTCACTTTCCAGGCGCTTTGCCAGTGTGGATTTCCCAGAACCAGTCATGCCACAGAGAAGAATAACAACTGGCCGATGATTCGTATTTTGGACATCACTCACGCATATCTCCTCTTCTCGTTGATATCAGATGAGGGCCTGGGCGCATGCTCAGACCAGCTTTCTAGTCCGGTCGGTCCTCAGCAGCCGCGCCGCGATCACGCCTGCGATGAAGCCGAACAGGTGGCTTTCCCAGGAGATGTAGGGACTGCTCGGCAGCGCACCCCAGAGTGCGCCGCCGTAGAGGACCAGCGCGGCGAGGGCGGCCAGAATATCGCCGGGCCGCCGCTCGTGCCAGGCGCTGGCCAGCAGCAGCCCGAAGTAGCCGAAGACCAGTTCGCTGGCGCCCAGGTGGTTGCCGGACCGGGCGAACAGCCAGACCAGCAGCCCGCCGACCACCACGATGACCAGCGTGGCGACCACGAATCTCCCGGCGCCGCGCAGGGCGTTCAGGAAGGCCAGCACCGCCAGCGGCAGGGTATTGCCGATCAGGTGCATGAAACTGGCGTGCAGAAACGGCGCACTCAGGATGTGGCTGAGCGTGTCCAGGTGGCGCGGCACGATCCCGAAGCGGTCCAGACGGCCCCCGAACACCAGCTCGTCGGCGATCTCCTGGCCCCACAGCAGCGCGACCAGCACGGCGGCGACCAGCCCGGCCTCGGCGAACGGGCGGCGGGCCTGAACCGGCGCTGCCCGCTCAGGCGACCTCATACGGCCCTACGCTCCATTCCCGCACAGTCGCAAAAGCGGCCAGGCGGCGAGGCAAGACGCCCGGTAGGTGCATCGTCGTGAACGGACGCCCATCCTCCCGTTCTGGACAAGACGCGCCGCCTGCGCGTTCATACCGCACAGGGCCGTACACAGGGCCGTACTTTCTCCCACTCCCGTTCTTGTCCAGGGCAGGGCCGATGACGACGCTTGGACGCTTGGTCGGACCCAGCCGGTAGTTCATACGGGATTCAATCGGAGTCCTTATCAGTTGGTCTGACATACCAGGGCCGTTCCCTGCGGCGCACAGCTCACGTCGAGCGTCTGGTCACGGGCCAGCTCGATGCCCAGTCGCGCCGGGCTGATAGCGCTACCTTGGGGCGTGAGCGTCAGGGCGTAGGCGCCGGGCAGCAGTTTATACTCTTGCGGCGCTGTGTAGTCCAGTGGCGCTGGGCCGCTCTGAGCGAACGAGCCGGAGCCCCCGACCTTCCTGATCGACACACTGGCAGGCACGCTGCTGGTCACCCGTAGCAGGGCCGTGGCCTGTCGCCGCAGCCGAACGTTCAGCAGCGCCTTTTGCTCGGAGGCGACCATCACCGTGCGGCTCTCGGTCTCGAAGCCGTCGCGCTCGATGCGAATCTGGGCGCGGCCCACCTCCACTGCCGCCAGGTCGAGCGGCGTGCGGCCCCGGTAGGTGTCGCCCACATAGACGTTGGCGCCGTCTGGGACGCTGCGCACACTCAGCGCCCCGTAGTCGCTGACGCGGTAGACCAGGGTGCTGACATTCCAGCTCCCCGCCGCAAGCCCAGCCGTGGCCGCGCCCACCGCCCGACCAAGCTCAGACACGCTGCTGCCCAGCGGCCCGAACACCAGCGGGCGGGTGCTGGCGACCACGAACAGTTGGGTAAATCCGTTGACGGCGGGCAGCGCCAGGTTGGCAGTCCCGGCGGTGGGTTGAGTCTCCGGCACGATCAGGCGTCCAGGTTGAGCTTCCGGTAAGAGTAGACCGTAGAGGTAGGTGCCCGCCCCGCTGGCTGGGCCGCTCAGTTGCACCTGCGCGCTCGCCGGGCCAGGGCGGCGGTACTGGCCGGTGTCCACCTTCAGGGCCAAAGTTGACAGCGCCGAAGTTGACAGCGCCGAATCAGAGAGGGTTGCGGTGACCTTCAAAGCCGAGCCGGATTGACTTCGCAGCGTGGTTGGAACACAGGCCGTCAGCAGCAGCGTCGACAGGGCGAACAGGGCGGGCGCGGAGCGCAGGCGTGGCATGCTGCCCAGTCTAGTGAAGACGGCGGGCCGAAATCGTCATCCAGCCGAAATCGTCATCCAGCCGAAACCGTCATCCAGAAGTGATGCCCGGCAGGTTCAGCAGACGCCGCAACTCGGCGTGGGAGGCCAGCGCCCGTTCGGCTCCGGCTGCGACCAATGCCGCGCCGTCCACGCCGTGTGCGCCGCCCGTGAAAGCCCAGACGGTGGCCCCGGCGCTCAGGCCCGCCGCCAGGCCGGTCAGGCTGTCCTCGACGACCAGGCACTGCCGGATGTCGGCGCCGAGCTGCCTGGCCGCATACAGATACAGGTCCGGCAGCGGTTTGCCGCGCAGCCCGACGCAGGTGGGGTCGTAGGCGTGTTCGCCCACCAGTCCGCTCAAACCCGCCGCGCCCAGTTTGAGGTGCAGCCGCTCGCGCTCACTGTTGCTCGCCACCGCGAAAGGAAGATGAGCAGTCTGGAGCGCCCCCAGGAGCAGGGCCGCGCCGGGCACCTCCTGAACGCTGGCGAAAGCCTCGCCCAGCCGCCTATTCAGGTGGGCCTCGAACGGCGCCGGGCGTTGCCAGCCGTGCTCGCGTTCCAGGGCGGTGTATAGACCCGGCACGGTCAGACCCACCGCCATCGCCATGTAAGAGGGAGCGTCCAGCGTGAGGCCATGTTCGTGCAGAGCTGAGCGCCAGATCTCGCCGGTCAGCACCTCGCTGTCGACCAGCACGCCGTCCATATCGAATAAGATCGCTTCGAAGGTCATGCTGGGTAGTGTAGAGCGCAGGCGCTGGGCGTTGGCGGCGCTGCCGCTGTGCGTTTGTCGGGTGGTGATGCCGCGCTGCTGGGCTGGATGGGCGAGGGAGCCGGTCGCCGCGCTAGGCATGATACATCCTACTTCGTTCCACACGCACTTTGTCTCCCGGCGTCCCCCACATCGTGTAGCTCAGGTAGGGCGCCCGTGCTCCACAACTGCCCATAACCGACCTTGCTGGAAGGGAGTGGTCTACTTCAGCGGAAAACAGCGTCTGGAGTAGAAAACAGCGTCTGGGCGCTCATTGTTGATCCCTCGCCCCTTGCTGGAGAGTCGCAGACCTGCTTGCAGAGGGAGGGAGCCGCGAAGCGGCGGAAGGGTGAGGGGAGTGAGCGCAGCTCATGCCCTCCCTCTGTTCCCACTCCCCACACCCCACTTCCCAAACAAATACCCGCCTTCCCACTTCGGAAGACGGGTTTGCCCTGCTCACGTCCTTATCCCTTGACGCTCCCGGCCAGCAGACCGCGCACGAAGTAGCGGCCCAGCAGGATGTACACCAGCAGGGTCGGCAGGGCGGCCATGATGGCGCCCGCCATCGGCAGGTTCCACGACACCGCCTGGCCGCCGGAGAGCTGCGAGAGGGCGTAGGTGACCGGCTGCGAGCCGCTGTTGGTCAGGGTGGCGGCGAACAGGAACTCGTTCCAGACCTGGGTGAACTGCCAGATGATGACCACCACGAAGCCCGGAATGCTGATCGGAAAAATCACCCTGGCGTAGATGCTCCAGAAGCCCGCGCCGTCGATGGTGGCGGCCTCGACCAGCGCGTCGGGCACGTCGGCGTAGAAGTTGCGGAAGATGAGGGTGGTGATCGGGATGCCGTAGACCACGTGCGCCAGGATCAGGCCCCAGATGCTGCCGTACAGGCCCAGCGACTTGATGAACTGAAACAGCGGAATCAGCACCGCCTGGTAGGGAATGAACATGCCGAACAGCATCAGGGCGAAGAGGGTGTTGGCGCCCCGGAAGCGCCATTTGCTCAGCGCGTAGCCGTTGAGGCTGCCCAGCATGGCGCTCAGGAAGGTGGCGACCACCGCCAGGAAGACGCTGTTTTTGAAGTTGCCGCCGATCTTGGCCCAGGCTTCACTGAACGAGGCCCAGTTCAGAAAGTCGGGCCAGTGCCAGGTGGTGCTCAGGTTGATGGCCTGCGGGGTCTTGAAGGCGGTGGCCAGCAGCAGGTAGATCGGCACCAGGAAAAACAGCGCGGCGATGACCAGCAGCGCGTACATGCCGATGCGGCCCGGCCCGGTCTTTCTGGCTCTGGGCGCGGCGCGGCTGAGTTCACTGGTGGGTCCGCTCTGGACGGTCATGTGCGCTCCTGGGTGCGGAACTGGCTGGCCAGGTACGGCACCACGATCAGCGCCACCAGGATCAGCAAGATGGTGCCGATGGCCGCGCCCACCGCGAACTGATTGCCCCGGAACGAGGTGATGTACATGTTCAGCGCCGGAACCGAGGTGTAGCTGTTGTCCGGGCCGTTCATGGCGTAGACCAGATCGAAGATTTTGAGGCTGATGTGGCCCAGGATAATCATGGCGCTGAGCGAAATGGGCGCCAGCAGCGGAAAGACCACGTACTGGTACATTTTGCCCTCGCTGGCGCCGTCCACGCGGGCGGCCTCGCGCAGCTCTTCGGGAATGCCGCGCAGACCCGCCAGGTACAGCGCCATGGTGTAGCCGCTCATCTGCCACACCGCAGCGATGATGATGCCGATGAGCGCCAGGTTGAAGCCGTGAAATTCGGGCCGGGCCGTCAGTTTGATGTTCGGGCCGATGACCAGCGCCCAGATCAGCAGCAGCGCGGCGCAGATGAAGGCCGCCGTCATGCGGTTGCTGTTGCCCTCACGCAGCGCCCGGAAGGCCACCAGGCCGAGAACGAGCGCCACCACCACGGCGGTAAACAGCGGCAACATGTTCCAGTCGAGCTTGAGCACGCCCGCCGTACTGCTGAGCCAGGCGAAGGTGCCGGGCTTGGCGCCCAGCAGCGCGGGCAACTGGTTGACGCCGCCCTGGGGTTGCAGCATCCAGCGCCAGATGGTGCCGGTGACGATGAAGCTCAGCGACATCGGAAAGAGGAAAATGGTGCGCCAGATGCCCTCGCCGCGTGGGTTGCGGTCGAGCAGCAGCGCCAGGCCCAGGCCCAGGCCCAGGCAGCCCGCGATGAAAAACACCGTAAAAAAGATGGTGCTCGTCATCTCCTGGCGAAACCGGACCTGTAAAAAGCCGCTGAACAGATCGCTGTAGTTTTGCAGCCCGACGAATTTCAGCACCGGATTCAGGGCCAGCGCCTGCACCGGGTCCTGGCCCCAGTCAGTTAGGCTGACGTAGCCGCTGCGGGCAATGAAGCCGTAGACGAAAATCAGCACCAGGACGACCGAAGGGCTCAGCACCGCAACCGACCACAACCGGTCTGCCGAGATACGTTTGCGGCGCGGCGCGGCGGCGGGCACTTTGGGCAGCGTCTTGGTCATGCCCTAGCTCCTGGGGGTGTGACGTCAGGCCCACTTGTGAACCTGCACAGCGAAATAATGGTCATGAAACAGTCTCCTTTTAGAGCAGTACTCCGAATTACGCCACGGGGAAAACAGCCTCCCCGCGCCTCCATTCTGCGTCCTGCTCAGTCAAAACTACTCGCTCCGCTCGGTCATAAAAAGACCCTTTTTATGACATCTGCTCTAGGGTGGTGGCACGG
>NZ_JANYGJ010000272.1 GCF_025362455.1 Deinococcus sp. | reverse complement strand
ACCCCTGCATCGCTAATCAGATACCCCAGTCTGGTGCCTATGGCCGCACGAGCCAGACTCGATTCAACGATCATACAGCCTGACATTCACCCTACCTTAACTAGACATTGGGTCAACTTCATTTCTGACTCGTCTTCATACATAGACTCATTTTAACTATTTTTAACTATATTTACACGGAGCTTAGACGAGCTTCAGGGCACCTTCATTTTCGGTAAATGCGATTTACAGGCCACATCCAATCGTCTAGGCTCGGCATACAACTCAATGTTGGTGAACACCCTCCGCCCCTCGGTGCGGCGCTTTCGCCGCACATCTACGTTGTCCAAGGAGTTCATATGAGCGATTCCATTAAAGTCCCGAACCGCCGTCAGTTCCTCTCCGCCGCTGGCCTGATGGGTGCGGGCGCCGTGCTGGCCTCCTGCGCACCGGCGATGGCCGAGCCCACCAAGCCGAACATCGACGCCGACGTGCTGAACTTCGCACTGAACCTGGAATACCTGGAAGCCGCTTTCTACCTGGCCGCTGTGGGACGCTTGGACGACCTCAGAGCGCTTGGCGGCGGTAACGCAGAAATTCAGTTGCTCCCCGGCACCGACGGCAAGTCGATGATGAACTTCGGTGACGACGACCTGGGCAAGGCTACCAAAGCCTACGCCATGGAAATCGCCGAGGACGAGTACCAGCACGTCAAGTTTTTGCGTGGAGCGCTGACGGCTGCCGGTGTTACGCCTGCGGACCGTCCCGTCCTCAACGTCGGCTCCGCCTTCGGCGCAGCAGCGAAGGCGGCAACTGGCGCCGACGCGGCCCTGGCGTTTAACCCCTACGCTAACGCGCTGTTCTTCCTGCATGGCGCTTTCATCTTCGAAGACGTGGGCGTCACCGCCTACAAGGGCGCCGCTCGCCTGATCACCAACCCCGATTACCTGGAAGCCGCCGCTGGCATCCTGGCCGTCGAGGCGTATCACGCCGGTGAAGTTCGCACGGTGCTCTACAGCCAGCGTGCAGTAGTGACCCCCTTCGGCCTGACCGTCGCTGCATTGATCGGCAAGATCAGTGCGCTGCGCTTTTCGGTGGGCGGCGGCAAGGACCAGGGCATCACCTCGGACAACACCCCCACGGGCGCGTCCAACATCGTGCCCACCGACGCCAGCTCCATCGCCTTCAGCCGCAGCACCGACGAAGTGCTCAACATCGTCTACCTGGGCAGCAAAGCGAAGCCCGGCGGCTTCTTCCCCAACGGCCTGAACGGCGCAATCAAGTAAGTTCAGCGCTAATTCTGAGAGCGGCTCCCTTCACCGGGGGCCGTTTTTCTGTTCCTTTTCGGCTCCGCCGATTTGTCTGAACTGTCCCGCCCAAACCAGTCAGATTTCGCTAGAATAAAAGTCTGGCAAGCCCAACGGCCTGATTTAGTTCTCTTCCCATCCAGAAGCGCCTGAGAGACCTGGCTCAGCGACGGCGCGGCAACCGGCCCCTCATTTCGGACACGGTGCTTAAGCCAGCCTGCGCGCCAACGATGGCAGACGGAAAATATTCCGACGCGCCGCAGGACCGATGGAGCACCCCGGCACACCGAGAAATGGCCGCCTTTGCTCCCATGAGTACGGGCGGATTTTTGTTCAAGGACGACTTTGATGACCCAGGATCACACCTCCGAACTGCTCCAACTGGCCCGTGAGCGCATCCTGATTCTGGACGGCGCCTGGGGCACCATGTTCCAGCGCGAGAATTTATCGGAGGCCGATTACCGCCGCCCCGACTTCGACCCAGCGCGGCAGTACAAGGGCAACCACGACCTGCTGCAACTGACCCGGCCCGACTTGCTGCGTAAGATCCATGCCCAGTACTTCGGGGCCGGAGCCGACATCACCAAGACCAATACCTTCAGCTCCACCACCATCGGTCAGGCGGATTACGGACTGGAGTACCTGGTGGACGAGCTGAACGTGGAGGCCGCCCGGATCGCCCGCGAGGTGGCCGACGAATTCGAGGCCCGCGACGGCAGACCCAGATTCGTGGCCGGGTCCATCGGGCCGACCAACCGCACTGCCACCTTGTCCCCCGACGTGGAGCGCCCCGAATTCCGGGCGGTGACCTACGACGACCTGCGGGCTGCCTACGCCCAGCAGATTCGCGGCCTGATGCGCGGCGGCGCCGATATGTTATTGATCGAAACGATCTTCGACACGCTGAATGCCAAGGCCGCTCTGTTCGCCGTGGAGGAGGTCTTCGAGGAGGCCGGGCGAAGGCTGCCGGTTATGGTCTCCGGCACCATCACCGACGCCTCCGGGCGCACGCTCAGCGGGCAGACACCGGAAGCCTTCGCGGCCAGCCTGGCGCACGCGAAGCCCTTCAGCCTGGGCCTGAACTGTGCGCTGGGGGCCGAGCACCTGCGGCCTTACCTGCGCGAGATCGCCCGCAGCACCGAGACGCTCATCAGCGTGCATCCGAACGCCGGGCTGCCCAATGCGTTTGGTGAATACGACGAGTTGCCCGAACACACCGCCCGGTTGCTGGGCGAGTTCGCCGAGGAGGGGCTGGTCAACATCGTCGGCGGCTGCTGCGGCACCACGCCGGAGCACATCCGGGCCATCGCCGAGTCGGTGGGCCGGTTTGCGCCCAGGAAAGCGGCGCCCCTGGCTCCGTTTCTGCGGCTGAGCGGCCTGGAACCCTTTACGCTGACGCCGGAAACCAACTTCGTCAACGTCGGCGAGCGCACCAACGTCACCGGCAGCCCCCGCTTCGCCAAATTCATTCTGGACGGCGACTTCGACGCGGGTCTCAAGATCGCCCGGCAGCAGGTCGAGAACGGCGCCCAGATCATCGACGTGAACTTCGACGAGGGCATGCTCGACGGCGAGGCGGCCATGATCCACTTCCTGAACCTGCTGGCCGGTGAGCCCGACATCGCCCGCGTGCCGTTCATGCTCGATTCCTCGCGCTGGGACATCCTGGAAGCGGGCCTCAAGCGGGTCCAGGGCAAGGCGGTGGTCAATTCGATCAGCCTCAAGGACGGCGAGGCCGAGTTCCTGCGCCGGGCCGAACTGCTGAAGCGCTACGGCGCGGCAGTCATCGTGATGGCCTTCGACGAGCAGGGCCAGGCCGACAACCTGGAACGCCGCCAGGAGATCTGTACGCGGGCCTACAGGCTGCTGGTTGACACCGCCGGATTTCCCGCGCAGGACATCATCTTCGACCCCAACGTGCTGACCGTCGCCACCGGCATGGCCGAGCATGACCGTTACGCGCTGGACTTCATCGAGGCGACCCGCTGGATCAAGCGCGAGCTGCCGGGCGCCAAGGTGTCGGGCGGGATCAGCAACGTGTCGTTCAGCTTCCGGGGCAACAACCATGTGCGGGAAGCCATGCACGCCGTCTTTCTGTACCACGCCATCCGCGCCGGGCTCGACATGGGCATCGTGAACGCCGGGATGCTGGCCGTCTACGACGACATCGAGCCGGAGTTGAAGGTGGCGGTGGAGGACGTGATTCTGGCCCGGCGAGAGGACGCTACCGAGAATTTAATTGAGCTGGCCGGGCGCTACAAGGGCGTCAAGCGCGAGGCGGGCGCCGTGGACGAGTGGCGCAGCGCCGGGGTGCATGACCGCCTCAAGCACGCGCTGATCGTGGGCAACACCGACTTCGTGGACGCCGACGCCGAGGAAGCCTATCAGCTCCTGGGTTCGCCGCTGGGCGTCATCGAGGGGCCGCTGATGGACGGCATGAACGTGGTGGGCGACCTGTTCGGGGCGGGCAAGATGTTTCTGCCGCAGGTGGTCAAATCCGCCCGCGTGATGAAAAAGGCGGTGGCTTACCTGACGCCGTACCTCGAAGCCGAGCAGGCCGGGGGCAGCTCCAAGGGCAAGGTGCTGCTGGCGACGGTCAAGGGCGACGTCCACGACATCGGCAAGAACATCGTGGGCGTGGTGCTGGCCTGCAACGGCTACGCCGTGACCGACCTGGGCGTGATGGTGTCCGCCGAGAAGATTCTGGACGCCGCGAAGGAACTGGGCGCCGACCTGATCGGACTCAGCGGTCTGATCACGCCCTCCCTGGACGAGATGGTCAGTGTGGCCCGCGAGATGGAGCGCCGGGGCATCCAGACCCCGCTGCTGATCGGCGGCGCCACAACCAGCCGGGCGCATACGGCGGTCAAGATCGACCCAGCCTATTCCGGCACGGTGGTTCACGTCATCGACGCCAGCCGCGCCGTGTCGGTGGCGGGCGAGCTGCTGAGCAAGCAGGCCGTCATCAGGGCCAGGTTGAAAGGCGAGTACGACACCCTGCGCGAGCGTCACGCCGAGCGGAACATCAAGCTCATCGAGATCGGGGCGGCGAGGTCCAGAGCGCCCCACCTGACCGACTCCCCCGCCCCGGCGCCAAATAAACCGGGCCGCACGGTCGTCGAGCAGGATCTGGCCGGACTGATCCCCTTCATCGACTGGACGCCGTTTTTCATCGCCTGGGAGATGCCCGGCGTGTATCCGAAAATTCTGCGCGACCCGTCGGTGGGCGTGGAGGCCCGCAAACTCTACGAGGACGCCAAGACCTTACTGGGGCGCATCGTCACCGAACGTCGCTTCACCGCCCGCGCCGTCATCGGTCTGTGGCCCGCCCACCGCGAGGGCGACGACATCGTGCTCGATCTGGAGCCCCAGCACCTACCCCAGACCAGAGAGGCCATTTCGGACGACCTGCGCGAAGCGTCCCCACTTCCCACTCCCCACTCCCCACTCCCTTACGCCTTCCATACCCTCCGCCAGCAACGCGACCAATCTCACCCCAACGCCGCGCTCGCCGATTTCGTCAGCGAGTCGCCGGACTGGGTGGGCGGCTTCGTGGTCGGTATTCATGGGGCCGACGAGTTTGCCAAGGCGTTCGAGGCAGCAGCCGACGACTACAGCGCCATCATGGTCAAGGCGCTGGCGGACCGGCTGGCCGAGGCCTTCGCCGAAAAGCTGCACCAGGACGTGCGCCGAGGATACTGGGGCTACGCACCGGAGGAGCAGTTCACCCGCGAGGAACTCATCAAAGAAAAGTACCGGGGCATCCGGCCCGCACCCGGCTATCCGGCGCAGCCTGACCACACCGAGAAACGCACGCTCTTTGAACTGCTGGACGCCGAGCAGATCGGCATGACGCTGACAGAGAGCTGCGCCATGTGGCCCGCCGCCGCCGTCTCAGGGTTGTATATCGCACATCCAGAAGCGAAGTACCTGGCGTTGGGCCGCATCGGACGCGATCAGGTGCAGGATTACGCCCGGCGCAAAAACTGGACGCTGGCGGAGGCGGAGAGATGGCTGGCGCCGAACCTGGCGTATGAACCCAAAGTGCAGATCGAGGCCGACAGGGTGGCGTTGAGTGCCGACTGAATTCGTGCCGGTTGGGACGCGGGGAATCAACGCCGGGCAGACCGTTCTCGACGTCCCCGAAATGCAGATCGGTCATCCGGCTCAGACAGCGTTGGCAGAGACGCTCAAAGCGGGAAAGCAGACCCGCATTTCCATCGAGCTTGTCCCGCGCAGCCGGAGCGGGCTGGGCGCCGAGCTGGAGGAGGTCCGCTCACTCGGCGGCGTGCAGACCGTCAACATTCCCGATCTGCTGCGCTACTCGCTGCGGAGCTGGCAGGGCTGTGCGCTGGCGAAGGCGGTGGTGCCGCAGGCCATTCCCCACATCCGGGCCATCGACATCAACCCGAAGGCCCCGCTGCCGATGGCCGCCGCGCTGGACGCCGCCGGGATCACCGAGGTGCTGATTATCGAGGGCGACGCGCCCGCCGATATGGGGCACCAGACCTATGACGTGACCAGTCTGGAAATTATCCGCAAGTTCCGGCGCGAGCTGCCGCACGTCACCGTCTGGGCGGGGCTCGACCCCTACCGGCAGAGTTTCGCCCGCGAGCGCGACTACGCCGAGGCCAAGCTGGAGGCGGGCGCGGTGGGGCTGTTCACCCAGCCGTTCTTCGACCTGCGCCTGCTGGAACTGTGGGCCGAATTGCTCGTCGGCGCGGAGGTGTTCTGGGGCGCCACCACCGTCACCAGCGAGAAATCGCTGAGCTACTGGCAGACCCGCAACAAGGCGGTGTTTCCGCGCACCTTCGAGCCGACGCTGGAATGGAACCGCCAGTTTGCCGCCGAGCTGCTGGCCTTCGCCCGGCGCAGCGGCAGCCACGCCTACTTCATGCCGGTCCGCGCGAGCGTCGCCGAGTATCTGAGCGGGGTGCTGTGAGCGAGCAGGCATTACGCCGACACCTCCGTGCCCTGCTGACCGAGCCACAGGCGCATGTGCAGCTCAGCGACGTGCTGGACGGGTTTCCAATTCAGCGGCTGAACGAGCGGGTGGCCGGGCTGCCCTACTCCGCCTGGGAACTGCTGTGGCACCTGTGGTACGCCCAGCGCGACATTCTGGAGTTCGTGCAGGACGCGCCGTACACCGAGCGCGAGTGGCCCGCCGCCTACTGGCCGACAGCAGCCGGAACGGTGGAGAACTGGCACCGGACATTCGAGGGCATCCAGGCTGATCTGGACGAGTTTTTAGCGCTGCTGGACGGCGCCGATGTCTACGCCGCTGTGCCGAACGCTATGCTGGCAGGCACGGCCCAGACCTGGCTGCGCGAGGCGCTGCTGATCGCCGACCACAACGCCTACCACGTCGGGCAACTGGTAGTGCTGCGGCGCTTGCTGGACGCGGATTGAAGATTGAGAGAAGCACTCAGGCCGGAGCAAACGCCCAGAACATTTGTCACCCTCGGCGTAGCGAGGGGTCTCGTCGCCGAACAGCGAGATCCTTCACCGCGTTCAGGATGACCATAAAGGCTTGGGGCACTGCCTACACGGTCAAAACCATACTGTCACGGCCTTCGGCGCTCCTCCGAGTTGTACCAGCGCAGCGTCACGTTCAGCGTGCCCTCGGTGCCCAGCCGGGCGAGGATGACGCTGGCGTCGGCGGTGATCTTCAGGCCGAGCTGGAGCGAGAGTTCATCCGGGCTGTTGATGTCGCCCAGCGTCCGGGCGATGTCACGCAACGTCGGCATGGCCCGCCTCAGCGCGTCCTGCAACGAGGTTCCGGCATCCAGAAGCGGGTTGCCGAGGGCACTCACCTGGCCGACACTCTCCCCCGCCTCACCGAAATACAGAATCTGCCCGTCGTCCAGTTCGGCGCCAAGGCGTCCAGACGGCTGAGTGTTCAGCGCCGACACGCCTGCGCCCATTCCGAACGGCAGCCGGGCGTCCGAGAGGCGGGCGAGCCGCTTCGGCACCTGGTCGGTGAACACGTCCGCGCCTCGCAGGCCGTCACCGAAATTCAGCCCGGTCAGGGATTCGATCTCGCTCACGGCCACCTGAAAGGTACTGTACGGCCCCACCGGCAGCGCCTCGGCAGCCACCTCCGGCACGCTCTGAAAGGTGATCGGCGTGATGAAGTCCGCCTGGCTGACCCGGTACGCGCTCGACCGCAGCGCCCCGGCTTCGTCCACGGCGGCCACGACTTTCCAGAACTGCTGCGGAATCTGGACCTGACGGTGCAGCGGGTCGGCGTCCGTGAACACCGGGCCGGTGAAGACGCTGACCTTGACCTTTCCCAGCTCGGCGCTCGACAAAATAAAATTCTCCAGCCCCTGCCAGAGCGTCTCGCCCTGGTTGAACTCCCAGTACTGCGGGCTGCAATTGGTCCAGTGGAAGGTGTCGTCGTTGGCCGCCTTCAAAGTAGCGCCGCTGCCCCAGATCGGATCGCGGCGGCGCACCAGATGGCCCCGGTCGAAAAAACCTTGCGGGCCGGGTTCGTTACGGTACATGAATTCGTCGACCTGCGCGGCTGCCGGAATGCGGGGGTCGAAGTGCCAGACGTCGCGGTTGCGCGGGTAATCGAACAGACTGGCCCCGTCGATATTGACCGCCGTGACGAAGGCCAGCCGCCGGACCTGGCTCATGACCAGCGAGAAGTGGGTGTATTTCAGCTCAGTGCTGGCTACTGCTCCGGTGCTGCCTGTCAGCGGCGTGGCCGGGCCGAAGCGGCTGACGGCCCCCGAAATATCCGGCATCGGCACCCGCACGAGCAGGAACGAGGGATCATAGCCCCCCCGGTCAGCGTAGCTTTCGGGCGTGGCCACCGGCGCGGCCTGGATCTGCACAGGCGCGTTCTGGTCGGCGGAATCGGGATGTTGCGGCGCTGAATCGTCCATGTGTCCCCCTGGGTGTCAACTTCAGAGTAGCGGGCGAGGCGTCAAAGGGGAGTCATACGGACTCCGATTGAATCGTTTTGTAAAAACGATGAAACCGGGGCAACGGGAGTAGGAGCAACTACGGACTCTGCGGTATGGATTAACTTCCGGCGCCTTTTCGGAAGTTAAGGAATTTAGCGGAGTCCGTATCAGCCGACGGGGCGGGGTCTGAAGGTTAACCTCACCCGGACCCATACGCAGCGCCGACCAGGCCGACCTTGTGTATATCGGCCCCGTTAACATCGGCCCCGTTAAGACCGGCTCCATTAATTGACAAGTTCTATCAACTGCTACGCTATACTCGGTCCATGAACCGCTTCCTGTTCCTGCCTTGCACGCTCGCTCTGTCCTTCGCGCAGGCCCAGTCCAACTCCGCGCCTCAGCTCCGACTGGGCGTGTTTCCCAACGTCACTCACGCGGCGGGCCTGGTCGGCATCCAGAAGGGCCTGTTTCAAAAGGAACTGTCTCAAACCGGTCCGGGCACCAAACTGGTCGTCAGGGACTTCGCCAACGGCTCGCAGGTCTCCGAAGCCTTCGCGGCGGGCGCCATCGACGCCTCGTATGTCGGCCCCGGACCGGCCATCAACGCCTTTTTGCGCGGCGTGCCGATTCAGATCTACGCCGGGGCGGCCAACGCCGGGGCCGTGCTGGTCGCCAGAAGTGGCAGCGGCGTTCGCAACGTCAAAGCCCTGAGCGGCAAGAAGGTCGCGGTGCCCACGCGCGGCTCGACCCAGGACATCAGCCTGCGCCACCTGCTGCACGAGAACGGCCTGAAGGCCACCGACGAGGGCGGCACGGTCACGGTGATTCCCATCGACCCGGCCAACATGCCCGCCGCCTTCGCCGCCAACCAGGTGGACGCCGCGCTGGTGCAGGAACCCTGGGGCGCCGTGATGGAGTCGCAGGGCGCCAGGCTGATCGCCAACGAAAAGGCCATCTGGAACGGCGGCGATTACACTACCACTGTCCTGGTGGTCAACACCGACTACGCCAAAAAGAACCCGGACGCCGTGAAAGCCCTGATACGCGGCCACCTGAGCGCCATCAACTTCATCCGGTCAAGCAACGCGGGCGCCCAGAAAGCCATCAGCGACGCCATCTACAGCTTCACCGGCAAGCGCCCCAGCGTCAGCGATCTGTTCAAGGGCCTGTCGCGCACCAAGGTCACGTCCGACATCAATCTCAAGGTTTTAGCCGAGTACGCCCAGCTCAACAAGGAAGCCGGATTCGCCCGCGAGGTGCCGGACCTGAGCAAGCTGGTGGACCTGAGTCTGGTGAGGTCTGGCGGGAAGTAGGGAGTGGGGTGTGGGAAGTGGGAAAAGATTAGGGCATTCGCTGGGGCTCACTGGCCCTCTGCAAGCAGGTCTGCGACTCACCCCGCTGCTTTGCAGCTCCCCTCTGCAAGCACTCGTTGTGAACGGACTGTCGTCATGAGCGGACACCCATGAGGGTGCCATTCCTCCCCATGAGGGCGCCACTCCTCAGGTCTGCGACTCTCCCGCAGGGGGCGACTGGTACAGCTCCGCAGGAGAGGGGTCAGAAAGCTCGCTGGGCGCGTGCTTTTATTGGCTGAAGTAAACCACTCCCTTCCAGCGAGGTCAGTTATGGGCTTATTTGGAGCACGGGTGCCCTACGTCACCGGCCACGATGTGGAGAATGGGGTGAAAGAAAGTGCATGTGGGACGAACGGGAAGTACCGTCCACAGCGGTGCTGGGGGTGAGGCACCCAAAGCGAAAGCAACGTGCTGAAACCTAAAAAAGCAACATCAGCGCCCCAAACACGTCCAGCCGCCGCTTTTCCACACAACGCAACCCCCCCTTGTGCAACCTTCACCAGAGCACGCCGCCACCACAACCTCTAAACTGCCCCCATGACCCGTCCCAAGAAAACCACCACACCCGCTTCCCGGCGCGGCGGCGCCAAGTCTGCCAGAGAACTCGAAAAAGTCGGGCCATCGCGCCCCGCTGGACCCAGCCGCGACCCGCGCACCGCCGAGGGCCGCAGCGGCAGCAAAGCCAACGACGCCCGCCAGACCGCCCGGCCCACCGCCACCGGCCTGGGCACGGCTGGAGCGGACGCACCCGATAAAAAACGAGCCAGCCGCAGCGGGGAGAGCAGCAGCAAGCCGTCCGGGCCACCCAGGCGCGGCGGCAAAGCGGGCGCTCCGCTTAAATCAGGTGCGGGCAAATCGGGTGCAGGCAAATCGGGTGCGGGCAAGTTCGGCACCGGCAGAGCGGGCGTCCGGAAAACGGGCACGGGCAAACCCACCGGCCCCCGTGGCGCGGCGCTGGGCGTGGACCTGGGCGCCGCCGACCCCGAAACGGCCTTCCGTGACCGTGACGGCGAGACGCACCGCTTTACCGAAAGCCCACTCAAGCGGGTGGCGGCGCAGATTCTGCGTGAGCGCAACAAGCCCTGGCGCTACCGGCCCTTTCCGTTTCCGCTGTTTACCGACAAGGGCGCCGAACAGACCTTTTATTTCGATTTCTACGTCTACGACAACATGGACATGATTCTGAAACTGGTGTTGGTGGCGCCCCGCGAGTCGGCGGAGGTCTGGGACAAGATCGGGCGCTTCAAAAAACAGTTTCCGATGTACAGCTACGAACTGTGGACCCCGGAGAAACTCGCCCGCCTGAAAAACCCGCGCACCGAACTGGGGTTTTGAGGCCGGGTTGCTGAGGCTGGGCTACTGAGTTTGGGCTGTTGAAGCCCAGCCCCAGAAGCCGCGTGGCCGGGCAGGTTCACGCCGTTCATAGACAGGACACGCTGCAAACAGCCGTTAACGATCTTCTCATGATGAGAAATAGTTTACGTTCAGTGTGATTTTTTCACATTGGGGTCGCTAAGCTATTCTCATGAAGAATCTAAACAGCGCAATTCTGCCTGGTCTCACCACGAGGGCTCTGGCAAGCCTGTCTGTTTTCGTGCTCGCAGCGCAGACTCAGGCCACTGCATCTTCCACTGTGTCTCCCACGGCGTCTCCCACGGCGGCGGCCAGAACGAGTAGGCTGCTGGCCGATTACACCCCGTATCCACAGGCGCGGGCCATCGCCTGGCGGGCCTGCACCGTACCCGCTCCGAGTGGCAAAGGCAACAAGGTCAGAACCACCATCAACTGCCCAGGTGCCACGATCGACTGGCGCTCCAGCAACAGCTTTTTCAGCCTCACGCTGCGTTCTGGGGGCCGCAGCAGCTCGCTACCGTCTCTGTACGGTGGTGACCAGGGTAGTCACGCGCCAACAGCATTTGCGGCTGATCTGAATGGTGATGGTCGCCTTGATTACCTCATCGAGCACCATGACGGCATCGACAGATACATCATGTCCGAGAGCGGCACCTCCGTGTTGGCACTGTCGGGGAAATCAGGCTATAAACTGGACAGCGCCGTAACGATGTTACTATCCCCAAATGCCGTGACCCGTCTGGGCAAAACGGTCTACCTTTTGAGCGGCGGCTATCTGAGCGGTATGAACATGCAAAATCAGAGCCATCCCTACTTTCAATTCGAGCCTCGTGAAATTCGGGGACAGCGGCTGATTGACCGCCCATCTATCGGTATTCAGTACACGCGCAAACCCAACCACCTATCAGCCATTATTCATAAGGATACTGAGTAAACAAAAAGAGCGCCGTCCATTTTCCGAAAAAAATCGCAACCAACTGGCAAATTCATTCGATGCTCAGAAGGGCTTTGGGCACCGTTTTGACTTGCTTGGCATGTTGGTTTATCATGTTGGCTGTATTCACAGGCGTGTGGATGAGCAGATGAATAGACAGGGGTCTCGGCAATCTGTAAGCGAATACTCCAAAAACATGAGAAGCATCTGCTACGCTCGCCTCGCGGTGAAAGACCGCCTGTCAGCAGGCGGGTTCCCCGTTTTTTCGACACCGCTGAAGAAACGAACAGCGCCCCATCCGCACCAGACAATTCACAGCACCAGACACAAACCACAGCCGCCTGCACTTTGGGGCGGCTTTTGAAAGGGGACCGATCACATGACCACCAGACCCAGACCCGGTGTGCCCTCTCCACTCGGCGCGACCCCAGATTCGGAAGGTACCAACTTCGCGCTCTACAGCGAGAACGCCTCCGGCGTCGAGCTGTGCCTCTACGACGATCAGGGCTTGGAGACCCGCATTCCCGTCACCGAGCAGACCGCCTTCGTGTGGCATGTCTACGTGCCGGAGGTCCAGCCCGGCCAGCGCTACGGCTACCGGGTGTCGGGCGAGTACGAGCCCGACCAGGGCCTGCGCTTCAACCCCAACGTGGTGCTGCTCGACCCCTACGCCAAGGCGGTGGACGGCACCGAGCAGTTTGGCAAGGGTGTCTTCGCCTACGTGCCCGGTAGCGACGACCACACCATGCAGACCGGGGACCAGCGCGGCGCCCCCAAGGGCCTGGTGACCGATCCGGGCTTCGACTGGCAGGGCGACTCGCCGCCCAGGGTGCCGTTTCACCAATCCGTCATCTACGAGGCCCACGTGCGCGGCCTGACCATGACCCACCCTGACGTGCCAGAGGAGCTGCGCGGCACCTACGCGGGCGTCGCCAACCCGCCGACGCTGAAGTACCTCAAGGAGCTGGGCATCACGGCCATCGAGCTGATGCCGGTGCATCTGCACCTCGACGATCCGTTTTTGCTGGGTAAGGGGCTCGACAACTACTGGGGCTACAGCACGCTGAGTTTCTTCGCGCCGGAAGTGCGCTACAGCGCCGCCGCCCGGCAAGGTAATCCGCAGGGCGTCATCGCCGAATTCAAGGGCATGGTCAAGGCGCTGCACCGCGAGGGCATCGAGGTGATTCTGGACGTGGTGTACAACCACACGGCGGAAGGCAACCACATGGGGCCGACGCTGAGCTTCAAGGGCATCGACAACCCGACCTATTACCGGCTGGTGAATGAGAACGCCCGGCACTACTTTGACTACACCGGCACCGGCAACAGCCTCAACGTGCGCCATCCCCAGACGCTGCAACTGATTATGGATTCGCTGCGCTACTGGATCACCGAAATGCACATCGACGGCTTCCGCTTCGACCTGGCCAGCACGCTGGCACGTGGCCTGCACGAAGTCGATCAGTTATCGAGCTTTTTCACCATCATTCACCAGGACCCGGTTATCAGCTCGGTCAAATTGATCGCCGAGCCCTGGGACGTGGGCGAGGGCGGCTACCAGGTCGGCAACTTTCCGGTGCAGTGGGCCGAGTGGAACGGCATCTACCGCGACGACATGCGGGCCTTCTGGCAGGGCGAGGGCGGGCTGGCTTCCGAGATCGGCTACCGCCTGACCGGCAGCAGTGATCTGTATCAGTCGGACGGGCGCAAACCCTCGGCCAGCATCAATTTCATGACCGCCCACGACGGCTTTACCCTGCGCGATACCGTCAGCTTCAACGACAAGCACAACGACGCCAACGGGGAAGGCAACAACGACGGCCACAACGACAACAAATCCTGGAACTGCGGCGTGGAAGGCCCCACGGACGACGCCGAGATCAACGCCCTGAGATCACGTCAGCAGCGCAACATGCTGGCCACGCTGGTGCTCTCGCAGGGCACGCCGATGATCCTGGGCGGCGACGAGATCGGGCGCAGCCAGGCTGGTAACAACAACGCCTACTGCCAGGACAACGCCATAAGCTGGTACGACTGGGCCAACGTCGATGAGGGGCTGCTGGCCTTCACGCAGAAGTTGCTCAGGCTACGGCGCGAGCACCCGGCGCTGCACCGCCGCAAGTTCTTCTCCGGGCGCACCATTCGCGGCGAGAACGTGCGCGATATCGTCTGGCTGCGCTTTGACGGCAAAGAGCTGACCGACAGCGACTGGCAGAGCAACGAGACCCAGAGCCTGGGCGTGTTCCTCGACGGTAACGGTCTGAACGACGTGGACCCGATGGGCAACCCGGTGCGCGACGACCACCTGCTGCTGCTGCTGAGCAGTTCCTACGTGGACCTGCCGTTCACCCTGCCCGCGCTGGGCGAGTGCGGCGAGTGGGAGCTGCTGCTCGACACCTTCGACGACAGTGCCCAGGAGCACATCCTCGCCGGAGAGCAGACCACCCTGCACGCCCGCAGCGTCAAGCTCTACCGCTGCGCCAGGGCCGAGGTCAGACCGGAGTCCGCCGAGCCGCAGCTTCAGGCCACCCCCGCCGGGCCCGCCCCTAGCAAGCAGGTCTAGCAAGCAGGTCTAGACCAGTCCAGCGTTCTGAAAGTGGTGCCGCGACTCTCCCGCAGGAGGCGAGGGTCATAGAATTCCCAGAACGCGGTGCCGGGCCCCCAATTTGTCATCCTGAACGCAGTGAAGGGTCTGCCGTGGCCGGGAAACCTCGCCAGTGGGTCGCGAAAGGCCCTGACATGTTCGCTGCGTCCGCACGCGGGCCGGGAGAGGCTTTCACTTTAATCAGCATGACGATCGGCATGACGACCCGCCCTCTGGTGGCGCCCTGAGTTCAGACCCAATACAGCCAATTGCTGAGAATCCTGAGCCGGGGAGCGCGGCCCTGCGGTTCGTCTGACCGGCGCCTGTGGGCTGAACTGCGCCGCGCAGCCTGGCAGCGACTTTAAGCTGTTCTCACCGCCTGGGCGCGTCGGCTGGGTAGCGTGGAGCACTGCCAGTCAGTTTACCACGCAGGCTGGCCCAGACTTTCCTTTCCAACCCTCTCGACGCGGGCCACTTCACTGCTGTGCTCCGCCCCCAGGAGCCCAGCCATGCCCGTTGACCAGACCCTGATCCACGAACCTCAGCCTGAAGCTCGACCCTCCGGCAGTGAACGCGGCCAACATGAACGCGGCCAGAATGAACGCCGCCAACATGAACGATTGGGCGCCCAGTACCTGCCCGGCAGCCGCAGCACCCGCTTCCGGGTCTGGACCACCGAAACCGATCAGGTGGCGGTGCGTATCCGGGGCCAGGACTATCCGCTGAAAGCCAGCGAGAAACCCAGTCAGGTGTCCGTCCACAGCGGTATCTTTCAGGCGACGTTGCCCTTTGGCCCCGGCACGCGCTATGTCTTCGTGCTGGGCGGGATTGTGACGCCCGATCCGTATGCCCGCTTTCTGCCTGACGGCGTTCACGGCGAGGCCGAAGTGCTGCATTTCGGCGCTTACGAGTGGCGTCACAGCGACTGGAATGGCCTGGCGCTCCATGAATGCATCTTCTACGAGCTGCATGTCGGCACCTTCACCCCGGCGGGCACCTACGCGGCGGCCCAGGCGAGGTTGCCGGATTTAAGGGCGCTGGGCGTCACGGCCATCGAGTTGATGCCGATTGCGGCCTTTGCTGGCGAGTACGGCTGGGGCTACGACGGCGCGGCCCTCTACGCCCCGCACGCGCCGTATGGCCGCCCCGACGAGCTGATGGCCTTTATCGACGCGGCGCACGGGCTGGGGCTGGCGGTGTTTTTAGACGTGGTGTACAACCATTTCGGCCCCGACGGCAATTACCTGACCAGCTACAGCCCGCAGTATTTCACCGAGCGCTTCCGGAGTGCCTGGGGCGCCGGGCTGGATTACCGCGAGCGCCACATGCGCCGCCTGATTACCGAGAACGCCCGGATGTGGCTGCGCGACTACCACTTCGACGGCCTGCGACTGGACGCCACCCAGAGCATGCCCGACGACTCGCCGACCCATATCTTGCAGGAGCTGGCGAGCGAGGTTCACCGGCTGGGCGGCACCCATTTGATGCTGGCCGAGGACTACCGCAATTTGCCGAGGCTGGTCACGGAGTATCACCTCGACGGCATCTGGGTCGACGACTTTCACCACGAGATGCGCGTGACCCTGACCAGCGACCAGGACGGCTATTACCAGGCGTTTCGGGGCGGGGCGGCGGCCCTGGCGCACACCATCGCGCGCGGCTGGACCTATGAGGGGCAAACCTGGCCGATGGAGGACCAGGCCCTGCCCGGCAACCGGCGCGGCGAGAGTGCCGAGCGGCTCGAAGCCTCCAGCTTCGTGTATTTCATCCAGAACCACGACCAGATCGGCAACCGCGCCCTGGGCGACCGGGTGACGGATCTGGAGCGCGTCACGCCCGCCGCCTTCCGGGGCGCGAGTACCCTGCTGCTGAGCCTGCCGATGACGCCGCTGCTGTTTCAGGGCCAGGAATGGGCCGCCAGCACGCCGTTTCCGTTTTTTTCCGACCACCACGGCGAACTCGGTGAGCTGGTCAGTCAGGGCCGCAAACAGGAATTCGGCCATTTCGAGGGCTTTTCCGGCGAGGTGCTCGACCCCCAGGACCGCGCCACCTTCGAGGCCGCCAAACTGCGCTGGGCCGAGCGCGAGACGGGTGAGCACGGCCTGACCCTGGAGTTGCACCGCCGACTGCTGACGCTGCGCAAAACCGACCCGGTGCTGCGGGGCCGCAGCCGCCAGGGCCTGAGCAGCGGCTTTGTGGGCGAGGTGCTGTGGGTGCGTTTTCAGGTGGGCGACGGCGAACGATTGCTGCTGTGGAATACCGGCAGCCTCAGCGTGCGGCCCTGGGAGCTGAAGTTGCCCTTCGCGCTGCCCAGCGCCCTGGTGCTGCACAGCGAAAACCGCGTGACACCTACCCTCGGCCCCGGCGAAGCGGTCATTCTGGGTGAGGGATGACCACCCTGGAGCGACCAGCCACCGGCCCGCAACACCAGTCTCAGACAACCCAGTCTCAGACAACCCAGTCTCAGACAGCCCAGTCTCAGACAGCCCAGTCGCCTGCCGCGCCGCCGCCCACAGCGCAGCTTCCCCGCGCCACCTACCGGCTGCAACTGCACAGCCCCACCGAGTTGCCCGGCGGCGGCCAGGCCCGTTTCGACTTTCGGGACGCCGCCAGGGTCGTGCCGTACCTGGCGCGGCTGGGCGTCAGCACGCTGTATCTGTCGCCGATCTGGCAGGCCGCGCCCGGCAGCTCGCACGGTTACGACGCCACCGACCACAGCCAGGTGTCAGGCGAGCTGGGCGGCGAGGCCGGACTGCGCAAGCTGTGGGCGGCGGCGAAGGCGCACAAGCTGACCTTGATCGCCGATTTCGTGCCCAACCACATGGGCATCGCGTCGGGTCACAACCCCTACTGGGAAGACGTGCTGCGCCACGGCCAAGCCAGCCGTTACGCCCACTTTTTCGATATCAGTTGGGAGCCGCTCAAGCGCTCGCTGCGGGGCAAGGTGCTGCTGCCGGTGCTGGGCGATCAGTACGGTCAGGTTCTTTCTAGCGGCGAACTGACCGCCGAGCGCTCAGGCGGCGAACTGGGACTGCGCTACTTCGGGCGGCTGTTTCCGCTCTCGCCGCGCACCATCGCCCCGATTCTGGAGCGGGCCTGGGCGCTGTGCGAGCTGAGTGACACCAGCGACGCCCGGCTCGATCTGGCGTCCCTGGCGCTTCAGGCGCTGAACCTGCCGCGCAGCGGCGGCGAGCTGTCAAATGAAGACCGGAGCAGCCGGGCGCGCGAGACCGACGTGATGACCCGGCGGCTCTCGGCGCTGGCCGCCCTGCCCGCCGTGAACCGGGCGCTCGCCCAGGCCCTAGCCGAGCTGAACGCCGACCTGCCGCGCCTGGACGCTTTGATTCAGGAACAGAACTACCGCCTGAGTTCCTGGAAAGTGGCCTCCGAACAGATCAATTACCGGCGCTTTTTTGACATCAACGACCTGGCCGCCCTGCGCGTCGAGGACCCCCGTGTCTTCGACTGGGCGCACAGCAAACTGTTTGAACTCGTCAGGGAGGGCGTGATTTCCGGCGTCCGGCTCGACCACACCGACGGCCTGTACGACCCCGCCGGGTACTTCCAGCAGTTGCAACAGCGGGCCGCCGAGGTGCTGGGCGCCGAGTACGCGCCGGGCGACAGGCCGCTGTACGTGGTCGCCGAGAAGATTCTGGAGCCGGGCGAGCGCCTGCCTGCCTGGCCGGTCCACGGCACCACCGGCTACGATTTTCTGGCGCAACTCGGCGGCGTGCTCATAGACGCGGCTGCCGAGGACGAGATCGGCGGCATCTACCGGCGCTTCACCGGGGACCGACAAAGCTACGGCCAGACCCTGCACACCGCCAAGGAGCTGATTCAGCGCGTCAGCCTGGCCTCCGAGGTCAACGTCTTAGCCGAGCACCTGGAGCGGCTGGCCGAGGCCGATCTAAGATGGCGCGACTTCACGCTCAGCAGTCTGCGCGAGGTGCTGCGGGCGGTCATCGCGGCCTTTCCGGTGTACCGGACGTACGTGCGGCCCGGCGGCGGGCGCGAGAGCGGAGACGACGCCAAGATCGACCGGGCCATCGCCGACGCCCGCAAACTGGACCGCGAACTCGACGCCTCGCTGTTTGCCTTTTTGCGCTCGGTGCTGACCCTGGACGCCCCGGACGCCGCCACACGGGAGGGCTACGCCGACTTCGCCTTCAAGTTTCAGCAACTGACCGGGCCGGTGACCGCCAAAGGCGCCGAGGACACCGCCTTTTACCGCTACGCCCGGCTGCTGAGCCTGAACGAAGTCGGCGGCGACCCGGCGCTGTTCGGCACGCCGCCGCGCACCTTTCACGCCCAGGCCAGGGAGCGCGGCGAGCACTGGCCCGGCGCCCTGAACCCCACCTCGACCCACGACACCAAACGCGGTGAGGACACCCGCGCCCGCTTGGCCGTGCTCAGCGAGCTGCCGCAGACCTGGGCAGCCTACCTGAGCGTCTGGAGCCGCCTGGCCCGGCCCTTCGAGGTGCAGCTCGGCGAGGCCGGGGCGCCGGTCCGCGCACCCAGCCACACCGACCTGATGATGTTCTTCCAGAACGCGCTGGGCGCCTTTCCTCTGGGTAGCGGGCCACTCGGTGGGACTACCGAAGGTTTGGCTGACCGGCTGAGCGCCGCCATGCTCAAATCGGTGCGGGAAGCCAAGCTCCACACCAGTTGGGCCGCGCCCGACGAGCGCTACGAACAGGCCCTGGACGGCGCCGTGCGCGGGCTGCTGGCCACCCCGGAGTTCATAGGCAGCCTGGGTGAGCTGCACCGCCGCGTCAGCCCCTACGGCGCCCAGAACGGTCTGTCGATGGCGCTTATCCGGCTGAGCGCCCCCGGCATTCCCGACACCTACCAGGGCACCGAGGGCTGGAACCAGTCGCTGATGGACCCCGACAACCGCCGCCCGGTGAACTTTGCCCGCCTGAGCGCCGCCCTGAAGCGCATCGAGGACCGGCATGGACGTGATTCACTCGGTCTGGCGCGTGAGCTGCTGGGCCGCTACCAGACTGGCAAGGTCAAGCTGCTCATCACCTGGGCCGCCCTGCAAGCCCGCGCCGAGCACCCGGAGCTGTTCGCCCAGGGCCGTTACCAGGCGCTCAGCGGCGGCAAGCACGTGCTGGCCTTCGCCCGGCAGCTCGGTAGCCAGGTGGCCGTGACCGTCGCGCCGAGATTGACCTGCACTTTGACCCGCGAGCAAACGCCCTGGGCGCTGGGCGAAATCTGGGGCAGCCGCACCCTGAAGTTGCCCGGCGGCAGCTACCGCAACGCCCTCACGGGTGAGCGTTTCACGGTTAGAGGCGAGAAGATCGCGCTGGCCAAGCTGCTGGAATTCTTCCCGGCGGCCCTGCTGCTGCGCGACTGAGACGCCGGGCGTAGGTGAGTGCCCGGTGAGCCCCCGAATTTGTAGCAGGAGTGACGATCAGCGGCTCAATCCGGATAACGCCCAGATGAAATAAAGATTTGACCAAGGCGGAGGGTGCTGAAAACCGGAACCTTCCTCAGAGGCGTGGCGTATCCTGTGTCTATGCAAATGACTGCTACTCGCACTGAGACCGTGGTGCGCTCGTTCATGAACCGCACCTACTCCTGGATGACGGCTGGGCTGGTCCTGACGGCTGTTATCGCCTACCTCACCGCCTCGAATCTGGACCTGGCCCGGCAGGTGGCTGGCCTCCGCTTTCCGCTGCTGATCGTGCAACTCGCCGTCGTCTTCGGCATCGGCTTTTTGCTGCCGCGCATCAACGGCCTGGTGGCGGGCATCCTGTTCATGGTCTACGCCGCCATCACCGGCCTGGTGTTCTCCGGCCTGCTGATGGTCTACTCGCTGCCCTCGGTGTATCTGGCCTTCGGCACCACCGCCATCACCTTCGGGGCCATGAGCGTCATCGGCTACACCATCAAGCGCGATCTGTCGGGCATGGGCCGCTTCTTCTTGTTTGCCATCATCGGCCTGATCGTCGCCAGCATCCTGAACATCTGGATCGGCGGCACCGCGCTGAGCCTCATCATCGCCATGGTCGGCGTGCTGATCTTCGCGGGACTGACCGTCTACGACACCCAGATGCTGCGCAACATGGCGCTGAGCGGCATCGACGGCGACAACGCCGAGAAGGGCGCCATCTACGGGGCGCTGTCGCTGTACCTGAACTTCATCAACATGTTCCTGTTCATTTTGAGATTGTTCAACAGCCGCTGAGCGAGTCGGCAAACAAGAAGGCGCCTCCGAGTGGGGCGCCTTTTGCTGTGCTTGTCAACGACTGTCGGTCAACCGCCGCTGCTGGTCAGGGTCAACGGGTGGTCAGGGTCAACGGGTGGCCAGGATCAGCGAATTACGCGCCGAGCGAGGCGGCGATCTGCTTGCCCCGGCTGCTGGCTGCGGCGTAGATGTCTTCCGCCTTGCTGGGATCGAGATTCAGGCCCTCGGCCAGCACCGTGCTGATCTCGGTGATACCCAGGAAGCCCAGCACCGCGCTCAGGTGGGTCTGGGAATGCACGACCGCGCTGGCAGGCGTACCGCTGTACTGGCCGCCACGCGCCTCGATAATAACGGCCTTCTTGTCCTTGACCAGACCGACTGGACCTTTCTCGGTGTAGGTAAAGGTCTTACCGGCCACCGACACGGCGTCGATGTACGCCTTGACCATCGGGGGATACCCGAAGTTCCACATCGGCGCGGCGATCACGATGATGTCGTGCGCCAGAAACTGATCGACCAGCTCGCCCAGGCGCTGCACCTTGCTGGCCTCGTGGTGGCTGAGTTCGCTCTGCGCGGCCAGTTTGCCCCAGCCGGTCATCACGTCGGCGTCGATCAGGGGAATGTGGTCCTCGTACAGGTCGAGTTCACTGACCACGGCGTCCGGGTGGGCGGCCTGGTAAGCGGCGATAAAGTCCTGGCCCAGCCGCAGCGAATACGACTGCTCGGTGCCCTTGGGATTGCCCTTGATGTACAATACTTTGGTCATGTTTTTCTCCTGTGGTGATCGCTGGCCTTCAGATTTTGGCCGCGCAATCAGGGATGCACGATGTCGGCAGAGCCTGACTGAACGGTAGTTTAACCCAACTAACTTTATTTTGTCAATCGGTATGTTTTGCAAAGTAAATGTAGTCTGGCCTACGGTATCATGTTTTCCAACCGCAAGAAAACGGAGCTTTCAGGCGAGCACATACTGCTCCCGTGGTGGCCCTAGGGTCGGGGACGTCATCTTCTTGTTCAGAGCGGCACCTACCGGGCCTGACCGCTTGTGCAAAACGGCACCTACCGGGCCTTCTTGGACGGAACGGACTCTCCTCGTGAACGCACGCCCATGAGGGCGGCACTCGTCCCCCTGGGCACGCCTGGCCGCTGCCCGCCCCGCCCCCTCCCCCCTCTTGGCCGCGTCAGTGTCAGCTTCAGATGCTCATGGTGGTGGCCCCAGGCTCAGGGACGGCCCCTCGCCTCTCTTGGCCACGTCAGTGTCAGCTTCAGATGCTCATGGTGGTGGCCCCAGGCTCAGGGACGGCCCCTCGCCTCTCTTGGCCACGTCAGTGTCAGCTTCAGATGCTCATGGTCAATTCAGCCGCATCCAGTAGTAGTCGTACTTGCCCAGCGTCATCGGGTAGGGCGCCTCGGTGATGACCGCAAAGGGGCTGGCACCCGACAGCGTGACCGGGACGCGGTGAACATGGGCGCTGAGATCGAGCAGCGCGGCCTGGGCGTTGGCGGCGAAGTTGCTGACGATCAGCAGCGTTTCGCCCTCGGTGCGGCGGGTGAAGGCCAGCACGGCGGGGTTGCCGGTGTCGATGAAGGTCAGGTCGCCCTGCGCGAAGGCCGGGTGGCGGCGGCGCAGTTCGAGCTGGCGGGCGGTCCACTTCAGCAGGCTGCTGGGGTCCTGCTCCTGGCTCTGCACGTTGACGCGGGCGAAGCCGTAGACCGAGTCCTGAATCGGCGGAAAAAAGCAGTCTGCCGGAGCCGCCGCCGAAAAGCCGCCGCTGATACCCGCGTTCCACTGCATCGGGGTCCGCACGCCGTTGCGGTCGGGCAGCGACAGGTCGTCGCCCATGCCGATCTCGTCGCCGTAGTACAGAAACGGGCTGCCGGGCAGGGCCAGCAAAACCGTATTGAGCAGTTCGATGCGGCGCCGGTCATTGTCGAGCAGCGGCGCCAGGCGGCGGCGAATGCCCACGTTCATCTTCATGCGGGTGTCGGGCGCGTAGGCGGCGTACATCAAGGCCCGCTCGTCGTCGCTGACCATCTCCAGGGTCAGTTCATCGTGGTTGCGCAGGAAGGTGGCCCACTGCCCGTAGGCCGGAATGGCGGGCAGGCGGTCCATGATGTCGCGGATGCTGGAGGTGTCTTCGAGCTTGAGGCTCATGAACAGCCGGGGCATCACCGGGAAGTTGAAACACATGTGGAACTCCGGCGTGGCCTCGGAGCCGTAATACTCGGCCACGTCTTCGGGCCACTGGTTGGCCTCGGCCAGCAGCAACCGCCCCGGATACTCGCGGTCGACCATAGCGCGCATGGCCTGCAAGGCCTCATGGGTTTCGGGCAGGTTCTCGCAGCTCGTGCCCTCGCGCTCGATCAGGTACGGCACGGCGTCCACCCGGAAGCCGTCGATGCCCAGGTCGAGCCAGAAGCGGGCGGCGTTCAGAATCTCGGCCTGCACTGCCGGGTTGTCGTAATTCAGATCCGGCTGGTGCGAGAAAAAACGGTGCCAGAAGAACTTGCCGACCTGATCGTCATAGGTCCAGTTGCTGGTTTCGGTGTCGGTAAAGATGATGCGGGCGCCGCTGTACTCGCTGCCGGTGTCGCTCCAGACGAAGTAGTGGTAATACGGGTTCTCGGAGCCGTCGGGCAGCACCGGCCCCTTGCGGGCGGCCTGAAACCAGGCGTGCTCGGCGGACACGTGGTTGGTCACGATGTCGATGACCACCCGCAGCCCCCGCGTCTGGGCCTCGCGCACGAACACCCTGAAGTCGTCGAGCGTGCCCAGGTCCGGGTGGACCTCGGTGTAATGGGCCACGTCGTAGCCGTCGTCGCGCAGTGGGCTGGGAAAGAAGGGTTGCAGCCACAGGCAATCGATGCCCAGGTTGCGCAGGTAATCGAGCTTGCCGGTCAGCCCCGGAAAATCGCCCTTGCCGTCGCCGTTGCCGTCTGCAAAGGTGCGCACCGACAGCTCGTAGAACACGGCGCTCTTGTACCACTCGCCCGCGTGGGGCACGGACGCCTGGATGGTTGCTGGATTGCTGGCCTGGGTCGTGTCGGTCATGGGGCAGATTCTAGAGCAGTACTCCGAATTACGCCACGGGGAAAACAGCCTCCCCGCGCCTCCATTCTGCGTCCTGCTCAGTTAAAACTACTCGCTCCGCTCGGTCATAAAAAGGGTTTTTTTATGACATCTGCTCTAGAGCCAGTCGGGTGGGTCCGAGCGGAAAGCTTTGGGCGGATACTCTGGAAGAAAATCGGGAACAGTGGCGCTCCGCAATCCGGTAGTTTCATTTCAGTGTCAGAAACCAGAACTCTCGTCACCCTCGGCGCAGCGAAGGGTCTCGTCGTTGAACGGCGAGACCCTATCAATGCGTTCAGGATGACAACTTGAAAGCTACTACCCGGCAAAAAGCCCCGCCAGACGCGCTGGGGGGCCATGCTCGGTTCTCAGTGCTCAGTACCTCAGTGCTCAGTGTTCCAGCACCGCCTCGTGCTCGATTTGCACGTTGCCTTTCATGATCTGGCTCAACGGGCACATCTCGGCGGCCTTGCCGACGGCGGCCTCGAAGCCCGCCTGGTCCAGCCCGTCCACGGCGCCGCGCACCTTCAGGATCATTTTGGTGATTTTAAAACCCGCGCCCGCCGGTTCCATCACGCAGGTGGCGTCGGTGGCCAGCAGCCGGGCCGGGTGGCCGTCGCCCGCCAGGATGGCCGAGAGCTGCATGGTGAAACAGCCGCCGTGGGCCGCCGCCAGCAGCTCTTCGGGGTTAGTGCCGCTCTCCTCGCCGAAGCGGGTCTGGAAACTGTATTTCTGCTCGCTGAGCACGCCGCTGCCGCTGCTGAGCGTGCCATTGCCGCTGCGAAGATCGCCCATCCAGAGGGCGTTTGCTTTCCGTTCAATATTTGCCATACCGCTCATGAGGCACCACCGGGGCCGCACCTGCATGAAAAAACTCGCTAGAGACCTTCAGGAATCACCAAAGCCCGCACCTTGCCCAGCGCAAAGTAATGCCGCATACTGAGACATCAGATGAGAAACGTTCTCATCCCCGGACTGCTTTCATGAAGGCAGGATCAGTTCCGGGTTGCTCACCAGATTGAGTTTTATGACACAATAGCCGCCAGATGCGAGTTTTCGTCTCTACTCAGCCCCTCACCCACTTGCCCTCACCCACTTTTTCACGGAGGAATCATGAATAAAGCCTTTCTTCGCACGACCCTGACCCTGCTCATCGGCGGCTCCGCCCTGGCCGGTGGCGCTGGACCCGCCCCCATCGTGGCGCCTGCCAAGCCTGTGTCGGTGGCCCCTGCACCCGCCATGCCCAAACCCGCTGCGGCCATGCCCAAGCCGGTGACGCTGGCCTGCACCGAAGGCACCTACGCCAAGGAAGCCATCAAACTGGTGGTCGAGAAAGGTCTGTTTATCGGCTACCCCGACGGCCAGTTCGACTGGTGCCAGGCGGCCACCCGCCAGGAAGTCGCTCAGGTGCTGGCCCGATTGCTGGCCCAGCTCCCCGCCAACCAGACCACCTTCGACCCCGCCCAGCTCGACGTGCTGCGCAAGGGCGTGGCCGACGCGCTGGCCGGGCTCGAAGAGCTACGTGCCCAGCTCGCCGCCCAGGATCAGTCGATCAGCGACCTGCGCGACCAGATCGCGGCCCTTCAGGAAGCGCTCGCCAACCTGCCCGCAGCGGGTAGTGGCGCGGCAGGCACCGCAGGGACGGCGGGTCCGGCTGGCGAGGCTGGCCCGGCGGGCGCGGCTGGTGCCGACGGCGCCGCTGGCCCGGCTGGCGAAGCAGGTCCGGCGGGCGCTGACGGCGCTGAAGGCCCGGCAGGCGCCGACGGTGCTGACGGCGCGGCAGGCCCGGCAGGCGAAGCAGGCCCGGCGGGTCCGGCAGGTGCCCAGGGCGAGGTCGGCCCGGCTGGCCAGGACTTCGTGCCGCCCGCCGCGCCGTTTCGCTACGGCAACTACATCGGCGCGACGTACTACAGCGTATTGCAGAAAAACACCGGCTCGATGGTTCGCCTCATGGCCGGTAACGACTCGCTGTTCGGCAACTTCGGCGTGCGCCTGACCGGCGACATCCGCGTGAGCGGCACCACCCCCGGCAACAGCGCCAGCGGCCTGGTGACCTACCGTGGCACCACCGGACGCTTCGACGGCATCCTGGGCGTGGGCGGCGGCTACAACTTCTCGCGCAGCTCGACCCTCGGCGAATTGCTGATCGGTGTGGACTACCGCGTCATCGACCGCGTGGCCATCTTCGGCGAGGCCCGCCAGCACTACTACTTCGACGGCACCAACGACAGCATCAGCTCGATTACCGCTGGCCTGAAGTTCCGCTTCTAAATCGCCAGATAACGAAAGGCCCGGCCCTGGTGGTCGGGCCTTTCGTTATTAGTGGAAGTGGGGAGTGGGGAGTGGGGAGTGGGAAAAGATCAAGACCTACAGCCCACTCCCCCTCTGTTCCCACAGCCCACTTCCCCCGTACTACACTCACGCCATGTCACCATCCACGTCAATTCCCTGGAGCGCCGATTTCGGCGGCCTGGCCCTGCACGGCGCTCAGTTTCCGGCCCACTCTGAGCGCGGCGCGGTGCTGCTGTGCCACGGGTACGCCGAGCATCACGGGCGCTACGGGCGGCTGATTCAGGCCCTGAACGGCGCCGGGCTCAGCGTCTACACCTACGATCAGCGCGGGCACGGACAGTCGCCGGGCCTGCGGGCGGTGGTGGACCTGAACCATCTGGTCGAGGATCACCTGAAGGCCAGGGCGGCCCTGAGCGGCCTGAGCGTGCCGGTCTTCGCCTTCGGGCACAGCATGGGCGGCCTGATTACGGCGACCTCGGCGCTGCGCGACCCGCGTGGGCTGGCGGGCGTGATCCTGTCGAGCCCGGCCCTACTGGTCGGCGAGGACGAACCGGCGCTGCTCAAGACGCTCAGCGGCGTGCTGGGCAAACTGCTGCCCAGACTGCCCGTCACGGCGCTGGCTTCGGGCGGCCTGTCGCGCATCGCCGGGGAGGTCAGCGCCTACGACAACGACCCGCAGGTCTACCGGGGCAAGGTTCCGGCCCTGACGGCGGCGACCATGTTGCGCCTGAGCCGGGCGGTGATGGCGGGTCTGCCCGGCTGGCGACTGCCCACGCTGCTGCTGCACGGCGGCGCCGACACCATCGCCGACGTGCGCGGCTCGCGGCGCTTTGCTGCCGAGGCCGGAGACGCCCAGACGCCCCGGCCCACCGTCGAGTACCTCGAAGTCGAGGGCGGCTACCACGAGCTGTACAACGACACCGTACAGGCAGAGGTGACGGCCAGGACGGTGAGCTGGTTGGAGGGGCAGATAGGAGGCTTGTAGCGCGTGGCTTGTGGCCTGTGACCTGTGGGAACGGCGAAGGGCTGGGTGGGGCGCAGGAATTTCGGGCGTTGCCGGGTATAACCCCCCACCCGCTACGCAGCAGACGGACTCGCAGAGCGTCTTGAACAGAGCGGCATCTACCGGGCCTCGCCGCCTGTTCGCTGCGTAGCGGACGGGTCATAGCGGCCAGCTCCAGACCGCCGCGAAAACAATCGTCTCTCCCGCGCCCCGCGCCCCACTCCCCCGCCGCAAAAGCGTTACGCTGGGGGCGTGTCCTCTCCACGCCCTGCTTCTCCAACCCTGCTGGTCTATGGCCTGGGCCGCAGCGGACGCGGCGTGTTGCGCTTTCTGGCCCGCAGCGGCGCACGGGCCGACTGGTTCGATGCCCGCCCCAGCGCCGAAGACCTCGATCTGGCCGCCCAGTTCGGGTTTGTGCCGGGCGATCCCAGCGGCGTGTACAGCACCGTGATTGCCGCGCCGGGCGTGCCCATCGACCACCCGGACCTGGAGACGTTGCGCCGGGGCGGCGCCGAGATCATCGGGGAAGTCGAGCTGGCCGCCCGCGCCCGGCCCACGCTGCCGATGGTCGGCGTGACCGGCACGGCGGGCAAGGGCAGCACCACCGTGCTGATCGCCGCGCTGCTGCGGGCGTGTGGCCTGAACGCCCGCGAGGGCGGCAACATCGACCCGCCGCTGCTGGACGTACTGGACGATTTGAGCGACGAGACCGGGGTAGCGGTGGTGGAACTGTCGAGCTTTCAGCTTGAGCGGGTGGTGGGTTTTGCGCCAATGGTCGCCGTCATCACCAATCTGGCCACCGATCACCTGGACCGGCACGGCAGCCTGGAGGCGTACCACGCCGCCAAACTGAACATCACCCGCGCCCAGACGGAGCAGGACTGGCTGGTACTGCCGCAGGGTTTGAACGTGACGACGCGGGCACAGGTCGTTCATTTCAGCTCAACGCAACTCGGCCTGAGCGACGGAACGCCCGTGCTGGACGTGGCCGACTTGCCCGACGGTATCCATCCGGCCAACGCGGCGGCGGCGCTGCTGGCGGCGGAGGGGCTGCTCAGACGGCTGGGCCGGGCTGCCGATTCGGACGTGTTGGCAGCGGCCCTGCGCGGCGCCCAGCCGGTCGGGGGCCGTTTCGAGACGGTGGCGCGGCGCGGCGAACTGCGGTTCGTCAACGATTCGATCGCCACCCGCACCCTGGCGGTGGAAGCCGCCCTGCTACGCGCCAGGCCGCCGATCGCCTGGCTGGTCGGTGGGCGCGACAAGGGCGCCGAGCTGGAACCGCTGCGCCGGGCGGCGGCGGTCCGGGTGAGCTGCGTGGTGGGCTTCGGCGAGGACGGCGAGAAGTTTGCCCGCGCCCTGGGACTGCCGTTCGTGCTGACCCCAGCAGGCGACGGCCCCGAAGCCAGCGGTGAGGAAACGATGCGCCGGGCGGTCGGGTTGGCGGTAGACGCCCTCGGCCCAGACGCCGCGCACACCGGCGGTACGGTGCTGCTCTCGCCCATCGGCACCAGTTTCGATCTATTCCGCGACTATGCCGAACGCGGTGAGCTGTTCCGGGCCGCCGCCCTGGAGATGGCCGGAATGGACGCTGCTGTTCCAGAACATACGGCGCAGGTGCGAGCGTGACCACCGAAGGACTGCCGGGCGGCCCTGTATCCGCCGAAATCCTCAGCACCGAGGCTGCGGCGCCGCGCCCGATCAGCAAACCCGCGATGCTCAGCGCCAACCTGATTCTGGCGCAGGTGCTGCTGCTCTCACTGGGCACGCTGGGCATCGCCACCGCCCAGCCGGAATCTATTCCGCAGCAACTCTTGCGGGCGCTGCTGGCGCTGGGGCTGACCCTGCTGCTGGCCCGGCTGCGGCCCAAAGCCTTCCTGAAGATGGCCACGCCGGTCTGGCTGATCTCGCTGGGGCTGCTGATCCTGGTGCTGGTCGTCGGAGTCGGCACCGAGGCCTCGCCGGGCACCAAGAGGTGGCTCAACGTCCCCGGTTTCCAGTTTCAGCCCTCCGAGTTCGCCAAGCTGGCGCTGGTGATGATGCTGGCGAGCTTCTTCTCGCGCCGGGGCGTGTACCGCAAACTGATCTCGGCCACATTGATGATCGCACTGACCACGCTGCTGGTGCTGGTCGAGCCGGACCTGGGCACCACCGTGCTGATCTTCTCGCTGGGCATCGTGCTGATGTACGCCGCCGGGGTGCGCTTTACCAACATCACCGCGCTGCTGTTCGCCCTGACGCTGCTGGCGCTGCCGGGCTTGAGCATCTACCTGGAAAAACACCAGTACATCGCCCAACGCTTCTTCGACTTTCTGGCCCGCAGACAGCCTACCGGGGGCAGCGTCCCGGTGGGCCTCGATCAGATCGGCATGGCCCACCGCGACCTGAGTTACGGCGGCTTCTGGGGCCAGGGACCGGAGGCGCCGCGCTACCCGTACTTCGCCGATCACACCGACCTGGCCATCGCCTCGGTGGGCTTCTCGACGGGCCTGATCGGCGTCACGATGGTCATTTTCGCGTATCTGCTGGTGGTGTTCACGGCCCTCCAGGTCGGCCAGATCGCCGCCCGCGTGCGCCCGATGACCCCGGAGCTGCACGGCGCGAGCATCATGGCGACGGGGGCCATGTACATGATCGTGGGCCAGGCCTTCGTGAATCTGGCGGTGGCGGCGGGCATCTTCCCGGTGACCGGCGTGCCGCTGCCGCTGGTGAGCTACGGCTTTTCCAGCATGCTCACCATGTCGGTGGCGCTGGCGATTATCCACTCGGCGCTGCGCGAGGTGCGGCGTGCCCTGCCCGAAGAGGAGCAGACCAGCGAGATGACCGCCGCCGACTGAGTGGTGGGGATGTGCAACCCAGTCAGTGCTGCCAGGAGCATCCATCCTGAGCAAAACAGGCTCTGCAATGACGTTCGCCAACAGATTCGAGGCCTGACTCCGTGTTCTGACCGGCGCCAAGCTTGCTAGACTCCGCCCAATGACCTTTGTTGTTCTCTCTACCGGCGGTACAGGCGGGCACATCTACCCCGCCGTCGCCACCGCCCACGAACTCGTCCGGCGCGGCCACACCGTCACGCTGCTGGGCCAGCAGGGCGGCATGGAGCAGCGCATCGCCTCTGAGCAACACCTGGCCTTCTTCGGCGTCCAGGCCGGTAAGCTCGCCCGCAGCGGCCAGGGCCGAGCTGATCCGCGTGAGCTGCTGCGGGCCGGACGCGGCGTGCTAGAAGCCCGGCGCTATCTGGCTGGGAAACGTCCGGCGGTGGTCGTGGGTTACGGCGGCTTCGCCAGCTTACCCGGCGTGTTAGCCGCCCAGAGCCTGGGGCTGGCCACCGTGCTGCACGAGCAAAATGCCCGCCTGGGCCTGACCCAGCGCCTGGCAGCGGGCCGGGCGAAGGCGGTGGGCACGGCCTATCCGGTGGTCGCCGGGTTGCCGCCAGCCAAGGGCGTGCTGGTCGGCATGCCGGTGCGCGAGGAGCGGCTGGAGCGCGGGGCAGCGCTGGCTGGATTAGGGCTGGACGCGGGGCGAATGACCATCCTCGTTATGGGCGGCTCACAGGGCAGCCTGGCGATGAACAATGCGTTGCCGGACATCCTGCGGGCCACCTTTCCGGCTGGACACTCACCCTATGGGCCGGTGCAGGTGCTGCACGCCACCGGGCCGCGCTGGATAGAGCAGACCGCGCCTGTGGTGGCCGACTTGCCCTGGTATCACCCGGTCGGCTACGTGGACGCGGTGGCGGCCTGGTCAGTAGCGGACCTGGCGATTACCCGCGCAGGCACCGGCACGCTGGCCGAGGCGGCGTTTCACGGCGTACCGGACATCATGGTGCCGCTGCCGCAGTCCGCCGAGAACCACCAACTGTTCAACGCCCGCGCCGTGCAGGCTACCGGGGCCGGGCAGGTGGTCGAGCAGTCAGTACTTTCGGCGCAACTGGGGGCGGCAGTGTTAGAGTGTCTGACGGAGAAGTCCCGCCGCGCCATGCAGGCCGCCGCCCTGGCCCGCTCACCCGCAGGCGCTGCGGGGCGACTGGCCGATCTGGTGCTGGCCCACGCCGGAGCGCAGACGGTATGAATGCGGATTTTGCGGGTACAGACCGGATCAATACAAATCAGATCGACGCAAATCAGATCAACACAGACCAGATCAACCCGAACCAGATCAACACAGAACCCATGACCGAACCCACCGATACCCACCCTGCTGCCCAACTCACTGCCGCTGCCCTGCGGGAGTCCACCATCCGACCCGGAGGCGCGGCCCTCGCTGTCGACCCTACCGGTACGACCACCAACGACCTGCCGACCTGCCAGCCTGTTTCCAGCCTGCACTATCACCTGATGGGCGTCGGCGGCATCGGGCTGTCGGCCTTTGCGCGGCTGCTGAGGGCCAAAGGCTACGCGGTCAGCGGCTGCGACGAGCAACCCTCCGAGCTGACCGCCCAGCTCACGCGCGAGGGCATCGCCGTACACGCCCACCACGATCCGGCCCACGTTCACGGCGCCGACGTGCTGATCGCCTCCGAGGCCATCGACAAGCAGCACCCCGAACTCCAGGCGGCGCGGGCGGCAGGCATTGAGGTCCGGCCCCGCATGGCGCTGATGAAGGAACTGCTGGCCGCCTCGCCCTCCATCGGCGTGATCGGCACGCACGGCAAGACCACCACCACCTCGATGATCGCCATCGCCCTGATCGGCGCCGGACTCGATCCCTCGGCGCTGGTCGGCGGCATCGTGCCGGAGTTCGGCAGCTCTGAATTGGACGGCCCGGAATCAAACAGTTCAGGGCTAGGCGGCAGTAACGCCCGCATCGGCGCCGGGCCGTTCGTGGCCGAGGTGGACGAATCGGACCGCCACTTCCAGTACGCGGTGGCCCAGACCGCCGTGTTCACCAACGCCGAGGACGACCACGTGGGCGGCGCCGAGGGCAGTGAGCTGGCAACCTACTGGCACAGCGTCGAGGAGCAGCACGCGGCCTTCGGGCGCTTCGTGACCCAGGCCGAGCGGGTGCTCTACTGCGCCGACTGGCCGGGCCTGAGCGAGTTCACCGAGGGCCATCCACAGGCGCTGAGCTACGGTACGGCACCGGGCAGCAGCTACCGCGCCGTGAACGTCCAGCCCGACGAATCCGGCACCTCGTTTACCGTCGAGAAGCACCTGCCGGGCCAGTCTGTGAACGTGCTCGGTGAGGCGCGGGTCAGCCTGCCCGGCACCCACAACGTGCTCAACGCGCTGGCCGCCCTGGCCGTCACCGACCTCTACGGCGGGCCGTTTGGCAAAGCCGCCGCCGCGCTGGCCGAGTTCCGGGGACCGGGGCGCCGCTGGCAGCACATCGGGTACCTGAACGGGGCCTTGATCGTGGACGACTACGCCCACAACGCCACCAAGGTCGCCGCCGCTGTGCAGGCCGCGCACCAGACCGGGCGGCGGGTCCGGGTGGTGTTTCAGCCGCACCGCTTCCTGAGAACCCAGCAGAGCTGGCCGCGCCTGGCCGAGTCGCTGATGCTGGCCGACGAGGTGCTAATTCTCGATATCGCCGCCGCCTCCGAGCCGCCGATTGAAGGCATCCACGCCACCCTCATCAGCGAGCGGCTGCGCGAGAACGGCCACAAGGCCGTGCGCTACTGGCCGCGCCGCGAGGACGCCGTGGCCTACCTGCGTTCCAGCGCACTGAGCACCGACATCATCATCAGCATGGGCGCGGGCGACGTCTGGAAGGTAGCGAGGGCGCTCGCCGGGTCGACGCCGTGACCGCCCTGAGCGGCTCACGCACCGGCGCCCGCGTGGAGCGGCTGCCCCTGTCGCGCTTCACCACCATCGGCGTGGGCGGCGAGGCCGAGGTCTGGACCGTGAGTGACCACGCCCAGCTCGCCGAGGCGATGGCGGCGCCCTACCGCATCCTGGGCGGCGGCAGCAATCTGGTGGTGGCCGACGCTGGGCTGAGCGAGCGGGTCATCCGGCTGTCGGGCGAGTTCGCCGTCACCGACCTGTCCCCCGGCCCCGAAAGCACCCAGGGTCAGCTCATCACCGGCTGGGTGGGCGGCGGGGTGCCGCTACCCGGCCTGCTGCGGCGGCTGCGTCAGGCGGGCCTGTCCGGACTGGAGGGCACGGTGGGCGTGCCTGCCCAGGTCGGCGGCGCGGTCTGGATGAACGCGGGCACCCGCTACGGCGAGATGTTCGGCGGGCTACACACGCTGGAGATCGCCACGCCGGAAAGTGTGCGTCAGCTCAGCCCCAGTGAATTGCCCTGGGGCTACCGTGACAGCGCCATTCCCCGCAACCACATCGTCACGCGGGTGCGCCTGAAACTGAGCTACAGCACGCCGGAAGCCGTCGGCGCGAAGATGGATTTCGCCGACCTGGCGCGTAAGGGCCAGCCCAAGATGCGCACGCCCGGCTGCGCCTTCAAGAATCCGAGCGACGGCTCAGGCGGCAAGGTCAGCGCCGGACAACTGATCGACGCCGCCGGGCTCAAAGGCAGCCAGATGGGCCAGGCCATGATCTCGCCGGACCACGCCAACTTCATCGTGAATCTGGGCGGGGCCACCGCCGCCGACGTTCACGCCCTGCTGGAGCTGATCCGCGAGAAGGTGGGCATCCGACTCGAACTGGAGTACGAGCTATGGCCGTGAGCAGCGGAGCAGAGATCAAGCTCCCCCACTCCCCACTCCTAACTTCTCTCGCCTTTCTCACAGGCCACGAGCCAAACGAGATTAAGGAAAATGCCATGCATGGGGCGGGAACGCCATCAGGTCGCCCCCTCACCCCGCTGCTTCGCAGCTCCCCTCGCCTTTGGCGCTGTACCAGTCCGCGTTGCGGCTCTGCGAGTCACCCGCAGGGGGCGACTTGTAAAGCTCCGCAGGAGAGGGGTCAACAGCGACCCGCTGAGACGGTCAAGCGTCAAGTTAATCCCGTATCACTCCCCACTGAGCCCCCGCAGGGCCAGCCATGACCCCAGAACCTCGCCCGCGTACCTGGCGCCCGCCCTTCGACGCGGCGCGGCCCAGACGCATTCGCCAGGTTTACGAGACGCTGGCGCCCGTCCAGGCCAGCGCCCCAAACCCGGACCTGCCAGAACCGGACCTGCCAGAACCCGCCCTCACCGGGCCACCCCCCCCAGTTCCCCCAGCGCCGAAACCCAGGCGCTCGCTGTGGCGGCAGTACCGGGTCTTCCTGAGCGTGATGCTCACGGCGCTGATTGCCGTTGGGGCCGCTGCCGGGCTGTGGTACGGCCTGCCGATTCGCACGGTGGAGGTCAGCGGCAACAAACAGCTCACGCTGCTGGAGGTCAAGCGCCTGGCGGGCCTGAGTAACGAGCGGCCCTTCGGCTGGCTCTACTACGGCGCCTGGCGGGCACAGGCGCTGGCCGACAACGCCTGGGTCGAGTCGGCGCATATCACGCGGGTCTTTCCAGACCGAATTAAAGTGGAGGTCACCGAGCGCCTGCCGGTGGCCCAGCTTCGTGACCGCAAGGGCGTCATCAGCGTGGTGGCCGCCGACGGCACGCCGCTGCCGGGCGCCCAGGCCACCGGTCCGGTCATTTCGGGCTGGGGTCCAGGCCGCATGGCCGAGTCATTGTTCGCGGCGAGGGCTCTGGCGCGTTACAATGTCCAGTCAGTGACGTATACACCAACCGGACTCACGGTGCACACCAGTCAGGGCACCATCTGGAGCGGCAACCCAGCGCTGCTGCTCAAGTATGCCAAAGCCATCGAAACCCAGGCCCAAGGGGGCCGTATCAATCTTTACCCGTGGGGAGTGAGCGTCCAGAGATGAAAAATAACCCGTTTATCGTGGGGCTGGACATCGGCACCACCAAAATCACCACCGTCATCGGCGAGATCGGCCCCCAGGGCACGGTGGACATCATCGGCGAGGGAACAGTGCCCAGCGAGGGCATCAAGCGCGGCGCGGTGGTCAACCTGGAGCGCACCACCCACGCCATCCGGCAATCCATCCTGGCCGCCGAACGGGTCAGCGGCGTGCGGGTCAGCCACGCCTACGTCAGCGTGTCGGGCCACCACGTCAAGGCCACCACCTCGCACGGCCTGGCCGCCATCCGCCGCAACCAGGAGATCACGGCGGGCGACGTGGAACGCGCCATCGAGAACGCCCGCGCCGTGCCGCTCGATCCCAACCTGGAAGTCATCCACGCCATTCCCCAGGAATACGTCGTGGACGGCCAGGAGGGCATCAAGAGCCCAGTTGGCATGCACGGCGTGCGCCTCGAAGTCGACGTGCATATCGTCTCCGGCACCGCCGGGCCGCTGGCCAACGTCCGCCGCTGCGTGCAGGAGGCGGGGCTGATTACCGAGGGCTTCGTCTTGCAGTCGCTGGCCTCCGGGCTGGCCGTGCTGGACGCGGGCGAGCGCGACCAGACCGTCGTGGTCATCGATATGGGCGGCGGCACCACCGACGTGGGCGTGTTCCGGCGCGGCAACCTGGCCCACAGCGCCTGCATTCCCATCGGCGGCGATCACGTCAGCGCCGATCTGATGCAGATTCTGAAAATCCCGGTCGAGGAAGCCGAGAACGTCAAGCGCAAGTACGGCGCGGCCCTGCCCGAACTGGCCGACCAGGACCTGACGCTGGAGATCACCACGGCGGCGGGCAATACCCACGCCATCAGCGCCTTCGATCTGTCGCGCATCATCAAGCCGCGCATCAGCGAGATCTACGATTTGATCCGCGACGAGATCGACCGGGGGCTGGGGCCGGTGGAACTGGTGGCCGGAAGCGTGGTCATCACCGGCGGCGGCGCCCTGATGCGCGGCGTCTCCGAGCTGGCCCGCGAGCGCTTTAGATTGCCGGTGCGGATCGGCAAACCGCGCGGCGTCAGCGGTCTGACCGATATCGTGTCCGGCCCGCTGCACGCGACCTCGGTGGGCCTGGTGCTCTACGGCGCCACCCACGAGAACGCCGATTTGAGCATCGACGAACTCGACAAGCCTGCCGCCAAGCCCGCGCCCGTAGCCACCACCAAGCCGCCCGTGACGGTCACGTCGCCGGACCCGCAGGTGATCGTGACCACCAAGCCGGAGGCGGCGCCCAAGCCGGAAGCCAAGCCCAAGGAGCCCAAAGCCCCGCGCACCGGCCCCAGCTTCAGCGAACGGGTCAAAAGCTTTTGGAAAGACTGGATGTA
>NZ_JANYGJ010000215.1 GCF_025362455.1 Deinococcus sp. | reverse complement strand
ATGCACTTCAAACTTCCGAGCGACGTTATCGATATTTTCGCCGTTCTGGACGGCTTTGACGATGCGTTCTCTCAGCTCGATACCGTAGCCCCTGGCGCCCACAATCGTTCGCATGTACTTATTATGCCACTTGCTCTAGAGGTTGCTCACACCAGCATAGAGGCTGCTCACGCCAGGGCCTGTGAGCGCCGTCGAGGAGCCCTGGGGCGAGGTTCTCTGCGGGGCGTACCTGTTTGGCGACCTCGTGGTAGGGCGACGGCGTCCCGACCCAGAAGAGCCGTATGCACCTGCATCGGCGTTCACCTGACTGGGTGCGGGAGATCAGCGCGGCGCCGTCGCCTGCACCTGAAGCGGTTTGGCGTACCAGGTCATCACCGGGCGGGCGTCGGTGGCGAAGGTAAATCCCTGACTCTCCCAGAAGCGCACGGCCCGCGCATTGTCGCCCAGCACGCTGGCCAGCAGCCGCCTGGCACCGGGTCTGGCGCGTGGCAAACGGTCTTCCAGGTCGCGCACGGCCCGGCGGCCCAGCCCGCTCGACTGCACGTCGCCCCGGATCAGCAGCAGGTTGATGGTCACGTCGCCGGGCTGCGGGTAATCGAGCTTGTAATCCAGGCTGCCGATCAGTTCCTCGCCCGCATACAGCAACTCCAGACAGCGGCGCGGGTCGTACAGGGCCGTCTCCAGGTCGCGGGTGACTTCCTGAAGCGACGGCAGGGCGCTGCCCAGAAGCGCGAAGTAACCCGGCGCCGCCTGGTACAGCCCGTGCAGCAGCGGCGCGTGCTGAAGCGCCACCTTCTGAATGCTCAGCTCCGTGGTGGCAGCCTGAATGCTGGTCCCCTGTACGTTCACGGCACGTCCTTCACGGTCCATCCTTGGTCGGCGGCGCCCGGTGCCCGCAGGTCCGGTGGCCCAGAGTTAAGTTTGAGGCAGCCTTGAGTGTCGACAGCACGGCGTTTCGGTAACACGGAGCTTCGGCAACAGTGCGGTGCTCGACTGGCAACGGCCAGTATTCGGTTCGGCGTGGCTTAGATTAAGTTAGGACACCAGGATGAGGACTTGAGGTTGGCGGCCTCGCAAACGCTCTCGGCACTGAAGGAAACGACCCCAGCATAGGCGCCCAGTTCTGACAAATCGATGAATGAAGTGCTGCCCAGGTCTTTGCCGTTCTGAGTGTTGACCCGGAGAATCTGGACCTGAACCTCAGCGCTGCCCCAATTCCGAGCGCCGCCCATGCACTACTGTGCAGCCATGACGGCGCCGCTCCAGATCACCCCCGCTACGACCACGCCGGACCAGCGCGGCTTCTACGCCCGGCGCCTCGCAGGCCGCACGGCGGCGTACCCCGGCGCGGTGCTGGCCCCGATGGCAGGCTACAGCGACGCGCCCATGCGCCAGCTCAGTGCCGAGGCCGGGGCGCTGTGGACCGTCTCCGAGATGATTAGCGCACGCGGCCTGGTCTGCGGCAACGAGGACGCCGACCTGATCATCGGCAAGCCGTATGCGGGCGAGGTGGGCCGGGTGGTGCAACTCTTCGGCGCCGAGAGCGAAATTCTGGCCGAGGCTTCGCGCCGCGCCGCCGAGTGGTTCGGGGCCGCCGCCATCGACCTGAACATGGGCTGCCCGGTGCCCAAGATCAGGGGCAAGGGCGGGGCCTGCCTGCTGCAAACCCCCGAAGTCGCCTTCGAGCTGGTGCGGGCCATGCGCGGGGCCGTGCCGCTCGATGTCAGCGCCAAGATTCGGCTCGGCTACGATACCAACCGGGCCGTGGAAGTCGCGCAGGGTCTGGAGGCCGCCGGGGCGAGTATCATTACGGTCCACGGGCGCACCTCGGCCCAGCGCTACACCGGTCAGGCCGACTGGGACGCCATCGCCGAGGTCGCCGCCAGCGTGAAGGTGCCTGTGATCGGCAGCGGTGACGTGCTCAGCGCCAAGCAGGCCCGTGAGCGCCTGAGCAGCGGTGTGGCCGCCGTAATGATCGGGCGTGGTGCGGTGGGCCAGCCCTGGATCTTTACCGAACTCAGCGTGCCGGACTTTCAGGCGCCGGACCTGCCCACGCGGGCACGAACGGCGCTGCGCCACACCCGCCTGAACGCGAGCTGGTACGGCGAGTGGCGCGGCATGAAACAGATGCGCAAGGTATTGCCGCGCTACCTGGGCGCCGAGTATCTGGAGGCAGGGCACCCACCATCAGGCTCTCTGGACACCGCGCTGCGTGAGCGCCTGGTGCGCCTGGAGACCTTGCCGGAAGCCGAGGCTCTGCTGACGGCCCTGAGTGAGCGCGGCTAATTTTGCTCGGCTGGACTGATCGGTTGGCCGGACGACTCGTTTGAGCCGACCACTTGACATCGGCCATTTCGTGTCAACTATATACAGCTATATAGAAGGCTGCCCTGTGCGACAGATGGCGTCGATTTCGGCTTTCTGGGTGGTGATTTGTGCAAAAAGGGCAGCATCTAAATATCTGTAATTGGAAATACAATACTTCCGGATTGGACGACCGCGAGTCAGATTCAGACGGCCCCAGAACTCCGCGCAGACGCAAATGGGAGTATGCTCAGGGCACCTCATGAATGTCCGCGAATACTACACGTACCTGGCTGCTGCACGAGAGCAACTGTGGAACTTTCTGCGGGCGCTTCCTGAATCCGACCTCAACGCCCCACTGATCGACGGCGACCGCTTTCACAACATCAAGGATCTGCTGCTGCACGTCACCGACATGGAAGACCACTGGGTGCATGTCATCGCACGCGGCGACGGTCTGGAGGCCAGCGCCTTCGCCCACGATTGGGTCAAGCCGCAGGCCGAGCAGTACAAACTGAGCTGGATCGTGGATTACGGCAAGGCTGTCCAGGCGCGGACCGTGAGCTTTCTGGACAGCGGCCCGGACCTGGACGCGCTGGTCAAGCTGGTGGGCGACGACCCGGCCTCGCCGACGGCCAGCCTGGACCAACTGATGTGGAACGTCATGACCCACGAGGTCCGCCACACCGCCCAGATCGCCCTGCTGGTCCGGCAACTCGGCCACATCCCGCCCTGGCTCGACTACCTGCGCTTCGCTCGCCCCCAGACCCCGGAGATTTTGCTCAACGACGACGGTTTGGGCCTGGAACTGGGCCTGGAAGAGCAACAGTTCGAGGAAAACAGATAGAGAGCAAACAGAAAACAGACGGAAAACAGGCCCAGGGAAGGTGGTCGGTCTTCCGTCTGCGGGGGCGTGGGGCAGACAAAAGACTGTTGACGGCGGGCCGGTGGGCGCTATGCTGACGGGATGCTGGCGACGCCCCCCTCACCCGGACCGCAACCCACCACTGAGTCCGAGTCGCCCCGCCCGGTGAGCCTTCAGGCGGCGGGTTTACAGGCGGCGGGCCTGCATGCCCGGCGCGGCCTGCTGATCGTCATGACCGGCGCGTCCGGCGTGGGCAAGGGCACCCTGCGCGAGCAGTGGCTCCGCGAGCAGGACGTGTTCTACTCGGTGTCGTGGACTACCCGCGCCGCCAGGTCAGGTGAGCGCCCCGGCCTGGATTACCACTTCGTGACTCCTGAGCAGTTCGAGTCGCACGCCCAGGGCAGCGGATTTCTGGAGCACGCCCAGTTTGCCGACAACCGTTACGGCACGCCGCGCGGCCCCATCGAGGAAGCGCTCTCACGCGGCCAGGACGTGATTCTGGAGATCGAGGTGCTGGGCGCCATGCAGATTGCCGCTCAGGCCGGTGAGGCCGTGCTGGTGTTCATCATGCCGCCCAGCCTGGGTGAGCTGCGCCGCCGTCTGGAGGGCCGCGCCACCGAGACGCCCGCCCAGATCGAGAAGCGGCTGGCCCGCGCCCGCGAGGAGATTCTGGAAGCCCGCCACTTCCGCTACGTGATCGTCAACGACGACCTGGAACGCGCCGTGAACGACCTGCACGCCGTCCAGCGGGCGGAACGCCTGAAGGCGGAGCGCCTGAACGACGCGGCCTTGCAGGGCGTGGTGGACGAGT
>NZ_JANYGJ010000181.1 GCF_025362455.1 Deinococcus sp. | reverse complement strand
GACGAGCTGGAAAAGGAGAACGCCGACCTGCGGGGCCGTCTGGGTCGCCTGGCCGCCGACTTCGAAAGCTACCGCCGCCGCACCCAGGAAGACGTTTCGGACGCCGAGAACAAGGGTGTCGCCCGCGCCGCCGAGGCCCTGATGCCCATCTACGACGACGTGTCCCGTGCCCTGGAGATGGGCACTGCCGACCCAGGCAAACTCATTCCCGGCATGCAGGCGGTGCAGGGCAAGGTGCTCAGCGTTTTCGAGAAGCTGGGCCTGAGCGCCACCGGCCAGGAAGGCGAAGCGTTCGACCCCCAGTGGCACGAAGCCTTGCAAGTCGTTCCCGGCGACACTGACGACACCGTGGCTCAGGTCTTCCAGGTCGGCTTCCGCATGGGCGAGCGGCTGGTGCGCCCGGCGCGGGTGGTGGTGAGCAGGAAGGGTTGAGGGAAGTGGGGAGTGGGGAGTGGGAACAGATTAAGGGCAATCGCGGCGCTCATTTTGCCCGACCTAGAAGCGTGAGTGGTTGAATCGAACAATCGCCGTTTCAAAGCCAAAAAGCGGCAAGTCCCAGCTCTTTCCCTGCTTCCCACTCCCCACTTCCGCTCTTCCTGCACGCCCGCCAATCGCCTGAGGAGGTGCCCCAGTGGCCTACAAAGACTATTACGACGTCCTCGGCGTGACGCGCAGCGCCTCCGAGGGCGAGATCAAAAGTGCCTACCGCAAGATGGCCAAGCAGTACCACCCCGACAAGAATGCCGGTGACGCCAAGTCTGCCGAGCGCTTCAAGGAGATCGGGGAAGCCTACGCGGTGCTCTCCGACGACGAGAAGCGCAAGCTCTACGACCAGTACGGTCACGCCGGACAGGTGCCGCCGGGGGCCTGGGGCGGTGCGGGCGGCGCGGGGCCAGATATGGGCGGCTTCGATCCGTCACAGTTCAGCGACTTTTTCCAGGGGCTGTTCGGGCAGGCCGGGCGCGGCGGGTTCCGGGGCGCGGGCAACCAGGGTCAGGTCAACATCGACGACCTGATGTCGGGGATGGGCGGCGGGAGGCGGTTCGTGCAGAACGTGGAAGGCGAGTTGCAGGTCACCTTGCAGGAAGCCTACGCGGGCTCCGAGGAAACCATTCAGATCGAGGGCAAGCGCCTCCAGGTCCGCATTCCGGCAGGCACCCGCGACGGCGCCCGGCTGCGGCTGGCCGGGCAGGGACCGGGCGGCGGCGACGTGCTGCTGACCATCCGGGTGCTCGAAGACGGCAAGTTCGACCTGGAGGGCGACACCGTGAGCACCAGTGCCGACGTGCCGGTGGACGTGGCTGCACTGGGCGGCAGCGTGCGGGTCCAGACCCTCAAGGGCGACGTGACCCTCAACATTCCGGCAGGCACCAGCGGCGGGCGCCGGATGCGCCTGAAGGGTCAGGGCTGGCCGGGCAAAGCGGGCGCGGGCGATTTGTACGTCAAGCTCAATCTGGTGCTGCCCGCCAGTCTCAGCGACGAGGAGCAGGCCCTTTACAGGCAACTGCGCGAGCTGCGCCGGGGCTGAGCGGCGGCATCCGATCCATTCCAGCCCGATCCATTCCAGTCCGTGCGCCGTCCAGCAATAGCCCTCAGAACGTCTGAAGATCTCTGGGCGTTCCCTGGACCGGCTGGTGTTCCTCGTAGATCAGCTCGGCGGTCTGGCGGTTGGGGTCGGTGCCGCTGTCTTCGTACAGCACCACGCGGTTGCGGCCTGAATGCTTGGCGCGGTAGAGCGCCGCGTCGGCCCGCACGGCGGTATCGGCCAGGTCCTCGCCGCCCCGGCGCAGGGCCACGCCCAGGCTGACGGTCAGCGGCACGCCCGCGTCGGAGTGCTCGACGGCCTCGCGGATCGCCTCGGCCATCATGAAGGCCAGGGTGGGCGTGGAGTTGGGCAGCAGCACCAGAAACTCCTCGCCGCCCCAGCGCCCCACCCTGGCCTTGCGCTGAGCCCGCATCGGCGGCGTCAGGGTCGAGTGCTCGGCGAGCTGGGCGCTAATCAGTTGGCCGACCAGCCACAGCAGCCGGTCGCCCTCGGCGTGACCGTAGCGGTCGTTGACCTGTTTGAAATGGTCGATGTCCACCATCATCACCGCCACCTGATCGCGGGCGCTGTAGGTCTTCCAGACGCCTTGCAGGGCGCGGCGGTTGGGCAGGGTGGTCAGCTCGTCGGTAAACGCCAGGGTCTGGTAGCGGCGCTGCGATTCGTGGGCTTCCTCCCACCAGCGGCGGTACATGTACAGCAGCGAGAACAGCGCCAGGGTGGTCATCAGCATCAGCAGATTGACCCAGCGGGCGGCGGACGGCTGATGCAGGGTCAGTATCAGATTGACCATCAGATGAAACCCGGCGTAGGGCGCGGCGGTGGCCAGCACCCAGCGGGGCCGCTGAAACAAGAAAACGCCCGCCATCAGCAGCAACAGACTCAGATCGGCAAACGAGCCCGGCGTGCTGCTGGGCACCGCCGTACCCATCAGGCGCAGCACGTTGAAGGCCACGCCGTTGAGGCACAGCAGCGCCAGCACCCCCGCCTCGTAGCGCGAGGACTGGCGGCGGCGGCGCTCCCACAACGCGAAGATCAGCAGCACCGGTAAGGGCAAAAACAGCGTCCACCACACGGGCAACGACCCATTGAGCGAGCCCCAGCCCACCACCAGCGCCAGCGGCAGGCTGAGAAGCAGCGCCGTTCTGAAAATCTGCTGGTGCCGTTGCCGCCGCTCGTTGAGTGCTGCGGGCTGTGCCAGAATGGTGATCTGCTTCAACTCGACCTCGCGCAGTGCATCGGGGGGGCCTGCTGCCCACCTGAACGCTGCTCCCCCACGGCTTACTTGCGGCGCCTTCACTTTCCCGGCTGGCCCCCCCCAAACCAGGCGAACGTCCAGGCGAACATTCAGAGTCCAGCACCTCTGACCTGAAACAGCTCCTGCTTGAGAGTATAGCGTCTTTCTTCAAGGCAGTTGAGATTTACGCTCATCCGGAGCGTGAGATTTCGCATCCTGGGGGCAGGCGCCGGGGGTACCGATGAGCAGGCGCCCCGTTATGAGGTTCAGGGCGACACTTGCTGCCACTCTGGCGCCGCATGAAGAGAGGCCGGTTTTCTAGATAACATGCTGGGTGGAAAATGATTTTCGGGCAACGCCAGCCGCCTTTTTGTTTAGGTCAACTGGGCATTCAGGCCGACTGGGCATTCAGGCCAAGCAGGCGTTCAGGGCAGGCGTACCGGGTCGCAATTGCCGAGGCTGGATTCCTCGGCGCTCTGTGCCACCAGCACCTGTTCGTTTTTGCCGACGTAGCCCAGGCAGCGCGACAGGGCGCTCAGATACTCCGGGTCGCTGGCGCGGTCGCGGGCGTCTTGCAAAATCTGCACGTCGGCCCTGAGCTGGGCTTCCTGGGCGCGTACCTGAGTGGTCTGTTGCTGCCAGGTCACGGAGCGGTAAATGCCGTGGCCGAGCAAAAAACACATCTGCACGATGCCCAGCGCCGCGAGCAGGCTGGCGATCATCATGGTCAGAGGCAGGCGGCGCACTTCCTCCCAGTGCGGCAGACGCAGTTTCACCCGCGTAGTCTAGACCATTTTCCCAACTGCTCCGGCGTCCGTGGGCGCTTGGGTGCTCTACAGTACAAAGCATGTCGAGACTGGCGAGCTGGACCTTCATGCCTGTGACTGGGCCTGTAACCGGGCCTGTAGCCGTGACCGGGCCGTGACCGGCGGTGATATTCTCGGCGCCCCGGACCGGGCCATGTACCAGGGCGACGTCTGGGTGCGCCTCGATACCCTGCCCCGGTTGATCGCCGAGAGCCTGCGCCGGACCCTGAGCAGCCACGGCATCGTCAGCGTGATCCGGACCCCGTTTCAGTGGGTGATGGCCTCGCCGGTCATCGAGATCGAAACCGGCGGCTACATGGGCGACGTGGGCCTGTACGTCCCCGAAGTCCAGCACCGCGAGGCCGACGAACTGCTCGACCGCCTGAGCACCGAAGCCGAGCAGGAATAAACAACTGGCCTCCGGCATGATAAACAACTGGCCTCCGGCATGAAAGGACTCCTGCCAGGCCAGGCTAGACTGTCAGCCAACATGTCAATCTCATTCTCACAGGAGCGGGTCAGCATCGGCGTGGACGTGGGCGGCACCAAAATCGCCACCGGCGTTCTGCGCGGCGAGCACCTGCACGAGCGCCACGTTCAACCGACCCCCGAAACCGGCTGGGTCGCCGTGCTCGACGCCATCGCCGCCCAGGTGCGGGCGCTGCAACTGCTGCATCCCGACGCGCACGCTGTGGGCGTCGGCGTGCCGGGGCCGCTCACGGCTGACCGCAGCGGCGTCAAGTTCGCGCCCAACATCTACGGCTTTACCGACGTGCCGCTGGTGGCGGGCCTGCGCGAACGCCTGGGCCAGACCGTGACCCTGGAGAACGACGCCAAGGCCGCCGCCCTGGCCGAAGCTACCCTGGGCGCCGCCAAAGGGACCAGCAGCAGCGTCTACGTGACGGTCAGTACCGGCATCGGCAGCGGCATCGTCATCGGTGGTCAACTCTGGCGCGGCCACAGCGGCATCGCGGGCGAGCTGGGTCACGTCACCGTGATGCCGGGCGGCCCGGTCAGCGGCGCGGGCTTAGACGGCGCCCTGGAAGCCGTCGCCAGCGGCACGGCGATTGCCCGCGACGCCAGTTATGCGCTCAACCGCGAGGTGAGCACCGCCGAAGCCTTTGCGCTGGCCCAGGCGGGCAACCCGCAGGCGCGGCGGGTGGTCGAGCAGGCCATGAAGCACATCGGGGTGGCGATTGCCGACATCCAGAAGCTGATCGACCCGGAGGTGTTCGTCATCGGCGGCGGCGTGGCGGCGGTGGGCGACTACTTTTTCGAGCATGTGAACCGCTACGCCCAGGAATACGGCGCGGCCTTCGCCCCGGTGGTCATTCGCCGCGCCCTGCTGGCCGGTGACGCGGGCGTGATCGGGGCGGCCCTCTCGGCGCATCAGGGGTGACCAGGGTTGGTTAGAAAACAGTCTGACCGATTCGCGCTAGCCTACGCTCCATGACCTCCCCCGAACCCCATCCGGCCCGTAAACGTGTGCTCGTCGCCAACGACGACGGTATCTTCTCGCCGGGTATCAAGGCGCTGGCCCTGGCCATAGCGGCGGTGGCCGACGTCTACGTGGTCGCCCCGGACGTGGAGCAGAGCGGCGTGGGGCACGGCATCACCTTCCGGCGCCCGCTGAGGTTCAAACACACGGCGGCGGCGGGTTTCGGCGACATTCCGGCCTACCGGGTGGACGGCACACCTGCCGACTGCGTGGTGCTGGGCGTGAACCTGCTGGGCCGCCCCGACATGGTGGTCAGCGGCATCAACCTGGGCGCCAACATGGGCGACGACCTGACCCATTCCGGCACCGTCGCGGCGGCCATCGAGGGCCTGGCGCTGGGTATTCCGGCGATTGCCCTGAGCCAGATCAGTAGCGGCGGCGACTACGACTTTGCCCCCGGCGCCGCCTACGCCGCCAAACTGGTCGCGCGGGTGCTTGAGCACGGTCTGCCGCCGCGCACGCTGCTGAACGTCAACATTCCGCCGCACATCAAAGGCGCCCGCGTGACCCGGCTGTCGGACCACCGCTACGAGGACACGCTGGTGACCCGGCAAGACCCGGAGGGCCGCGAGTACCACTGGGTGTCGGGCAAGCCACGCGCCGAGTACGCGGACGACAGCGATTTCGGCGCCGTGGAAGACGGGTTTGTCAGCGTGACTCCGGTGCGGCTGGACCTGACCGCCCGCGACCTGATGGAGCGGGTGGCCGGGTTTTTGCCGGAGGTGTGAGGCGCGAATCAGGGCCTGGCGGGCACGAGCTGAACCTGTGCGGGCGGCACGATCTCGTATTTCACGTCGCGCAGATCGCCGCCAGAGGTGATTTTGAGCAGCAGCGCCACCTGCCCCCCACCGGTATGCGCCTTCTGCAAGTCGGCAAACGAACCCACCAGGCGCGTCGGCTCCAGCCCGCTGCCGAGCCAGAGTCGGCCAGATTGAGCCGGGCGAATGGCGATTTGGTAGAGGTCGCTATGCATTCCAGGTGCTTTTGGATTGTACTGGCTCAGCAACACGCCGTAGAAAGTGTTGTCAGGCGCACTGACAGTCAAACTCACGCCACGTTTCGCGCCACTGTCTGGTCCAGTGCCGATTCGGGCGTAAAATCTGCCAGTGTCCACGCCGTTTTCCTTGATCAAAACCTTGAACTGTTCGGGCTGGTCAACACGTAGTTGTTCTGTGACCACAGGCGCCAGTACGTTCGCTGCTCGAAAGGGCGTCGTCGCCGTTCCCAACTGTACATTGACATCCGATATGCGAAGCGTTGGATTTTCAACCCCACGTATACTTATCGGAAAACTGAAATACTCCTTCAGAAAGCTGATTAGAAGACCTGCCTCTATGTAATCTCCGTCCTGTTTGACAATTCCAGCGCCAATCTTTGAAAAATCGAAATCAATTGGGAATACTTCACCTGGAAACTTAAGAAGGTATCTATATTGGCTTTTACTTCCATCTTTCGGTGTAACACTCACGCCAGCAGATTTTAAGGCGCCTAAAAAGTCGTCAATTTTGAGATAGGTCAACAAGCCAGGCGCAGTCTCACGACACAGCGCTTCCACGCTTGAGCGGCCCACTCGCGTAAGGTAGTTTCGGGCGGCCTGCTGTTCCTGGGCGGGAAGCGATTTCACGAACGCCTCGTCGAAATTGCATTTTCCATACGACGGCATCTGCATCGTCGCCCGCACGCCCGCCGCTGACGCGACCACTTGCACACCCAGCATCCCCAGCACGCCCAGCAGCAAGGCACCCTGCACGCCCACCGGCACGATATGCACCCGGCTCAGCCCGCCTGCCACGGCCCGCGCCGGTCCCAGCTCGGCCAGGGCGCGGCGCTCGGCCTCGTCTGGCGTGAGTCCCAGGTGCTCAAAACGCCACAACTTGTCCTCGACGATGCCGCGCAACTCCATCTGAGCCTCACGGCGGCGACGGCCCCACAGGCCCAGGGTGGCCCGCTTCAGGTAGCGCTCGGTGCGGTTCATGCACCCTCCAGCACGGTGCCCACAGCCTGGGTAAAGCGGGCGAACTCCTCACGCCTGCGCCGCAGCTCGCTTTGCCCGGCAGCCGTCAGGGCGTAGAACTTGACTGGGCTGCCGCCGCGTGGCAACACCTGAAACTCGCCGCGCACCCAACCCTGCTTTTCCAGCCGGTGCAGCGCCGGGTACAGGCTGCCCTCCCTGAACTGAAAATAGCCCTGGGTCTGATCTTCGACCTCGCTGATGATCTGTGAGCCGTACCTGGCACCGCCGCCCAGCGCTCCGAGCAAAATCAGGTCGAGGTGGCCCCGCAGTAAATTGGCGTCCATAACGTCTCCTTCAGTCGGGCGGCGAATGGAGGCGCCCTCTGCTAACGCCATAGTATTCCTAGGGACATAGGAACGCAAGGTCTGGTGTGGAGTGTCACCGAAAGGGGAGACGGCGAACATCTGCCCCGCGAGGCCGCGCTATGCTGGGCGGCAAGATGAGCCAACATTCTTCCCGTACCCACAGCCCGGTGGGCCGCATTTTCCTGTGGCTGGCGATTGTTCTCAGCCTGGCGCTGCTGGGTTTCGTCACGGCGCTGACCATCCGCAACAACCCGTACCTCAGCGACTCTGAAGCCAACGGCATCAGCAAATACAAGTTTCTGGAAGGCTGCAAAACGGAGATGCAAAAGCAGCTCGACGACTTCGCCACCCGGCCCGGCGGACAGCGGCTCAACGTCGCCTACGTGGCCCGCGATCTGGTGGGCGGCGTCACTGGCGGCGCCCTGAGTGCGCCCGCCGCTGGCGCCACGGCGCCGACCCGCACGCCCGGCTGGTCGCTGAGCAGCGACGCCAGGTTGCTCGGCAGCGGTATTCCGACCCGCCAGGCGACCTTCAACTGCCAGTACGTCAACGACGGCAAGGGCTTTGAGGAGGCCAAGTTTCAGGTCGGCCTGATTCCTCAGGGCCAGCCTCAACAGCAGCAGCAGGCGCCGCAGTAACCAGTCACTCCCCAGGCTCTCACGCTTATCAGTCACTGATAGCCCAGACTGAGGGGCGTGGACGCCGACCTGTTTCCCAACCTGTTCAAGGGCAACCTCGACCTGATTTTGCTCAGCGTGCTGGAGGGCGGTGAGCGCTACGGCCTGGAGATCGGCAAGGAAGTGGACGCCCGCACCGGCGGCCTGCTGACGCTGAACGCGGGCAGTCTGTACCCGGCGCTGCACCGGCTGGAAAAATCCGGCTGGGTCCAGGCTGAGGAACGTTCACCGCCGCGTGGTGGCCCCAGGGTGCGCTACTACACCCTGACCGCCGCTGGCCTGGCTGAACTGGCCCGCCGCCGCGACGCCTACGTGCGCTTCGACTCGGCGCTGAGGGCACTATGGTAGATGAATACGTGGTGAACGAATACGTGGTAACTGAGCTTCCCGGCGCCGTGCGGGCGTACCTGAGCGCGGCCACCCGGCATCTGCCCCGGAGAGCGCGGGCCGACGTATCAGCCGAGCTGCACGCCAATTTGCACCAGCGCATGCTCGACCACTCGCTGATGCTGGATACGCCAGCCGCCTGGAGTGCCGCCCTGCGCGACTTCGGGCCGCCGCAGACCACGGCGCGGGCACTGGTCCGGGTTCACCGCTGGCCGGGCCTGCCCAGACTGAGACTGCCCAGACTGAGACTGACCAGACTGACACTGACCAGACTGACACTGATGCGTGCCGGGCTGGCGGCCCTCGCTCTGGGCGGGGCCGGATACGCCGCCGCCCGCAGCCTCGGCTGGCCCGCAGAAGCGCCGCAGAGTCAGCAGGCCAGGTAACGAAGCAGGGCGCCCCAGCATCACGAGGCGCCCGGTGAGCTGTCGGTTGCTTACTTCAGCGTGGCGAGTTTGGCCTTGGCGCTTTCCAGGTCGCGCTTTTCCCAGAAGGTGTTGGCGGGCAGGGCAATCGCCCGCTGAAGCTGGGCCGTGGCCGCCGCCTTGTTGTTCTGGAGAATCAGGGCGTTGGCGAACTCGATTCGGTGAACCGGCGTGGTGGGCTCGATGGAGATGGCTTTTTGAAAGTTGACGTTGATCTGCGAGCGGTTGGCGCCGGTGGCCTGGGTCGCCAGGAACCCTTTGGCGGTCAGCTCGGCGTTCCACAGCCCCAGCGCCACGTAGGCGCCCGCCAGCTTGGGATTCAGGCGAATGGCGGTGTCGAGTTCGCGCTTGACCTCACCAGCCAGGCCCAGACTTCTGAGAATGCCGCTGTACTGCGCCAGTCGCCCGTCGGCGCGGGCCAGCTCGAAGTGGGCGTTGGCGGAGTTGGGGTCCAGGCTGATCGCCTGCTTGGCCAGTTCCTGCGCCTGCTCGAACTGGGTTCGTTTCTGGTCGTCGGGAATCAGGTTGGCGCCGTAGGTGGTCGCCTGCGCCGCCAGAGCAAAACCCTCCGCCGTTTTGAGGGCGGTGGCCTGGGTGGCGGCGTCTTGCCACTTGCCCTGATCGAGCAGCGCCTGGGCGTCGCTCAGGCCAGCGGCAGCCGCGCCGCCCAGAGAGAGGGTGGTCGTCAGGGCAAACAGGGCCGCGAGTTTCAGGGTACGCATGGGGAAGTCCTCCGGGGGTGGGTGAGCAGAGTTGTGGAGACGGCACCGAGTATACCGGCTGAGCTTGATGGAGAGCTGATGGAGGGGTTGTGGGGAGAGGGGTATGGGTTGTGGGGCAGAGTTCTTTGCCACCGTCGGCCTGGCTGGTGGTCGATAAGAGCTTCAGCGCCCGCCTGGCGCGTCCTGCCAGTGCTCTCCCGCTCGAAACGAGAGTGGTTACGTGGGATGTCCCTGACTTCCGGCGCTGTTCCTACTTTCCACTTCCCCTAGAGCAGATGTCATAAAAAGGGTCTTTTTATGACCGAGCGGAGCGAGTAGTTTTGACCGAGCAGGACGCAGAATGGAGGCGCGGGGAGGCTGTTTTCCCCGTGGCGTAATTCGGAGTACTGCTCTAAACTCCTCTGTATGGACCGTTTTCGCCCGCTGCTGGGCATGCTGGGATTGGCTGTGGGTTTCGTGCTGTACGCGGCGGCGGGCCGCTTCGCCGAGCCGGTGGCGAGTGCGCTGATCGGGCTGATGTTCGTGCTGCTGGGCGCCCTGGCGTTCTGGTACGCCGGGAGCGAGAGATGGATTCAGGTGCTGGGCGCCGTGCTGGCGCTGTACGGCCTGCTGCGCATGACGGTGCTGAGGTGAGGCTTGTGGCTTGTGGCGTGTGGAAAAAGATCGCAGAAGTATCAGCGTTTCTGCTGTGCAGGTACTCTTCCAGGCGTGCGGTCATCGGCCTACCAGCTCGTAAGCTTTTCGCCGTTCCCACGAGCCACACGCCACACGCCACAAGCCTCTCAAGCCACAAGCCTCTCAAGACAGCCTCCACACGCCCCTGACCTGTGCGGCGTAAACTCGCCGACATGATCGATACCATTCGTGAACTGGCCAAGAAAACCGATGAGAAGATTCTGATGGTCGTGCTGGACGGCGTGGGCGGCCTGCCGCTGGAACTCGGCGGCGACACCGAACTGGCCAGCGCCAAAACCCCCAACCTCGACGCCCTGGCCCGCACCTCGCAACTCGGCGCCGTCGAACTGGTCGCGGCGGGCATCACCCCCGGCTCCGGCCCCGGCCACCTGAGCTTATTCGGCTACGATCCGCTCAGATTCGTGGTCGGGCGCGGCGCACTGAGTGCCGTGGGCATCGGCGTCAAGCTCAGCGCGGGTGACGTGGCGGTGCGCGGCAACTTCGCCACCCTGATGGATGGGCGGATCATCGAGGACCGCCGCGCCGGGCGCCCCAGCGACGCCAAGAACGCCGAGATCGTAGCCACGTTGCGCGGCACCATCCAGACCATCAACGGCATTCCGGTGGAAATCTACACCGAGAGCGAGCACCGCTTCGTGGTGGTGTTCCGGGCACAGGGCACGCCGCTGGGTGCCAACCTCAGCGACGTGGACCCACAGGAGACCGGCGTGGCGCCGCTGGTCGCAGCCGGACACGACGAGGCCAGCACGCCCACCGCCGCCCTCGTCAACGCCTTTGTGGCGCAGGCCGAGGTCGCCCTCAAGGGTGAGCCCCAGGTCAACGGCGTGCTGTTCCGGGGCTACTCGGACGTGCCGCACTTTCCCAGCTTTCAGGACATCTACCAGCTCAGGGCCGCCTGCATCGCCTCCTACCCGATGTACAAGGGCCTGGCCTCGCTGGTCGGCATGGACGTGCTGGACGTTCAGGGCGAGGAAGACGCCCTCCAGGGCAAGGTGGACGCCCTGAAGACCCACTGGGCCGAGTACGATTTCTTCTATTTTCACGTCAAGAAGACCGACAGCACGGGCGAGGACGGCGACTTTGCCGCCAAGGTCAAGAAGATCGAGCTGTTCGACGCGCTGCTGCCGCAGCTCCTGGCCCTGGAACCCGACGTGATCTGCATCGTGGGCGACCACAGCACGCCGAGCAAACTCTCTACCCACTCCTGGCATCCGGTGCCGCTGCTGATCCGCAGCCAGTACGGGCGCCGCGACCCCGCCGTGCGCTACACCGAGGACGAGGCCCTGAACGGCAGCCTGGGCCTGCGCAGAGGCACCGACGTGATGCCGCTGCTGATGGCCAACGCGCTGAAGTTGCAGAAATACGGGGCGTGAGCGTGCATTGACCGCCGCTCTGAGCATTGGGGATAGCCACCATCCACAGTCACGTCCAGCAGTTCGACGCGGTGAGGAGGGCTTTACGGTAAAGCTGAGCCGTGTGAACGCTGGATGGTGTTCATATCCGGCGAACGGCTTACTGAAGTGGGCCTCTCGCTTTTTCTGAGGGGTTTGACTTGCTGGCACTCTTGCTGGCACTGTTGCTGGCACTGTTGCTGGCACTGTTGAGGTCAATGGCCTGGCATATGAGCGCCTTGAAGGCGGCTGCGTCCAGCTCCTCGCCTTCATGAATGTCGATGGCGCGGCGCACCTTGCCGTCCAGGCTGGAATTGAACAGTCGGGCTGGGTCTTCGAGCGACGCGCCTTTGGCGAAGGTCAGCTTCACGACTTTCTTGTACGATTCGCCCGTGCAGACGATCCCGCCCTGTGACCAGACCGGCGTGTCGCCCCACTTCCACTCCTCGGTGATGTCCGGCGCGGCCTCCAGAATCAGCGCCCGCACGCTGCCGAGGGCGGCCCCGCGCCAGTCGGCGAGCGCGGCGATCTTGTTGGAGATGTGCTCGGAGGCCGACTGAGCCTGGCTCACGCCCGGTAGTGTCATAGGCTCATCTTAGAGCGTCCAGACTGGGCGCCGCCCTCAGCCCTGATGGTGCAGCACCACGCTCAGGCCCCAGCGCCCCAGCCACAGGCTCCAGACGTGGCGGTGCAGGCGACGTGGACCAGGTGCGCAGCACTCGGCGGCTCGCCTGGCCGCCTTAGCCTGGGCGTAGAGGGCTTCGAGATGGTCCTGCGCGGCAGTTTCACGAAGGAGGTTATTCATAGCTATAGCTTGCGCCTCCCTCAACTCGCCGCGTAAGCTACGAATGTGAGTAGCGACCAGGTGGGCATCCAGCGCGTTAGCGCACCGGAGCAGGTGAAATTGCTGCTGCATTCACGGGTGCAGCGGGTGCTGGGCTGCTTCCTGGCGGCGGAGCAAACGGTGTCGGGCGCGGCGCGGGTGCTGAAACTGGACCTGCGAATCGTCCACCGCGACGTGCAGGCGCTGGAAAAAGTAGCTCTGCTGCGCGTAGCAAAGCGCCAGGCGCGTTCAGGTCGGGCGGTGGCGCACTACCGGGCGAGTGCCAGCGCCTATTTCGTGCCGCAGTCACTGCACCCGGACGCCGATTATCTGGAGAATCTCCAGCGGCAATTCGGCCCATTCGACGCCATGCTGAATGCGGCGCTGGCCAGAGAATTCGAGCGGGCTTTGAAGGATTCCGGCAACCGCGAATGGGGCACCCGGCTCTTTGTTGGAGAAGAAGGGCCGGATGTGGATCAATGCTTTTACGACGCGGAGCTGCGCGGCGTCCTGACCGGCTGGCAGGGACCGCAGACGCTGGCGACGACAGGGGCCATCATCACCTGGCTGACAGCCGAGGAGGCGCTGGAGATCGAGCATCAATTCTTTGCGCTGTATTTCCGTCTGGCCGCGCTCGGCAAAGCGAACAGGGCGCTGAATCAGGGCCGCCCCTGGGGTATCAGGGCGATTATGACCCCGATCACCGAGGACGACGCAGCGCTCAGGAGATTTTGAACTACGGACGACCCTCCGCTGCGACTTGACCCTGCCCCCAAAGCCCGGTACACTGGCTGTCGCTGGTTTGAGCGTCATTCGCAGTGACGATTTCGCAATGACGAGGCGTAGCGCAGCTTGGTAGCGCACTACCTTGGGGTGGTAGGGGTCGCAAGTTCAAATCTTGTCGCCTCGACCAGCGAGGCAGGAACGGAGAAATCTGTTCCTGTTTTTTGATGCCCGGTGCGCCGCCCAGTGGACGCTCCCCTCGCCCGCCCGGACCCCCGCCCGCTTAGGCGCTAAGCTGAGGCCAGGATGCACAGGCGGCGCACGGCGAGCATGACCACTACCCTGTTGATGCTGTGCAGCGTGGCCTGCGGGCTGAGCGCTCCTGGCGCACGAATGCCCGACAAGGTTCCGGAGCTGGGCGCCAGGAACGCGCAGGCCCGCTCGGTGGACCCGGCGCTGGCCCGCAGCCTGGCGGGCAGCCAGACGGTGCTGAGCAGCGCCAGCAGCCCGTTTGTCATCGAGCTGAGGTTGCGCGGCAAACCCCTGAGCGGCGCCCAGAAGGTCATTTTGCAGCAGGCGGCCACGCGGGTCTCCAACCTGCTTACCTCGAAATTTCAGCCGGTGGCGCTCGATCTGCCGGGCGGCGCCTGTGACAAGGGGCTGCCCGCTATCCGCGAACAGGTGGAGCGGTTTTTCGTGTTCGTGGTGGTCAAGGACCTGGGCGACGAGGTGTACGGCGACTCGACGCCCTGCGACCTGCACGACCAGACCTATCTGCCGATCTACGGCGCCATCGACCTGAACTCGCGGGGCCTGGACCTCCAGGCCGCCCCCGAACTGCTCGACACCATGATTCACGAGCTGCTGCACGCGCTGGGCGTCGGCACCCTCTGGACGCAGGGCGAGCGCGTGTCGCTCAGCGGCGAATCGGATGGCCGGACGCTGGTGCGCAAGGTGGGCAAGCAGTGGTTTTACACCGCGCCGCGTGCGCTGGCCGCCTACACAGCGCTGGGCGGCCAGGGCAGCGGCATCGCGCTGGACCCCGACCAGGGCCACTGGGCCGGGGCGCTGTTTTGCTCCGAGATCCTGTCGGGCGCGGCGGGCGACGTGACCGATAGGGTCAATCCCATCAGCCTGATTACCCTGGCCGCCCTGCAAGACCTGGGCTACGCCGTCAATCTGAGCCGGGCAGACCGCTACCGCATTTCGGGCAAAGCCTGCCCCAGTTACTGAACACAGTGCAGCTACTGAACACAGTGTATGGACGCGGCGGATAAAAGGAGCTGCGGCCTGTCCACGACCATTCCCGCCGACCCACTTCCCGCTTCCCCTGACCCGCCGCTCGAATTCGATAGAAATTTTCAGACCGCACCTCTTGCTTGACAAAAATAATTTTTACCTTCAGACTGTTTTCACGGCCAGTATCAAGCTCGGCGGCGCCTGAGACACGCTCAGGGCTGTCTCGTCGTTGCCGTGTAGCCGAAGCTCGTCGTGGTGTTCGAGATGCTGCCGCGAAGTAACCGTTCGTTCGCCCGCCCGTTTTTGCCAGTCGCCCTTTTGCCAGTCGCCCCGGAGGCCGCGTGACCCAAACCCTCGTCTCCCGCTTCTCGCCTCCAGGCGGCGCCCTGGGTCGTATCCGGTTGCAGGCCGACAACCTCTCGCCCAGCCTGCGGCGGGTGGCCGACCACGTGCTGCAAGACGCCGAGAACGTGGTTCACCAGACCATTACCGAACTGGCCACCAGCGTCGGCGTCGGCGAGGCCACCATCACCCGGTTGTGCCGCAAGCTGGATTTCGCCGGTTTTCACGCCTTCAAGATCGCGCTGGCCGCCGACGTGCTGGGCCGGGGCAACCGTCCCATTCCCCAGGGCGGCGGTCTGCGGGCACGGGCCAGCCGCCTGGTGGCCCAGACTGCGCAAACGCTCGAAGACACCGCCCAGCTTCTGGACCCCGAAGTGCTCGAACAGGTGGCTGACCGCCTGGCCAGAGCCCCCCGCGCCGACCTAACCGGCCAGGGCAACAGCGGGCTGCTGGCGATCTATTTCGCGCACCGGCTGATGCGGCTGGGCATCACCGCGCTGGTGCATACCGATCCGCACCTGGCGGCGGTCGCCATCAGCACCGCGCCCAGGGGCGGCGTGGTCATCGGGCTGAGCAGTTCGGGCAGCACCATCGACACCGTGCAGCACCTGCACCTGGCGCACTCGCAGGGCCACTACACCGTGGCGCTGACCCACCGCGCCCGCAGCCCGATCACCCGTTACGCCAGCGCGGTGCTGTTCACCTCGACCCAGGAAGACCCGCTCAGCGACAGCGTGCTGGGGACACTGACCTCGCAGGCGCTGGTGTTGGAGATGCTGTACGGCGCGGTGCTCTCGCGGCGGCCCGAATCGCACACCATGCTGCGCGTCACCGCCGAGTCGGTGGTCGAAAAAAAGTACTGATCCGGCCCCAGGCTGGCCCCGCTGCTGAGCCGAAATCCGCCGCGCCGCGCCGTCTGAATGTACCGTTCCGCCCGATTT
>NZ_JANYGJ010000155.1 GCF_025362455.1 Deinococcus sp. | reverse complement strand
CTGTTCGCCCAGGCGGGGGGCTTGGGCGCAAAGCGGCTGAGGATGGTGGCCTGGTCATACGCCAGGTAGCAGCGGCTCCAGGGGAAGGTGGCGTTGAGTACCCGCAAAGCGTCGCTGCTGCCCAGGCCCTTTTCGAGCTGGTAGACCACGAACTGCTCGGCGCCCTGCATTCTCAGGAAGGTGGGCAGGCTGCCCGCGTGCTCGTCCAGCACACTCTGAAACTCGCTGAGCGCGTCCGGTGAGGTGCTGTCGAGGTCGATGTCCACGTACATGACCTTGGGCACGCCCTCCAGTTGCTCGGCGGTAATGACTTCCTCGGCGATGACCCGCATCCCGCCCTCCTCGCTCTCGATCTCCACGATCACCAGCGCGGGCGTGTCGCCGATCAGCTTGTCCTGAATGCGGTCGTAGGCGCGGCTAAACCCGACCAGCTCGATGGTGGCGCTCTCGTCGGCCAGGTTGAAACGGGCCATCATGCCGCCGGATTTGGTGGGCTTTTTGACCACGTTCTCGATCATGCCCGCCAGCACCGCCTTGACGCGGGGGCCACGGTTCCCCACCGCCTTGCCGGGCGGCTGGCTCAGGAACCAGGCTTCCAGGTTGGCGATCCGCACGCTGGCGGCCTCGCGCAGGCCCTCGTGCTGCTCCAGCGGATGACCGGAGATGTACAGGCCCAGCGCGTCCTTTTCCAGCTTGAGTTTTTCCAGCTCACCCAGCGGCGCAATGCCGGTCCTCAGTTTGGGCTCCGGCGCCGTCTGGTCGAGGCCGAACAGCGCGTCCATGCCGGAGTTGAGCATACTGGCGGCGCCCTGTGCCCAGGCCAGCGCTTCTTCCAGGCTGCCGAGCAGTTGCGCCCGCTCCCCGTAGGCGTCGAAGGCGCCCGACTTGATCAGACTTTCCAGGCCCTTGCGGTTCACGTTCTTGTCCAGGCGTGAGCAGAAATCGGCCAGCGATTTGAAGCGCCCGGCCCGCTCGCGCTCCTCCAGAATCTTGAGCACGGCGTTTTCGCCCAGCCCTTTAATAGCGTAGAGGCCGAAGTAGATGTCAGTGCCCTCGACTCGGAAGTCCGGGGCCGATTTGTTGATGTCGGGCGGCAGGACGTTCACGCCCATCTTGCGGGCGTCGGAGGCGTACTCGGCCACCTTGTCGGAATCGCGGCGCTCGACGGTCAGCAGGGCCGCCATGAACTCGACGGGATAGTTTGCTTTGAGCCAGGCGGTCTGGTAAGTGATGACGCCGTAGGCCGCCGAGTGGCTGTTGTGGACGATCAGATCGTTGGCCACGAAGTTATGCGTGCCCGGTACTTCCAGATCGTAGGTCTGCGCCTCGCCCGCCGCTTCGATGCTGGTGATGGTGTCCCAGTAGAGGTCGTCGCTGCACAGCTCCTGAAGTTCAGTGCTCTCGAAGAATTCGCCCAGCAATTGCACGGTGCTGCGCCGGAAGCCCTCCTTATGGGGCTTGGGAGCGCCGTAGAATTCCTTGGTAAGTACCTGGCGGGTGATGACGAAGGAATCACCCCGACCAACGGGAGTAGCCAAGAGTGGCTGGGGGCGGAGGTGGAAGGCGTTCGGGCGCTTTCCCCGGATGCCTGGAACTGTAGCCGCTAGCCACTTACATACACCACTCTGCGCTTCGACTTCGCGCCAGGTCAGACCGCTGACGTCCTTGACAGCCTGTACTTTCGCTTTGACGGAAGCGGGCAAGGTATCCACCGGCTGTGCATATGAATACTGGCGGTCAACGGGCATGGCGGCGTAGTAACTCTGCATGGCCTCCAACTGGTCGTCGCGGCCCACCAGATGCGGCGCGATCACGGCCAGGAAGCGGTCCATGCTGCGGCGCCCCAGCAGGTGCAGGGTGTAGCCGGTACGGCCTGCGGTGTCGTCTTTGTACTTATAGCTGCTGTGTTGATAAACTTCAGGCTTCTCGGTGAGCTTGCTGACCATCCCCAGCCGCAGCAGGATGTGTTGCAGGTCTTCGGCTAAACCGCGTGAAGAGGTCGCCGCATACGGCGTGGTGTTGTCGGGGGCGAACACGAAACCGTCGCCCGACCAGTAACGGCCCATCAGCACCGCCAGGTCGGCGTTGGCGAGCCGGAAGGCGGCGGCAGGCAGGCGCTTCTCGGTCGCCCCGACGCCGATCATGCCCAGGGTTTCGAGCCACAGCCGCACACCGGATTTGCCTCCGGTGCTGCCCCGCACGCCCGACCCTAAATAGATGTCGTAGACGTTCTGGCGCTCCGGGCGCTGCTTGACCGTCGGTCTGGTATTCGCAAACTGTTCGGCGGCCTGCACCATGTCCTCGACCTGGCTGGGCTTCTGGCTGTAGAGGTAGGCGCCGTGGGGGTGGCAGGTGTTGCCCTCGGCCAGAATCCAGCCGAGCAGCGCGGTCTGGTGCTCCGGCCAGTGCGTAGTTCCCAGTTCCGGCAGCCGGGCAGGCGCGGCGATGCGGTCCCCGGCCTTCAGGTCTTCGACGTGGCGCCAGCCGTCCATCGTCAGCAGCGGATGGTTGCCGGTGGCGCTCAGGCGCTTGCCGAGCGCGGTCCTGACCTCGAAGACCGGCTTGATGCCGTTGTCGAAAAATTGCCCGGTGGGCCGCAACTCCAGGCGGTACTGGGCGTTGACGCTGGGGAGCTGAACGCTTTGGCCCTCGCGGTACAGGTCTTCAATGCGCCGCAACTCGCCGCCCGCAATAGGCACCAGGGTATCGCCCGTCAAACACTTGTTGAACCCGTAGTTCGCAAAGGAATCCAGCAGATCGAATAATTTATTGGCCTCTTCTTTGGGAATCTGATTCTTTCCTGCGCCTTCGACAAAAATCTGACGCTGACGGGCCATCTCCGCCGTATCCTTCTTACTCATCGCCCGGCGCAGCAGATCCGCGCCGCCCAACGAGAATCCGGCCACTTCCGAAGCGATCTGCATGATCTGTTCCTGATAGACGGGGATGCCGTAGGTTTCCGATAAGATTTTCTCCAACCACTGAGCACTCACTGGAAAGCCGTCGCGCACGTAGTCCACGCTTTCCTGGCCGTGATGGCGGCGCACGTAGGTCGGGATGTTCTCCATCGGGCCGGGGCGGTAGAGCGCGGACAGGGCGATGATGTCGGCCAGTCTTCGCGGCTTGAGGCGCCTGGAGGCGTCCGCGATGCCCGCGCCTTCGAGTTGGAACACGCCCTTGGTGTCGCCCCGGCTGAGCATCTCGAAGGTCGCTTCGTCGTCGTAGGGAATTGGCTGGTACGTCGGCGCACCAACTTTGCGGTGCAGCATCTCGTCGAAGTCCACGTCCTGATTCTGCGATTCGCGCAATATTCGCTTGGCCTCGTCCAGAAAGCTCAGCGTCCGCAGGCCCAGGAAGTCCATCTTGATCAGGCCGATGTCTTCCACCGCCTTCATGTCGTACTGGCAGACCATGCCCGCGCCGGAGGTGTCGCGCATCACCGGCACCAGGTCGGTCAGCTTGTCGCGCCCGATCACCACGCCCGCCGCGTGGACCGAGGCGTGGCGGGTCAGACCTTCGAGTTTCAGCGCGAACTCGTAGGCTTCGTTGAGCTGCGAATCTTCGGCCAGAAGCTGCTGGATGTCCGGCACGGCGTCGCGGGCCTGCTCCAATGAAAAGCTCTTGCCGAACTTGATGGGAATGAGCTTTGATACCTTATCGACCTTGGCGTACTCCAGACCCATCACGCGGGCCACGTCCTTGAGACAGGCTTTCGAGGCCATCGTCCCGAAGGTGGCGATCTGGGCCACCCGGTCCTCGCCGTACTTGTGCTGCACGTAGTCGATGACCTCCGAGCGGCGGGCGTCGTTGAAGTCGATGTCGAAGTCGGGCATGCTGATGCGGTCAGGGTTCAGGAAGCGCTCGAACAGCAGCTCGAATTCCAGCGGATCGAGGTTGGTGATCCGCATGGCGTAGGCCACCAGCGACCCCGCGCCCGACCCGCGCCCCGGCCCCACGCTGATGCCCTGGTCCTTGGCCCAGTTGATGTAGTCGGCCACGATCAGAAAGTAGTCGGGGAAGCCCATGTTGTTGATGACCGAGAGTTCGTACTCGGCCCGGCGCAGCAGAACTAAGGCGTGCGTGTGGTGGGCGCGGCAGGTGGCCTCTTCCTCGCTGCCAGGGTCGAGGGTCATCGGCTTATCGCGGTCCAGGTTCTTACTGCGCTGCCAGTCGAGACAGGCGTAATCGGGAATAGGGCCGTCCACGGCGCCCACCTCCATCACTTCCAGGGCCGGATAGGCGGTGTATTTCGCCTCCACCGCCTTGCCCCGCGCCTCCCACTCGCTGCCGAGGAAGGCGATCAGGGTGAGTAGCGTCTCCTGGTCGCAGCTCGCGGCGTCGCAGCCGTCCACGCGGCTCAGCACGCGCTCACGCTCGCCGCGCTCCAGCGCCTCCACGCTGCGGGCGGCGTACTCGCGCAGCAGCGGCAGTGTCACGTGGTTGGGGTAGCGCTTGAGGCTCCCGGCGTAGGTCTGCACGCGCAGTTCCTCGGCCATGGTGCGGCCCACCGGGATCGGCAAAGCGGGCATCTGGTAGACGCGCTTCTTGCCCACCGGCAGCTCCACGTTGCACAGATCGGCGATGTGGGCGGTGTTGTCGAACAGCTCCTCGCCCCACTCACTGGGCGGCAGGGCACGGTGCATCTCCTGCAAGTCCTTGACGTAGAACTCGTCGCAGGGGAACTTGAAGCGGTTCTCGTCGGCCATCACGGCTTTGGTCTGAATGGCGAGCAAGGTTTCGTGGGCCGCGCTGTCGGACTTTTTAACATAGTGCCCGTCGTTGGTCGCCACCATGCCGATGCCGAGTTCCTGCGCCCAGGCTTTCAGAATCGGGTTGTTGCGCTTCTGTTCGGGCAGACCATGATCCTGAATTTCGATGTAGTAATTTTCGCCGAAGAGATCTCTGTACCACATCAGGCGCCGCTTGGCCTCGTCTTCGCGCCCCTGCATCAGCAGTTGCTGGACCTCGCTGCCCAGGCAGCCGGAGAAGGCGATGACGCCCCCGCTGTGCTCGCGCAGCAGCTCGTGGTCGATGCGGGGCTTGTAGTAGTAGCCTTCCGTGTAGCCCCGGCTGCTCAGGCGGCACAGGTTCTGGTAGCCTTCAAAGTCGCGGGCAAGTAATGTCAGATGAAAAATTCCCTTCTCGCCGCTCACGCCGGGTTTGCGGTCACGGCGGGTGCCCTCGCCCGGCACCACATACGCCTCGTAGCCGAGGATCGGTTTGACCTCCAGCGCCTGGGCGTAGTTGTAGAAGTGAACGGCGCCGTGCATGTTGCCGTGGTCGGTCATGGCGCAGGCGGCCTGGGTGCCCTGGGGCGTAACTTCCTTGACCCATTTGAGCAGGTCTTTGAGCTTGGCCGCGCCGTCGAGAAGGCTGTACTGGGTGTGCTGGTGGAGGTGGGCAAACCGTTTAGGTGCGCAGCAGGAGCCGTCTGGCAGGTGAACGTGGGAAGTATTGGCGTCCGGCTGGGTCATGGGGACAGTTTAGGGCGGGGCGGGGTGGGTGTCAGTGAGGGTGGGGCTTGACGAGGTCAGGCGCCTTCGCAGCACCGACGCTGGACCAGTACACGGCGTCGTGCCCCGCCGCACTCAAGACACCGACCCACTCCGGGCTGAGCTTCATGTCGATCAGCACCCTCACGAGGCGTGCAGATCGATTTCCTGCTCGCCGAGCCGGAAAGCCGCATGCGCCACGACCTGCTGAATATCCTCCGCTTCCAGCAGTGGGTACGCCTGCAAGATCCGCTCGGTGGTGTATCCGGCGGCCAGCAGGTCCAGCACCGTGCTCGCCGTAGTCCGCAGACCCCGGATGCACGGCTTGCCGCCCATCACGGCGGGCCTTACGGTGAGGCGCTCAAATCGGCTCATGGACTGAGGGCAGCACCGCAGGGAGGGGACCGGCACCGGGAGCGCCGTGGCACTTCTTGTACTTCTTGCCGCTGCCACACGGACAGGGTTCGTTCGGCCCGGTCTTGCGCCCCACGCGCCGCGTGCCGCCGGAATTCAGAATGTCGTAAGCGCCGAGACCCGACGACCCGAACGATCCTGAGCCGGACGGTCCCAAACCGGGCACCACCGAGGCCAGCGCGAAGCCGGTGCCCAGCGTCGTCACCAGGTCGACCATCAAGGCTCGGCGCTCACTCAGGCTTTCCTTGGACCACTGCCTCAGAAAATGCTGCCGGTTGCGCTGACACTGCTTGCGGGTTTCAGCCGGAGGGTCGCGCAATTCAGGTGCGCCCAGCGGCCAGGACGCAAAGGCCGCCACCGCGAGAAGCACTTCGCGCAGGATGCTCATGTCCTCCGGGGCAACCAGAATAAACATAAAGCGCTGGAAGTTGAGGATGCTGGCCTGGCCCAGCCCCTCCAGCCAGTCGGTCACGGCGCTCAGGTCGCTGGAGAGTTCGGGCGGTGGCGCGTAGGCGTCGGCGTCCAGCGCCGCCTGAAGCTCCTTGGCGTAACACTGCGTCAGCTCGGTCAGCCGTGCCGGGACGCCCTTCACGCCAAGCAGCGAAAGGGCCTGAGCAGGCGGCGCATTGTCGGTCACGACCAGGCCAGTCACCAGGCCGATCAGGCGCATGAAAGGCGTGGCCGGAGCGGCCTGCGCCAGCAGCGCCCGCCATTCCTGAACGTCGGCTTCGGTCATGGTCGGCGCGAAAGCGGGCATGACCACATCACGGTTCCTGTTCAACTTCTTGAGCATTAGAATTTCAGTGTAGCCGGAACCCGCTCGAATGGGCGCGGGCGTATGCTCATTCCACCGCCTCCGTCACCGCGTTCAGGATGTCCAGCACCTGAAAGAGCGTCTCTTCCGGCACCGCCTCGATCACTTCCGCCTGGCGAGCCCTCCAGTCTACCGAGCGGGCATGGTGGACCAGAATCACGCCGCCGATGCTCAGGCCGGGCGGGAGGGGCACCTCGAAGGGCAGCCCCCGGACGCGGCTGGTAACCGGGCAGGCGAACAAAAGCCCAGTCGCCGAGTGAAACATGGAGTTGGTCAGCGCCAGCGCCGGACGACGGCCCGCCTGTTCGTGTCTGGCCTGCGGATTGAGCCAGATCAAATCGCCCTTCTTCGGGACTACCACACTTCCTGACCCTGCGCCTCGCCCCGGTCCTCCTCGCCGCCCACCTGTTCGGGCGTCACGCCGATGAGCAGATCAGCTAGCTTCAACGTTCGCCGGTTCGGGCGACTGGGCACGATGAGTAAGCCCTGCTCAGTGAGTTCGAGCCGAACGTCGCTGCCGTCCCGAAGCTGCAAGCTGCTGGCGTAGTCGCGTGGAATACGGATGGCGAGGCTGTTGCCCCAGTTGCGAACGGTGCCTTTCATGGGTTTTCCTGTAGAGCCACCGCGACACACGAGTCAGCTCCATACTCTCTCTTCACCCCGCCCTACTGCCCTACTGCCGCTCCCCCGCCGCGCTATAAACTCCCCCATGCACTATCGCCGCCTCGGAAAAACCGGATACGACGTTTCGACCATCAGCTTCGGTGCCTGGGCCATCGGGGGCACCTGGGGCGAGGTGACCGAGCAGGACGCGGTGGCCGCCCTGCACCGCTCACTCGACCTGGGCATCAACCTCTTCGACACCGCCGACGTGTACGGCGACGGGCTTAGCGAACGCCTGATCGCCCGGCTGCGGCGTGAGAGAAGCGAGCCGTTTTATGTGGCGACCAAGGCCGGGCGCCGCCTGAATCCACACGTGGCGGGCGGGTATAACGAGAGCAACCTGCGCGGCTTCATCGAGCGCAGCGTGCAGAACCTGGAGGCAGACAGCCTCGACCTGCTCCAGCTTCACTGCCCACCCTCCGAGGTCTACGACCACCCTGAGGTGTTCGGCGTTCTCGACGGCTTCGTGCAGGAAGGATTGCTGCGGGCCTACGGCGTCAGCGTGGAAACGGTGGACGAAGCAATCACGGCGATCAAGCACCCGAACGTGTCCACCGTGCAGATTATCTTCAACGCCTTCCGACTCAAGCCCGCTGAGCAGTTCTTCACGGCGGCGAAGGCAGCGGATGTGGGCATCCTGGCGCGGGTGCCGCTGGCGAGCGGCATGCTGACCGGCAAGATGACCCGTGACAGCTCGTTCGCCGCCGATGACCACCGCAATTTCAACCGGCACGG